>LGGV01000071.1 GCA_001509095.1 Synergistales bacterium 58_81 | reverse complement strand
ATTTTCATGGTCCTGCTCGGTATGCTTCTCGTGCCGGTGAGCCTGGGAAGGCTCCCCTTTTCCGGAAGCGCCCAGATCGGGCTCCTGATGGTAATACTGGCCCTCCAGATGCTTGCGACCGGTAATTCCCCCATCGGTCCTTTCCCCCGGACGTGGCTGATGATCATCATCGGGCTCGTTTTCGTTTCTCTGGGTGTTGTGTCATGCATCATACCCGGGATCCTGGCCCCCCCGCTGACGATCCTTATCGGAGTGCTGAACATTCTCGGGGGCGGCCTCATGCTGAAGAGGATCTTTACCCCCATCATCAAAGGTCACGGACGGGGATCCGGCCCTGTCCCGGAAATACTGATCAGGCTCAACGTGGTCCAGGTGGCTATGAACGTCGTTTCGATCATGTTCGGTACTTCCATGCTGATCCATAACCTGATCCCCGGGATGGTGATAGGCGTTATTCTGGCCGCCAACGGGGGACTTCTTCTCTACCTGATGCACATAATGTCCGTCATAGACGGAATGCAGAAAGAAGCTGTCCGTTCGTCAGCCTGATGGTTTCACGATAGAAAAGAAGCAGGGGCCCTTAGGGCCCCTGCTTCTTTTCTGCATCAGTGATCATCGATCTTGTCTAATAATATGTCCCCCTGGTACGGTAGTTCTCCCTGCGTTCTGCTGCAATCTGACGGGCGACCCTGTCGAATTCATTCCTGTCCTGCCGGAAGAGGGCATCGAACTGCCGGGAGCTTTCCGGGAGGATTATCAATAGATTCTTCTTCTCGAGTTCCTGGAAGACATATTCCACCGCTTCATCCACAGTGATCGAATCGGGCGGTGGCGTCAGGCCATTGAAAATGGCTGTTTTGACATTTGCTGGGCAGAAGACGCTGAAATTGAGCCCTTCAGCCTCCAGTTCATACTGCAGACTCTCGGTCATTCGGATGACGGCCCCCTTGGAGGCCGCGTAAACCGCCTGGTAAGGGATCGGGAACAGTCCTGCAACAGATCCGGTGTTCACGATATGTCCGTACCCCTGCTTCCGCATTATGGGAATGGCCGTGTAAGTGCCGTAAACTACTCCCATGAGGTTCAGGTCCACGATGAACCTCCAGATGTCGAAGGTTATCTGCTCCGTAGGTAGGGTCATGCCCATACCGGCATTGTTGAAGACGAAGTCTAGATGGCCATCGAAGGAGCTTGCCGCCTCGATCAGTCTCTGGACCTGCTCAAGTTTTGTAACATCGGTAAGGACCGGATGGACTCTGCCCGGGAACTGCTCATTCAGCCTTTCCGATTCCCTGTTCAGGTTCTCCTCTTTAAGATCACCCATGAAGACGGCCCTGGCGCCTTTTGAAAGCAGGTGTTCCGAGATGCCGAGGCCCAACCCTGATGCAGCGCCGGTTACGACAGAGACCTTGTTCTCGAAGTATCCTTCCATATCAAACCTCCTCTGGACTTTAAGGAAGGGGCCTTGAATCCCCTACATTCAGCCTGGAAGATCCTTTCATCATAATTGCGGGCAGGAACCTGATAACCGGCAACTGTGCCAGGGTGCTGATGATACTGTACTGTACCAGGTTCTGCTCAAGCGTGAGAGGGTTCCACTTTATGCTGCCTTCGCCGATCCATACCTGTGTTGCGATGGCCTCCTGGGGGTAGAGTGTGGCATGGCTGAGGGAAGCTCCTCCCTTCCCCATGTTGGGGATATAACGCCAGCCGAAAACGTTGGTTTTGGAGTGTTCGTTCATTTTTGCGATCTCACCGGCACCCAGTTCCTCTTTCCTTTCCAGGTCGATGGTGAGGAAGGTGTTGCATTCGTAACTGGCGCTGGTGAACCAGTGTTCCCCCCAATGGCGCTCAGAGGCTATGTCGGCGAAGATCTTAGGCATCCCGTCTTCCTCGCGGCCACCGATAATAGGACAGGCCTTGTTCTCCCAGATCACCAGGGGGTATTGGCCTTCAAGCCCCTCGGGGTTGCCCATGTACCTGACAGGTGAGGAGAGCTGGATCAGCCGGTATTCCCCGCCTGACATCCAGCCCACCTCACGGCAGTTGGCGTACTGGACGTTCACCACGGGCTCCAGGAGTTCAAAGTCTTCGTGTATGATCTTCAGGAGGGCTTCCTGCTCCGTCTCGAATTTCAAGCAGATGGTGGTCATGTCCCGACAAAGGGCTCACCTCCAAAGTGTACCGGCATCTTGTAGACATAGTCCTTCTGGATACTGAACTTCCCTCTCAAAAAGCCACCCCCTTTTATAATATCTTAACATTTAGCTAACTGTTAAACTTACCTTCATAGTAATTACCTGCTTTCGTTTTGTCCAGAAAAAGCTGTACCTTTTGAGGGATAGATCTGGCTGATCAGATCTTGATCGCAGGCATTTCCAACCTGGCGGTGATATAATTTAATCAATGTAACCTCGCAACAGGCATCCGGAACCTGCAGCGTGCCATTCCATTATCATCAACCTGGAGACACCTCTGACAGAACGGTTGAACTTCAGGCCTGTCGCGAACATTTAGGAAGGAGATGCAGTGATGAAAAAACTGGTTCTTCTCTTTATGGCGGCAGCTCTGCTTACCATGCTTGCTGTCCCCGGCTATGCTGCGGTGGAGATCAAGATAGGCCATGTCCTCAACCCGGATCACGCCTGGAACACCAACCTTGAAGGGTTTGCGGAAGCGGTTCAAGCGGAAACTGAAGGCAGAGTGGTGGTAAAGGTATACCCGAGCGCCCAGCTGGGCAATGAGAAGGATGTGATCGAGGGTCTTACACTGCAGACCATAGACGGCGGTCTGATAGGTGGAGGTTCTTTTCAGTCCATCGAACCCAAGTTCGGAATAGAAGCACTGCCTTATGCCTGGAAAGACCACCAGGCTGCATACGATGCAATGGATGGCGAGATCGGGGATATGTTGCTCGAGATCCTGGATTCAAAGGGGATCAAGGGCCTTGCATGGTGGGAGAACGGTTTCAGGAACATAACCAACAGCAAGAAACCGATCGTCGTCCCGGCTGATATGGAAGGTATGAAGATCCGTGTAACGCCTGATAAAATGCGGCTCGACACATTCAATACCCTGGGCGCCTCCCCAATGCCGATCAATTTCGGCGAACTTTATACCGCCCTTCAGCAGGGTGTTGTGGATGCCCAGGAAAATCCCCTGGCCATCATCTACTCCAGTGCCTTCTACGAGGTCCAGAAGTACCTTTCAATGAGCGGGCATATCTGGGGATCGGCTCTTCTTTGTGTGAACAGTTCGGTCTGGAACAGGATCTCTGACACGGACAAGGCAATTGTGGAAAAGCTGGCCATGGAGTGGCGCGACAGGGAGCGGGAGCAGATCCAGGCCCAGGAGAAGGACTTCATGGAGAAACTCAAAGAGAAGGGCATGGAGATCAACCAGGTGGACAAGGCCGCATTCAAGGAAGCTGTCCAGCCGGTCTGGCAGGAGTATGAATCTGTCTTCGGCAAGGAAATGATGGACCTTTTGAGGAAATATGGCGAATAAGTCCCGGGATATTCTCTTCAGGGCGGTGGAAGTGTTCCTTTCCATCGCCCTTCTTGTCGTTTTCGCTGAAGTTGTGATAGAGGTGAGTGCCCGGTATGTATTCCATGCACCTTTACCATGGGGTGCTGAAGTGTCTCAGACCCTGCTGGTCTGGATCACTTTTCTCGGTTCGGCCGAGGCCGCCAGAAGAAGAGAGCATATGTCGGTCACGCTGGTCCTGGATGCCATCAGATCAAAGAAACTGCGCAGGATATTGGAAATCGCGGCCACGCTGATAATTGCTGTTTTTCTAGTTATAGGGACATGGTCGGGGTGGCAGGTGGTCACCAGGACATGGTCCATGCGTACAACTTCACTCCAGATGCCGGCGGGTCTCCTTTATCTGGCTCTGCCAGTCGGCTTTGTGCTTATGATACTTGCTTTGGCCTTCCCTTCCATCCCCGGTGAACAGCGTGATCTTCCGGGGGCCGGGCAGGCTCCTCCGGCTGGGGACTGGAGGTAACGGGAAATGCTTACACTGCTTGTGGTAATGGGGTTCTGTATCATCATAGGGGTCCCTATAGCTCTTGCGATAGCAGTTTCCGGTACCGCTTACCTGATATTCGAGTCTACTGTGCCTCTGCTGGTAGTTGCCCAGCGGATGGTGGTCGGCGTGGACTCATTCACCCTGCTTGCGATCCCGCTTTTCCTGCTGGCCGGAAGCCTTATGGCGGAAGGGGATATCACTCCAAGGATAATGAGATTTGCTTCAACACTGGTGGGGCACATCCATGGAGGCATGGCCATGGTAATGGTGGTTTCCTGTATGTTCTTCGGAGCAATATCAGGATCGGGGGTTGCGGACGTTGCCGCAATAGGATCCATCCTGCTTCCTGCAATGAAGGACCAGGGATACAAGCCGCCCTTCAGCGCTACTCTTCTTGGGTGCTCAGGAGCTCTGGCCACAGTTATTCCTCCAAGCATAGTCATGGTAATACTGGGAGTGACCATGGGTGTGTCGATCGGCAAGCTTTTCCTGGGAGGCATACTTCCCGGAGTTGCAACAGGTACTGCGCTAATGGTGATAGCCTACCTTTTTTCCGTAAAGGAGAAATATCCCCGTCTGCCGAAGGCAACATGGGGCGAAAGACTTTCAACATTCCAGAGCGCACTGTTCCCCCTTCTTGCTCCGGTCATCATTCTGGGAGGGATACTCAAAGGCATTTTTACCGCAACGGAAGCTGGAGGGGTGGCCGCCCTTTACGCCCTGGTCCTGTCGATGTTCGTATACCGCAAGGTAACAGTAAAAAGACTTTTCGGGATCAGCCTGGAAGTTGCCAGGGTAAGCGCAGTGGTCCTCTTCATCATAGCTGCGGCGAACCTGTTTGGATGGATACTGGCCTCGGAGGACATCCCCCAGAAAGTGGCCAACTTCATCCTGTCGATCTCCACAAACTACTGGATCGTCCTGCTTCTTTTCAATCTGCTTCTTCTTGTCCTGGGAATGTTCATGGAGACCATAGCCATAATCATCATAGTTCTTCCGATTTTTTCCCCCATCATGTCCCAGCTCGGTATGGACCCGATACATCTCGGAGTAATGGTGTGCGTCAACCTTGCCATTGGAGCCAACACACCACCGCTGGGGGTTGACCTCATTGCTGCATGCAAGATAGCAAATGTCCGTTATGAGGATTCCTTCCGTTTCCTGGGTCCATTTCTCGGAGCCATGGCCCTGATCCTAGTACTGATGGTAGCATTTCCTCCCTTTGTCACCTGGATACCCGACCTGTTCATAAAATAGGAACCTTATATAGGTCAGCCCGTAGGTATTTGACAAATCCTTATGGAGGGCTCTTGTTCGACGATGTTGTATATTTTCAATGGACTGCATTAAGCATTTTTGAAAATAGCCAGGTTTGCAGGTATGCGCATTGCCAGTTCCTCCCTGCACCCGGACTTGTGTAGAATGATAACAACGAAAGACGCCCTGCTTTACCCCTGGAAAGAAGGCTTTCGATGAATCCCCATGTGAGAAAGTTTCAGTTTATCGCACCATTTTACGGGCTTTTCTTCAAACCACAGGTCCTCGGTTACTCGTGGGTTATAAAAAAACACATATCCGAACTGAATATTGCAGGATGTGAAACCGTGCTTGATCTGGGCAGCGGAACGGGGGCGTTCGGCCGTTGCTGGCAGGATCTCGGTTACAGTGTGACGGCTGTTGACGCATCTCCGGCTATGGTCCAGCTGTGCCTGAAAAACGGGCTCCAATGCCTGGAACAGGATTTTTTGGAGGGTCTGACTTTCCCGGATGATCACTTTGATGTTGTTGTCAGTGCTTATGTAGCTCATGGGCTTCCCGTTGCCGACAGGGAAAAACTTTACAGAGAATCGGCCAGAGTCGGCAAAGATCTGGTTTTGTTTCACGATTTCGGCGGGAGATCACGCTTTTCCATATCAGTCATAGAAAAAATGGAAGGGAGCTGCTACAAGGAATTTATTGCCCGCGCTCCGGGAGAGATGGAGAGATCTTTCAGGCGGGTGGATGCTTTGCCGTTGTCCTCCTGGACCTGCTGGTATATCTGCCGACCGTAAATGTCAGGACCAGGAGCCTTCACTTTCGAACAGATCCGCCATTCCAGTCTTTACCGGGATCCCATCGTCCTGTGAACCTTACAGGTGTCAGTCCATACAAATTTGACAAACCTTCTGTGGAGGCATCCCGGAAGAACGCGATGCCGGCGGGGATTTTTAACAAGGTCAACAAACATTGGATATAATATGGGAACAGAAACAAGGAGGTGACACGCCCGATGGGTCTACGGATCAGTATTCCGCAGGAGGAGATCGTAAAGTTCTGTCTGAGGAATAAAATCCGCCGTCTTGCCCTGTTCGGATCTGTCCTGGGGGATGACT
>LGGV01000070.1 GCA_001509095.1 Synergistales bacterium 58_81 | reverse complement strand
GTGTTCCCGTAGTGAAGTGCCAGTTCCGGGGTATGGCTAAGGCAGTAGGAATAACCCCTGATCGCAACATGAGCCATGGGCGGCTCCTCCCTCCGTTTCTGTTGATGGATGGCCCGGGCAATAAGCCCGGGCCATCCCGGTAAACTCAATCGCTGAAAACGGTCTGGTCCTCGACGGGTGTCTGAAGTGCCTTCAGTGCCTTCTCGACTAGGGCCCGCCTGATCTTCTTCTCCTCCTCGGGAGTCCTCGAAGGATCTCCCAGAGGATGAGGAATTGCCACGGCCGGAACTATCCTGTTCGCTCCGACCGTTAGAGAAATGGGGACTATGGTGCAGACATGAACAACGGGAAGTCCCGCCCTTTCTATCTCCTTGACGATCGTTGCGCCGCAACGAGTGCAGGTCCCTCAGGTTGAGGTGACGATCACGGCGTCAACGTTATCGTTCTTGAGCTTCTGGGCGATCTCCGCACCGAAGCGCCTGGCGTTGCCCACGGAGGTACCGTTACCAACGGTGGTATAGAAGGTCTCGTGGAACTTGCGGAAGACGCCCTCCTTTTCAAGCTCGCGCATCGCATCAACGGGGAGGACCCTGTTGGGGTCGATGTTGGCATAGGTCGGATCATAGCCGCCGTGAGCCGTTTCATGGGTCGACGAGTCGATCTTCAAAACGCCCGCAAGACTGTACTCCCCGTACTTGGAAGCGCTCGAGGCCTCGATGTGGTCGGGGTTGCCCTTGGGGACTATTCCTCCGGACGTCACCAGGGCGATCCTGGAATTCTTCATGTCCGTCACCGGAGGATTCGGTGGGACCCTGTCAAAGCTTGGCATTGGGTACTCTGTGGTAAAGGGCTCTCCCTTCAATTTCTTCACGAACATATCGACGGCCCTTTCGGCCCCTATCTTGTCCATGAAGCAGTTCACCCTCACGCCTCTCTCGATGTAGCCCTCTTCGTCGGGCTTTCCGATCTTCTCCCCCTTGAGCTGCTTGAGGAGAAGGCCGGCCATCACGGGAACGGCGTTCTTCATGCCCCTGGCACTGTCGGCCGTCCTGGCGATATAGGTCGACTTTCGGTACATATCCACCCCGGGGTTCTCCGGGTACATGCCCGATACGGTCGGGATGCCCAGGCTCTTTCTCACCGACTCGCATACCGCACCACAGGCAGTGCCGTAACGCCCGGCGTTGAAAGCAGGGCCGGCGATGACGCCGTCGGGCGCAAAGGACGCGATCAGTTCGAGGACTTCTTTCTCGGCCTTTTCAAGGTTGTCGGCAAAGTAGGTGTCCCCGCAAATTACGGTCCCCACTATCTCCGCATCGGGGCCCAGGGCCGCGTTCAGTGCCTGTCCAGGGCCTACGAAACCCTTCCTGGCTTCAGGCTTGTGACCGGCCATCTCCTCGCCGCCGATGCCTGCAAAGAACTGGTTGATATAGTGGACTACCTTGTACGCCATATAAACATTTCCCCCCTCTCTTCGGGGCAACCCTCTAAAGGGTGTATTTCCCGTATTGTTCCCGAACTCCCTTGACAGCGTTGGCAAGGCCCTCGGTATCGAGGACCATCTCCATCATCCCGATCTGCTCTTCCCAGACCGAAGGATCTGCCTCGTCCCTTATATCCTGCTCGAAAACGTGGTAGACCGCGAGTCCCAACGGGACTCCTGCCAGTGGACCTGCGAAGGTGGGATCGCCGTTGGTAACCGTCTCTGCGTATATCTCGGCTCCCTCGGCATCGGAGGATCCCAGTATCACTACCAGGTTCTCCGCCCCGTACTTCTCAGCTGCGTCCTTGACGCGCTGCTGGTTCTGCAGGTCCATGGCTCCCGCGGCGGTTCAGACGAAGCACTCCGTAACGGAGAATACTATGTCAGCACCGCAGCCCTTGAGGCTCTCCTCCATGGCGGGAGCGGCTACTCCATCCCTCTCGCCGAGAAGGAGGACCTTCTTTCCTGCCAGTTTGCCCAAATCCGGCACCTCCTTTGAGATCAGAAATGTTCCAGCAAAGGTACAGCTAGATAGTGTAGGCGCCGATCCGGCTGAAGCCGAGCTCACTGGTAGCCCCGGTTATGGCCTGGATCTCCACCTCTATGGAACCGTCCTCCCTTAGAGAGCCCTCGAACCCCCCGGCGATAACGTTAGCAGTATCAGGGAGTCCAATTACCCTCTCCATCCTGGGGAGAACAACGGTCTCGTTCGCGTTGGCGGCAGTGACGACAGCATCAGCTTCCGGGCACGCGTCTGCCAGGGACTGGCTTGCGCCGTCCCTTCCCGCGTACTCGTCGGTGACAAGGACGGTCTTGATGCCCGCCTGCTCTGCCTTTCGGCAGTTCATGATCAGGTCCGTGTCAGGATTGCCGAAGCCTTCCTCGCTGATGATCACACCCTCGACCCCCAGCATCTTTGCCAGCTTCACGGCATAGGAGGAGCTGCGCTTCTTGTCGGCCAAGGTGGTGTTCTCGTTGGTGATGATGCAACCGACAAAGTTGAAGTCCTTGCCGTGCTTCCTGTACATATGGTCGATTATGGGATTGTTCTGGTGCGAATAGGTACTGTTCTTGTCACAGGCCGAGACGCAGTTGCCGGATACGATCGCCCCGTCCATTACCTCGTTGGGGTGGATCAGGGTCGGGATGATCCTCTTGGCATCGACGCCGTAGACGTATGTGTCGTGAAGAAGACCCTGGGACTGAAGCATGTACAGGTAAGCCACCTTGGGGAGTCCGGGGAAGGAGGTCATGGCCCTGGCCAGGTCGGGGAGTTCGTAGGTCTCCACTTCGCCCTCGGATGTACCCTTTGCGGCAGATGCCAGGAAGTGGGCCACCTTGAGGCCGGCAAGCCGACAGGCGGACTCGTAGTCGTGCTTTTCCAGACCCTCCACAGGCTCAACGACCAGGACAACGTTGAAGGTCTTCGAGAAGGGAGTATAGTCTGCTCCGGGGCCGGACATGTCGATGATACCCTCCTGGAAACCCACTATCTTTCCACAGGTGACCACCGCCGCACCGCCCAAGACCAGCGTCGTCCCCTGCCCCACCGTCTCGACATCACCGATGAAGCCCGGGAACACCTCTCCGGGGCCCTCCACCTTGCACCTTGGTTCGACAACATCCTTGACGGGGATGATCCTTGTGCTATCCCCCGGCCGGGCAAGCTCTACCCTGACACTCGAGAACCTCTGGTCCTTCATCAGCATGTCGACAATCTCCTGCCTGTTGACCTTGAGAGTTCCGGCATCGAAGGTAGTCTTGTCACCTTCCGAAAGGGCCTTGACGGACACTTTCTGGATCTTAAGTTCCAATTAGGTTTCCCCCCTTTCGAAATACCGATCGCGATCAGACCAGCTTCTCTACCTTTGCCCTGATCGTGTCAGGGACTGCTTCTGCCCCGCTTAACCTGTCGACGATCTCCCCCCCCTTGTAGAACAGGAAGGTCGGTACTCCCATTACCCTTAGGGAAATGACAAGTTTGCGGTTCTCGGCAACGTTAAGCTTGCAGAACTTGACCTTGCCCTCGAACTCGTGGGAGAGCTCCTCCACCTGCGGCATCAAAGCCAGGCAGGGACCGCACTTCGGACCCCAAAGATCGACCAGTACCGGCATGTCGCTCTTCAGGACCTCATCTTCAAAGTTATCCTTGTTCAGCTCGATCACTCTTTTCACCTCCCTTCGGTATTCTCCGCCCCAAAGGGACCCTGCTCCCTGGTCCCCGGAAACACTCTGACCCGCTCTCACTTCAACAACCCGTATTTCTCCAGGCTGTCACGCATCAGATGAACGTCAAGATCTGCAAAATCCTCCAGGTGAGGGTGTTCCTCACCGGTCTTGTCCCATACTCCGTCCGTAGACCTGTACAGTCCGATGGCCCTCTCAAGTATGGAGAGAGAGTCAAGGTCTACAGGCTTGCTCTCGTCTGACAGACCCACAAGAACGCTCCTGAAGGGCTGCTGAGAGGGCTGAACGTTACCGTAGAGGGGATGGGTAAGAAGCTGCCATCCGGCATGGAGGCGATCTCTCGCAAGGGTTAGAACACAGACGGGACCACCCTCAACGAAGGTGGCTTTTGAGGAGATGTTTCAAAGCCGGGCGTTGTTAGTAAGGCACTCGATCTCCTGGAACACCGAAAAACCCCCTATTCACTGAATAGGTGGGTTCTCTGTCCAGAAAGCCCGTGCGGGAAAACCTCTCCGACGACGCTTCCCCGCGCCTGTCCAGAGACTTGTCCAGCCGCAATCCTTTCGCCTGAGAGTTTCATGCAACAGCTCCGCACTTGCCCCTTCGGCTCCCCAACCCCTTGAAGGGGAAAAGGGTATCTCTTGCGACCTTCATCCAATAACTCCATGGTGATTTTCTCATGAAGGAAGACAAAGGTCAACGAGAATGAGAAGGGATA
>LGGV01000069.1 GCA_001509095.1 Synergistales bacterium 58_81 | reverse complement strand
CGTTTGAACCCGTAGAGGCTTTCCTGGATCCCGCTGAGCCGGATCTCACGGTTTTCCTTTATGCACCCCAGTCCCTCGAAAAAATCCGGGAGCTCATAAAGCCTGACCTCACGCCCAGCAAGGGCCGCGCATGCCGCATGGCCACGGGCAGTAGCGCCTCCTCCGAGGACAGCGATCGGTTTTTCTTGAAGATAATCCATTTTCCCCATAGTTTAACCTCCTATATACGGCCCCCGAGAACCAGTCGCGGAAGCCAGAGAGCGAGTTCGGGCAAGTAGGTTACAGCGAGCAGTGTCGGCAGCCACGCAAAGGTGATAAATACCAGGGCAGGTTTCATCATCTGCGAGACCGGGGTTTTCGCCATACGGCCACCAAAATACAGTGTCGGAGCTGTGGGAGGGGTTACATTACCCATCCCCAGATTGGTACCGATGATAGCCGCGAAATGGATCGGGTGAACTCCCAGTGTGGTGACGACCGGAAGCAGAATAGGGGTGCAAAGTAGCATGGCACTCACATCGTCCATGATCATACCGATGATTATCATAAAGATGTTGATCATGAACAGAATAACGTACCTGTTCGTAGAGACGGCTGTGAGGGTATTGATGATCATATCGGGGAGTCTCTCCTGAACGTAGATCCTGCTCAACATCATTATGCAGTACATCATCAGCATGACGACCCCCGTCGTGGTGGCCGTCTCAATGATGACCTCGATGAAGTTGCCGCGGTTAAGACCTCTGTAAACCCAGAATCCAACAGGTATCGAGTAGAGGACTGCCATGGCTGCCGCTTCTGTCGGGGTCATTATCCCGCCGTATATTCCACCGAGCACAATAAAGGGCATGAAGAGGGCGGGCGCGGCTCTTTTGCCCCGATCTCTGAACATGGAAAGCTTCTCTCGCCTGGACATGGCAGGAACGACCTCTATGTTCGGGTCTTTCCGAAGCATGATCAGATTCAGAACGCTCAACAGGATCATCAGAACAATACCGGGCCCCACCGTGGCGAGGAAACAGGCAAGCACTGACTGCTGTCCGACCCAGGCGTAGAGGATCATCTGGGAGCTGGGTGGAATTAAAAGCCCCAGCGGGGCAGCGCATGAGACAAGGGCTGCACTGTGCCCCATGGGGTAGCCCTTTTCCCTGAGCTTTGGGAACATGATCGACCCAATGCAGGAAAGGGTCGCCGCACAGCTTCCGGAGATCGAACCGAACACGGCACAGGAAACGACAGCAACAACCCCCAGACCGCCCTTGATGCGTCCCACGAAAATTTCCACAAAATTCACCAGCGAAGTCCCGATCCCCCCCCTGTCCATCATTCCGCCCACCATTATGAACAACGGGATAGCCAGAAGGACGATGGAGCTCATCTGGCTGAACCCGTATGGCAAGAGGAAAGATGGGTCGTAACCGTGGGTTACCACCATGAAGGTGGTGGAGAGCATGAAGCAGAAGGGAACGGGCAGCCCGAGAAGAAGGGTAATAATAATCAGCAAAAGGGCAACGGTTATCGCCATACCCATTCCCTCCAATTTCTTGTCCGTACACAGTCTGCAGAATCATTGTCACGATCGTGCTTGGCGGAACGGGAACAGATGACAGATCTCATATCAGGCCTCCCTCTCCCGGCCCATGGAAACGAATACAAAGAGATCTTCAATGAAGTAGACGATCGAATACATGGACATAAGGGCATACCCCAACAAAACTGAAGATTGGGAAATGTAGATGGGTATCCTCAACCCGGTTGTTCTTGGCATCCAGGTAATGCTGTACCGGACCATCCCTACAGCCCATACTGTGAACAGAATGCAGAGGGCCGACACGGTGAAGTTAACCAATACGCTGAGCAAAGCTCTTGCCCTGGGTCTCAGCATCTGGGGGATGATATCGGCCTTGACATGGCTCTTCTCGAAGACCCCGTAGGAACTGCCCATGAAATAGAGCCAGAAAGCTGCTATTACCACTATCTCCTCGATCCCGAAAAGATCTGATTTGAACACATATCTCAGGACCACCTCGGCACACATTATCAGCACAACGAAAAGGCTGGTTAGCACCAAGAGAATACGTTGCAGACCCAAGATCGACTTCCAGAAAAGCGACCTTTTGATCGATCCAATGAGATTCACATTTGACCCCTCCAGAGAAACGCCGGGCAGGGTGTGAACCTGCCCGGCGAAAGGGATGGTCTATTGAAGCGATTCCTTGATCTTGTCCAGGGTTTCCTTGCCGTAGGTGCTCTCCAGCTTGGGCCAGGTGGTATTGCGAATGTATTCCGCAAGTTCGGCCATTTCACTTCCGGAGATGGGGATTATCTCCACACCGGCTTCGGCGAGTTTCTCCTGGTATTCGACGTCCTCAGCGTTACTGTCGGCAAAGCTCTTGTCGGCCTGTTCATTAACGGCGTCAAGGATGACCTTCTGGTCCTCGGGAGAGATCTTGTTCCAAATATCCTTCCCGATTATGTAGCCCGTCTGGTCGAAGAGGCAGTTGTAGGGAATGTAATACTTTATAACGTCACGGAAGCTGAGATAGTTTATCTGTGACGATCCTCCTATCCAACCGTCGCAGACCCCTGTCTGGATTGCACTGTAGGTGTCGGCATAGGGGATGCTTGCGGTCCTGAATCCGAGATCCTCCGCTGTCTCCTTGTAGACCGCAAGCGGAGCGACCCTGATCATGGCATCCTTTGGCGTGCCTGCTTTAACCGGATCTTTTGGTTTCCTGGCAAGCCCTACACCCACAAAACCATCACCGTAGATCCTCAGAAGCTTGACCCCAAGTTTGTCGAGAGAATCCTCAATGATCGAGTAGACATAGGAGCCGGGGGATAGCTGTTCCTGCATCCCCTCTCCCGTCTCGGCCAGGAAAGGAAGGGAACCTACTTCAAGCATGACGTCGAATTGGCTCGGCAAGAATATGAGCCCCATCTCAATGGTCCCACGCCGGATTTCCTCAAAGACCTGTGTGTAATCTCCCAGCTGGTTAGCAGGGAAGATATCAAGAATGATCCTCCCCTCGGTCCCCTTTTCGACAATATCCTTAATAGTGTATAGTGATTTGGTTCCACGGTATTCCGGGGCGGAAATGCCTGCGACCTTGAGGGTCAACTTGTCTTTGGCGAGACTTGGGGTAGCCGCCCCGGTTACTATGAAGCATCCAAGGACGAAGACGGCAAGAACTGCAAAAGCAATATTTCTTTTCATGGCTATCTCTCCTTTTTTCTGGTTTGTCCTCCCATTCAACAATAGTCTCCTCTCAGTGAACCGCCTCCCTTTACTAGTGTCTGAACTGCAGATTGTACGACAGCTCTTCAGCCCCTTCCTTCAAGGCTTGTATCCATTCATCAACATTCCCATCGGTGGCATGGGCCTTTGGTGCGGCAAGGGCAAGGCATGACCATACCCTCCGATCCTTGTCAAAAACAGGAACGGCAATAGACAGGATGCCCAGACTGAAGGTTTCATCCTCCAGTGCGTAACCCCTTTCGCGTATGATCCTGTATTCGTCCATCAGCTGGTCAAGATCGGTCATTGTTTTCGAAGTTCTTTTCTCCAGCTTCATGGATCCAAGGATCTCGCGTATATGCCCGGGGTCTTGGTATGCGCACAGGACCATGGCTGAGGCACCGGAGTTCAGGGGAAGACTCATGCCAATGAAATCGTTGTACTCGTAAATACCGTCTTTTACGCTGTTCTTGTAGGCCGGAAAGGCCCTGTCGCCTTCCCAGATGGTCAAATAGGTCGTCTCTTGGAATGACTTGGAAATGCGGAAGAGAAGGGGCTTCGCGATCTGTTCTATTCCCTTGAAGCGGCTGTATACGTTTCCCAGACGTAACATTATGGGGCCCAGGTGATATTTCTTCGAGGAAGGATCCTGAATTACGAAGTTGTGTTTCTTCATGACATTTATCAGCTTGAAGGCACCACTTTTACCCATTCCGACGTGAGAGGCAAGTTCTGAAAGGTTGAGCTCGTATGGCGAATCGCCAAGGCGTTTAAGGATCATGAGAGACTTTTCAAGACTGCTCATTTCCCTCCTCCTTTTTCCTAATAGGAAAAAAGCTTTCCAAATTTTGCATTGGTGGTTATACCAGCCAGACATGGAACTGTCAAATCAACGAGTTGCCTCAGAGTTGCCTCAACTCAACCCCAATCAACGTAGAGCAGTGGATGAACCGCTGGGAGACACTTGCCGTCAACAACATCGCAGAGACCTGCGTGGATTCGCTGGTCCTCTACGAACTGCTCGAGATGTCGGGCCGCAAGGAGGAGGTCATGGTAGACCTCCTGGGCACCCGGATGACCTACGGGGACATAAAGGGGAGCGAAAGGCTCCGGGGTCTGATAGGGGAGCTTTACGAGGACAGGGACCCGGAGAGGGTGCTGGTCATGAACGGCGGGTCGGCAGCCAACTTCCTGGCGCTCTTCACCCTCGTGGAGCCCGGCGACAGGGTTATCAGCGTCTGGCCCACCTACCAGCAGCTCACCAGCATCCCAAAGGCTTTCGGGGCGAGGGTGGATATCCTTCAACTGCGGCCCGAAAACTCCTGGCTGCCCGATACTGAAGAACTCGGGAAGATGGCTGAAAGCGGTGTGGACCTGATCTGTCTGAACAACCCCAACAACCCCACGGGGTCGCTTATGGACAGGGGGATGCTGGAGAAGATTTCAGCGATCGCCCGAAAGCACGGTGCCTGGATCCTCTGCGACGAAGCCTACCGCGGCCTGGTCCACGAACCCGGTGTTTCGGTCCCGTCCATGGCCGACATCTACGAAAAAGGGGTTAGCACGGGCAGCATGTCCAAGGTCTTCTCCCTGGCAGGCCTGAGGAGCGGATGGATGACCGGACCCAGAGGTTTCATCGAGGAGGCCTTTTCAAGGAGGGACTACACCACCATCAGCTGCGGCCCCCTTTCTGACTCCCTGGCTGTTGTCGCATTGGAGAACAAGGGAAAGATCATGGAAAGGAACCTCAAGATCATCAGGGAGAGCGTCGGCCTGCTCGGAGAATGGATCGACTCCGAACCTCTCTTCCACTGGATAACGCCAAGGGCCGGCACAACAGCCTTTGTCGGCTACGACATGGATATACCATCCGACGAGTTCTGCGTGGACCTGCTTGGTACCACGGGGACATTTCTTCTCCCTGGGAGCTGTTTCGGGATCGATAAGAGGCTGCGTTTCGGGTA
>LGGV01000068.1 GCA_001509095.1 Synergistales bacterium 58_81 | reverse complement strand
GAAGGTTCGTTCATCCAGGAGCAGAACCTCTCAAGAAGAAACTGGCAATCTTCTGCAGGAGCTCCCCTGTAAGAACCTGCGACAACCGGGAAATCCCTTATTGAACCTGGGATGGCTGCGTCTTCAACTTCCGGAATGTCCTTCAGCACTCTTCGGTTGAAATCTAGAATGTCATCCAAAGTTATTTTGTCGTCCGATGACAACGAACTGCCCACTCTTTCGGCAATGGCGTTACAAGCTTCAACGATGTTCCTGATCTCCTGTTTCAGGTATTGTTTTGAGGGAGGCAGTTTAAGATCGTTCTCGATTATTTTCTTCACTTCCGATTCAGACAGGGTATTGCCCTCTATGGCGGTAGTGGCTCGCACCCCTTTGGTTAGATAGATTTGGTGAAGCTCCCTAGCCTGCTCAGGGCGAAGGGGAACTCCCGATATGTGTCTGCATTTAGACTGGGCCTCTCCCAGAAGCATCCAAAACTTGTGGCTTGCCATTCTCAGATCAAGATCAAAAGTTATCCACGGATGGGTTTCCTCGTATTTTTTGGTCATCAAAATGTCCCTCTTCTTTTGTTCTATAGATACAAAAATTATATTGATATTACTGGATGATACTGCTTTTAGCAATATAAAAAAGGATATTTTTAGTATCAATATTGTCCCTTGGTTTTGGGCCCTTGAATTATAGCAATTGTATGCTATGCTTTTTTATTATGACCAGACCCCTCAGACTTGAATACCCCGGCGCTGTCTACCACGTGATGTCTCGTGGGGACAACAAACAAAAAGTCTTTCTGAACGAACACGACCGCAGGAGATTCCTTGAGATCTACGAGGACGTTGTGGAACGCCTGTTATGGCAGACCTATGCATGGTGTTTGATGGATAACCACTTCCATCTTGTGATTGAAACGCCCGAACCCAACCTTTCGGAAGGCATGCGGCTACTGAACGGCATCTACACCCAGTATTTCAACAAGAACAAGGGAAGAGTGGGACACCTATTCCAGGGAAGGTTCCGTTCCATTGTCGTAGATGAGAACACCTATCTTCTGGAGCTGGTCAGGTATGTTGCGTTGAACCCTGTGCGCTCGGGATATGTGGATTCTCCGGAGAAATGGTCCTGGAGCAGCTTCAGAGCGACTGCGGGGCTTGATCCCTGTCCGCCCTGGCTGAATGCAGATAGGGTTATCGATGCAATTTCGGAAGGGATCGGGAGCAAGGAGGACCGCCGGAAGAGTTACGTTGATTACATTTTGAAAGGCGTCGGCAAGGAAGCAGACCTTATGGAGAAAGTCCAGCAACAGGTATATCTCGGCGACGAGGGCTTTATCGATAGGGTTCAGAGGAAGTGTTCTGTCAGCCCTGATCTCGCAGACATTTCCAGAGAACAAAAGAGAAAGCCCCTGGCCAACCTTGAGGAATACTTCAGGCAGTACACGCATCATAAAGAAGCAATGGCCGTGGCCTTCCTGGAGGGAAGGTTCAGCCAGGCCCAGATATCACGGTACTTGGGAGTGCATTACAGCACCGTGAGCAGGGCAGTAAGAGAGTACAAAAAGAAGACCTAAAGTATACAAACGCTCAAATTCAAGGTCTGACCCCAAGTTACCAGCCGCCGCCGCCTCCGCCGCCTCCGCCGCCGCCGGAGAAGCCTCCCCCTCCGAAACCGCCGCCGAAGCCTGAGCTGGACCCCGGAGCCATCGACGATGAGACGACTGCCGTTCCAAGCCCTCCGCTGAGCCCTGTCATGAAGGAAGCCGCACCCATATGGTATATGGGGTAGGTCCCTGCGTACCAGTCGGGGTTGTACTGGGCTGCCTTGAGGACCTGGTCGAACCTGGAGGCCCATTCCTTCTCCACACCCAGGGCGATGGCGTAGGGGAGCAGGCTCTCGAAGTGCTGGGGCGTGTCCTCGGGCATGTCGACCCTGGCAAAGGTCTTTATTCTCTCTTTTTCAGCAGTGGACATGTACATGCGTAAGCCTTCGAGCCGGTCCATCAGTTTTCTGCCCTCGGGGGTGTAGTTCTTCATGAGCTTGAAGAAGAGAGCGTTCAGAAGAAAGGCGACCACCAGGGAGATGGTGAAGTAGGGCGAAAGTTCATCGGTCAGCATCGTCAGGAAGAACGCCTCGGCACCAAGAAGAGGCACCGAGAAGGCCGACAGGAACAGTCCCCGGATGAAGAGGCCTGCTTTCTTTCGCTTGATGCCCTCCTTGAGCGAGGTGAAGGCCGTAAAGAGTATGGCGCCCAGGCCCAGGGTCCAGCCGCTCAGCCACACCGTGGAGAAGAGGGATAGCCCCATCTCCCCACCGTAGGCCCCCAGGAACAATCCGCTGAAACCGACCAGGACAAAGGTCATTAGGATCCCGAGAACGACCCACTTCCAGTTCCTTAGAAAATAATCCTTGCCCCGGTCGGCTATGTGGTCCTTTATTGCCCCCTTTGCGGAAGCCAGTTCCTTGTGGTTGGCCTTGTCGACCTCCAAGGATCTGCCACCGGGGAAAAGGGATGCCAGGAAAGCGTTCTCCACTACAGGGAGTCCGTTGCGGTCCTTGTCTGTGGGGTGAAGGGTGAACTGGTTCTTTGGCCTTTTGAAAAGTCCCTTGGGAACGTCGTGCTCCTCGATCCTGAGGAAGCCCCTAACGGCTAGGTCGATGAGGGTGGCGGTGAATGTGTCGTCGCGGAGCTTCTGGTTGTAGACGTAGGAGGCCATGGCCGGAGTGACCCCTTCCGGCGGGTAGAAGAGGGGGATGATGTGACCGGGTCGAAGGTCCTTGCCGTAGCGGTTCCATACCAGCATGTAGTAGGTGAAGACGATAAGGGCCATCAGGGGCGGGATGAACTTGCCGAAACGCTGGGCGAAGGCCGCCCGGGCCTGCCTTTTCAGGTAGTTCTCAGAGGGCTGGATGAATCCCTTGGGGAAACCCACCACTATGGTGAGGCCCTCCCCTACCCCCAGCGGGGAGGTGGTCTGGAACCAGGCGGTGTGCCCCGCCGTCTTCCCGATGGCGTTCTGGGCTCGCGCCCCCTGTGGACCGGTGTACCAGGCCACCTTCTCTACAGGGACATTCTCCGGAAGCGTTACAAGGGCTGAAACCCGGTCTATGGGGAACTCCCAGCCGGTGCCCGTCACGTTCCAGTAGAGTTCGTCGTGCTCATCGAAGAACCCTATCTGCTCAGTGGTGGTGTAGACGATGGTGTAGGTGTGCTCTCCCCGGGGCGCGTAGGAGTTGGGGTCGCCTATCCGGACCCGGACACCGTTGCTGAGGCCTTCTGTCTTCCATGGGACGGGCCGCCCGTCAAGCAGAACGGTCTGCACAGAGAAGCCGACGCGGGCGGTGCCCCCTCCGGGTGAGGAATAGACGGTGGGGAAATCCCTGAAGATGCCCCTCTGGATACGGTTATGCTCAATGCGGACTGTAATATCCTCGCGGACGGACAGGGTGCCGTCCCTTTCGACCCGGATGGAGCTGTCGAAGGACAGTATCCTTTCCGCCCCGGCTGCCGCCGGGACCAGCGCAAAGAGCAAGAGAAGGGCAGCAAGGACGCGCCTGAAGATCCCCATAGGTGAAGCCCCCGCCGTGATGTGACTAGAACTGCACCTTCGGGATGGCACGGTCCTCTTCGGCCGCCTCGAAGTAGTCGCGCTTGGTGAAGCCGAAGGGCCCGGCAAGCATGTTGTTCGGGAAGACCTGGATCAGGGAGTTGTAGGCCCTGACAGTTCCGTTATAGTACCTGCGGGCCATCTGTATCTCTGCCTCGATGTTTCCGAGGTTCTGCTGCAGGTCCAGGAAGTTGGTGTTCGCCTTGAGCTCGGGGTAGTTCTCGGCAACGGCAAAGAGGGAGCGGATGGTCCCGGTGAGGGCGTTCTCCGCCTGGGCCCTCTCCCCCACAGAGCCTGCGCTGACCGCCGCAGCCCGGGCCTGGGTTACTTTCTCGAAAAGTTCCTTTTCGTGTTTGGCGTAGCCCTTGACGGTCTCTACGAGGTTGAGTACCAGATCGGCACGACGTTTCAGCTGGACATCGATGCCGCTCCAACCTTCGTCGACAAGGTTCCTGGAACGGACCATGGTGTTGTATGTTCTCCAGACATAAATGCCCAGTACGGCTGCGATAGCAAGAAGGATCCATTGGACGGTCATGCAGATCACCCCCGGAATTGGTCGGTGCGTTGAGGATAATATACATCAAAAAGGCAAGAAATCCGTGAGACGGGAGACGGAAAAGCGAGGCTTGTCATTCCGAACCCCGCCTCGGTGCGGGTGAGGAATCTGGACCTGGTTCCTTATGAACCCGGATCTTGCACCACGGAGGACGCAGAGGACCACAGAGAAATGCAGGCGTTAACAGTCAACGGTGAACGGTCAACGGTGAACGGGAGGACCAACCCCAAAGCAAGGGCAAAATCCAACAATAAACTGCGCGGACAAAACCTTTATTGTCATTCCGAGGACAAGG
>LGGV01000067.1 GCA_001509095.1 Synergistales bacterium 58_81 | reverse complement strand
AGGGATCCTGTGGGGTTCCGTCCATCATCCTTTACGAAGAGCTCGCCGACCCCGTATTTCCCCGAGAGTGAGGTCGCCCTGTAAAGGGGGGTCCAACCCACGGAAAGATCCGGGGCGCTGGAAGATCTTTCAACGGGAAGGATCTCCTCGTATCTCCACAGGTTGGGCCTGTTGTCTGATGCAAGAGTCGTTCTGTTTATCCTTTTTCGGGCTTCACGGTGATCGTAAAGAACGTCAAGGGTTCCGTCGGGACCGCAGTCGGGACAGGTATAGACCATTGAACGGGGGTCGAATTCCCTTCCGCAAAGAACGCATTTAAAGCCCAGGGGTTTTGCCATCTTCAGAACCTGGCTCCCAATGACGAGCGAATGATCCCGAAATAACCTTCGCAGGCCTTTACCAGGTGTTCAACTTCAATGTATTCGTCATCAACATGGGCAAGGGTCTCCAGGGACCCCCCGAACCCGATAGTTGGTATCCCGGCCTTTCCCGCATAGTAACTGCCGTTGGTGCAGAAATAGTAGTGAGAGACTACAGGTTCCTGACCTACGGACCTCAACCCTTCAATGGAGGTTTTAACAAAAGGGTCATCTTCCGGGAAAATCCAGCCCGGGGCGAATCTTTCGGCCGAGATGGTCTCACCGGTGTAACATTTTTCTTTCCCCAGGGCCAGGGAAACGGAGAACTTCATCTGGGGATCATCCGAAACAAGTGGCTCAAGGAGATTCCTCACCTGTTGCAGCACTCCATCTTTTGTCTCACCCTCGAGCAGACGTCGGTCGAAAGTTGCGGTACACCTGTCAGGAACAACGCTGGCTCCCGGGTAGGGTGAAGAAATGATATCGGTGACCTCCAGGATGCCCTCCCCCAGGACGGGGTGTTTCACGGGCATGAAACTTTCTTCGATCTCCAGGAGGGCTTTCATCATCTTCTTGATTGCGTTAATGCCTACCGATGGGTTGGAGGAGTGGGCGTTCTTGCCGAAGGTCTCGACCACCACCTCCGCTCTCCCCCGCTGGCCTCTCTTGAGGGTTAGGCCTGAAGGCTCGCCTATCACGACATAGTCAGGGTTGTACCTCTTTGCTATCTCTTCCGAGGCTACTCCCTCGAAACACTCTTCGTGGACAGCGCCTCCGACAAGGATCTCTCCGTCCAGAGTATCCGCCAGATCGCTTTTGACAAGAGAAGCGGCGACGATCATGGCAGCAAGGTTACCTTTCATGTCCGTGGTACCTCGACCGTAGATCTTCCCTTCAATAAGTTCGCCGCCATATGGATCGTGTGTCCATCTTGAAGGGGCACTTACATCCACATGGTCCATATGACCCTCCAGGAGGATCTTTTTGCCACCCTTGCCAAGGACTATTCTCCCCACTACATTACCG
Source organism: Synergistales bacterium 58_81 (assembly GCA_001509095.1). Classification (GTDB taxonomy): domain Bacteria; phylum Synergistota; class Synergistia; order Synergistales; family Thermovirgaceae; genus 58-81. The sequence continues at coordinate 3,152 of LGGV01000067.1, read as the reverse complement.
AAGCGATCCACAGCGACTTCGTCAAAACCTAGTCGCTCCATGGCACTTTTTACAAGAACCGCTATCGCCTCCTCGTTACCTGAAAGGCTGGGAGTCCTGACCATTTCCCTGCAGAGGTCGATCAGGGTCCTCTCTCCTTGCTCTGAGAACATGTTCATGCGCCTCCTCGATCTTTTTTGGGCCGTTCCCCTCAGGTACCAAGGACGGATCCGGCAATACCGTAATAACCCAGACAGCCTTTAAGGAGCTGTTCCGTCTCGATATACTCATCGGTAATGTGAGCTAGGTCCTGGAAGGAGGGGCCGAAAGCCACCGTCGGGATCTTCATGACGCCACCGTAATAGCACCCGTTGGTCCCGAAGCCTGGCCTGTCTGCCACTTCCGGGGGCAACCCCGCCCTTTCCAGTCCTTTAAGGCACTTCTCGACAAAAGGGTGTTCCTTTTCGAGGATCCACCCTGGGACAAAATTTTCTCCTTTGATCTGGGTACCCGTATAGCACCTCTCTTCTGAAGAGGAGATCCTTGCAGAAGCTTTCAGGCCGGGGATGCGGCCACACGCTTCCCGGATGATCTGCTCTATCTGGGAGAGGACTCCGTCCCTTGTCTCATTCATTAACACCCGGCGGTCAAAGACGGCCTGGCATTTTGAGGGGACCACACCAGTTGCAGCTGCCGGAGAAGATGCCAGTTTTGTAAGTTCCAGAATTCCATCTCCCAGGAACGGATGGGAGACTGGCCTGTAACTTCCTGATATCAATGAAATGAGGGCGATCATATGGTTTGCTGCATTTATGCCGTACTCCGGATGAGCGGAATGGGCGGTCTTGCCCAGGGTCTCGACAACAATCTCTGCCCTGCCGCGCTGACCTCTTTCGATCCTGAGAGCGGAAGCCTCGCCGGAGACCACGAGATCGGGGCGCTGGCTGTTGCAGACAAACCTGGATGAAGCCCCTTCGATCTTCTCCTGGTGTACTGTTGCGGCAACGGCTACCCTGCCGGAGCATCCAGGATCCCTGTCCTCTTTCAGAAAAGAAGCGGCGCATATCATTGCCGCCAGGCTCCCCTTCTGGTCAGTGGCACCTCTTCCGTAGATCCTCCCCTTTTTCAGGACACCCCCGAAGGGGTAGAATTCCCACTCGAAAGGGTCCGCTACCTCCACGTGGTCCATCTGGGCCTCGAAAAGCAGGCAGGGGCCTTCATCATCGAAAAAAACCGTCCCGATAACGTTCCCACAGGGGTCTATCTCAGCTTTGTCGTAACCCAGCGAGAGCATGACATCCCTCACGAAGGCGCCCATCTGCCTTTCGTTCCCCGATGAACTGGGTATCCTTACAAATTCCTGGCAGATCCTGACAAGTTCGCTTTCCCGCGCAGCATTAAGCAAAAGAACACCAACCCGACACTTGAAATCAACTCTCATTTGCCATTTTATTATCCAAACAATTATTATCAATAAAGAAATTCTGAACTAAACGATAGGTTATTACTTATATCAGGGAGGTAAGACCTTGATAACCCTTTTCCAACTCAACACTTTCTGCTGCGTAGTAGAGGAAGGATCTTTCCGTTCCGCGGCAGAAAGGCTATTTGTCTCACAGCCCTCCGTCAGTCAGCACATTGCCTCTCTTGAATCACATTTCGGGGTCAGGCTTTTCAACAGGCAGAAGAGAAGGATCAGGCTGACACCTGAAGGTCGGCTTCTTTACACTACGGCAAAAGAGATCCTCGGAAACCTGGAAGATGTGGAGGAGAGGATCACGAACCTTCAGGCAATGGAGACAGGTACCCTAAAATTGGGGTGTTCCCCCTTTACCTCTGCATCGCTGCTCCCGGGAGTTCTCGGGGCTTTCGACGGGTCCTTCCCCTCCATCAGGGTATCGCTGATCTCCGGAGACTGGGACTTTCTTCTGGACATCCTGAAGGATAACAAGGCTGAACTTGTAATATCCGAAAGAAGACTGAACGTCACAATTGATCCCGAGATCACCTTCCATTCCATTGGAGAGGAACAACTCTGTTTTGTCGCCTCCCCCAGGGTAGTAGGCGAAAGGGGGGTGATTTCTCCCGAAGAGGCGGCCTCGATCCCGTTCATTACTTTTTCTGCGGACAACAACCTGTATTCATACCTTGATGACCTTGCGATACAGAACCAGATACCTTTCAAATCAGGCCTTGTCGTGAACAGTCTTCTTGCGGCAGGCAACCTTGCGGCGGAGGGGCTCGGAGCAGCCTTTCTTCCTGAAAGCTTTGCACTGTCTTTTTCGAGGGAAAGACACTTAAGGGTCTTCAGGATCGCAGGGGCAAGACCGGCAACTTTTGAGATCCTGGCCATGTTCCACAGGACTCACGGTCTGACCTATGCTGGTTGGGAGTTGCTAAAAATATTCGAAAGCCGGTTCCTGGCGGGGGAACAGGTGGTGACAGGGAGGGGGTAGTTGGTCAATGGCTGGCCGGGGCCATGATCTCAACTGTGAATGATCGCATCTCTCCTCTTCTTTTCGAGTGAATCCAGGTGCTGTGAGTAGAAACGCCTGACGAAATGCTCCTGGTTCTCGTAATCCCAGTGGACGAACTGGAGATACCTCACCGACTCCTCAAGGTCACCGGAGGCTATCCGGGAAAGGAGCTCACAGTGCTCATTCAGGCTGGCCTCCTCCCACTCCGGGATGAGGTCTTCGTTACCGGGAAATTCGTAGAGCCTCTCTTTCATTACCCTTATCTGCCTCAATAGTTCATCGTTCTCGGTCCTGTCGAGCCAGAGACCGTGGAAACGGTTGTTCCTGTCAAGGTATCCCTGGGAGTCGTTCTCGTTAAGACACTTCCTCATCTCGGCGTTGATCCTGCCGGCACTCTCAACGGATACTTCGTCAATAAAGGGGAAGGCAGCCCTCAGGGCGACAGCCTCAAGAGCTCCCACAATGGAATAGATATTCCGGATCTTCCTCAGGGAGAGACCGTTCAGGACCACTCCCTTCCTGGGAATGACGGTGACGAACCCTTGCGTTTCGAGCTGGACCAGAGCTTCCCTGAGGGGGGTCATGCTGATCCCGAGGTTTTCGCTGATCTCCCTGACATTGATAAGGGAACCGGGGATGAGAACACCGTTCTTCATCTGCTCCCTGAAAAAGTCGTACACAACGAATCTCAGGGAC
>LGGV01000066.1 GCA_001509095.1 Synergistales bacterium 58_81 | reverse complement strand
TCGTACGTTCCGTGTTTGCTCCCGTTGGAGATGGCCAGAAAGTCCGGGAAGATCCTCCAGGAGTTGAGGCCCCCTATAAAGAACAGGGCCTCTTCAACAGTGGTAAGCTCCCCGGGGCCCTTGATCTCCCCGACCTCTACTTCGAGCCCCAGGTAGGCGGGAATGTGCATGGCCACGTCCCTGGTGAAGCAGAGGTTCTCCCAGTCAGGATTGTGTGATGCATCGACCGCCACTGAGGTCCACCCAAGCTCCACAAGCTTCCTCAGGTGAGGGATTGAGTCAAGGAGGTCCTCCCTGGATCTTATGGCGTAATGGTCCACATGCAGCCCGAAAAGCACCCCCCCTCCCAGTTCACTGGAGTACTTCGCGGCCAATTGGGGAACGTTCTCGAAGGTGCACCCGCAGTATGTAGCCTCTGACTTCGCCAGCTCAAGCATTACGAAGGCTTCAAGTTCCCTGGCAGCCTTCAGGACGCCCTTGATCGTCAAGGGGTTACGCACGTTCGAGGCCAGGACTATAGAACCCGCTGACCTTGCCGCCGCGGCTATGTCCCTGCCGCTTACCAGGGCAACGGGTTCGCTGCCGAGAACGGACTGTACGTTAAGGGGTCGTTTTTCAAGCAACTCACGGAAAGACCTGCTGTTTTGATCCATCTCGAAACACCTCCAGTAAATTTCCGCGTTCATTGTACACTCAAGAGAGAGACCCGGACCGGTTCAGGGTTCATCGTTTCCGGACAACCGATCAACGTTTTGTCACGATCAACGTTTTGTCATTGACGGCCCGGCTTAACCCGTGATACTATATGCGGCGCGCTAAGGGAGCGATCCTTGGGGGATCGTCTAATTGGCAGGACGCTTGACTCTGGATCAAGAAGTCGGGGTTCGAGTCCCTGTCCCCCAGCCAAAAACCAGGAACGGCCCCATCGTCTAGTGGTCTAGGACCCAGGGTTCTCAGTCCTGTAACACGGGTTCGAATCCCGTTGGGGCTACCAGAGTTGCGAGGCGGACACCTGAATAGGTGTCCGCCTTTTCATTCAGGGGACTTCAGGTTGTAGACCGGCCTGAGGAGGGCCGTGATCTCGACGGACTCTTCGACCTCACCGCTGATATCCTCCCACCGCCTGTACGCCATGGGAGATTCGTCAATGGTCTCGCTGCTTACGGAGGTAGAGAAGACACCCTCCATGCTCTTCCTGAAGGACCCCATGGTGATGGTGCCCTCCTTCAGCTTCCGCTTCATCTCCCTGCGCCCAAAGAGGCGCCCCGCACCATGGGGCGCTGAGTAGTTGAAAGAGGGGTTGCCCTTTCCGATACCCAGGACGACACCTGACGCCATGCTCAGGGGGATGACAACCCTCTCCCCAATGTGGGCCGAAATGGCACCTTTCCTCACAATGCCGTCCTGTCGAGGGGGAGGTGCTCCAGACCCCGGGGGATACCGTCCGACTCCCTGCTCCTGCTCTGGAAACGCCGTGCCATGTCCTGGAAGAAATTCGCGACCTGGAACCCGAAATGGCGGCTCCCGCTGTGGACCGTAAGAAAGAGCGCCCCCTTCGGGTCTTCATCGATCTCTATAAAGTGATTGCCACCCCCGAGAGTCCCCAGTTGACCCCATGCGGGATTTCTAGGCCTCCGCGAAAGGAGTTCCCTGTAAAACTCCTCGTCAGCCCTGGTGGCCAGATCCTTTGCCCTGGCACACCTCTCCGGGGAACGAGACCCGAACCATTCGAGCAGGTCCGGGGTCCTGTGATGAGCCATACCCAGTGGGATGCTGCTCCTGATGAACCTGTCAAGGTCGTTGAAGTCTATCTCCTGTCGTCTCACCCCTTCGATGGGGTTCAGGACCACACCGCAGCCGATGTCCACCCCCACCACGTTGGGTATCACAGCCCCACTGAATCTCCCTGTAAAACCAATAACACAGCCCGCTCCGAGATGACAGTCAGGCATTATCGCCACCAGCCCCTCGACTGCAGGGTGGGAGGCAATGTCCCTTATCTGGGTCATGGTCTGTTCGTCCACATCACTGGCATGGATCAACAGTTCGGTCAAGGCCATCACCCTCGGTCCCCCTCTGAAGGAAAGCTCAAACCAGCTCCGGGGTCATGATAATATCTAAATATACCAGACATCGTGACGGAGGAAGATAACATGGACCCAAAAGACCTGGCATCGATCTGTTCACCTGCGAACGTAACATGCTTCGCCTTCAGCGGCGACCGGTTGCTCCTGAGGACCGACCCCGAACCTTCACTGCCGGTACGGGAGGACCTGTCGGAGCTTCCCTTGTCCGAGCTGAGCCCTCGCTGCGGGATGCCGGGGCGCCCTGGTAACTGTTGGGTCTCTATCGCTAACGATGCTCCACTCCCTGCAGGAATGAGCCTGGTATCTCTGAGAGATGTCTGGTCCCTGCTGGGCGAGCAAGCTTTCTTCGAAGCCGGGAGGGCGTTCCAGCTAATGGAGTGGTCCCTCCTTAACCGGTTCTGCGGACGGTGCGCAACGCCCATGATAGAGGTCGAACGCGAGACCGCCAGGGAGTGCCCTGCCTGCGGCACCATCAGCTACCCCCCCGTATCCCCTGCCATTATCGTTGCCGTTGAAAAGGATGGGAAGCTGCTGCTGGCAAGGAGCACCCGTTTCCCCAGGGGCAGGTACAGCATCCTCGCAGGTTTCGTTGAACCCGGAGAGACCCTCGAGGGTGCCGTAGAAAGGGAGGTCATGGAAGAGGTCTCGATAAGAGTGAAGAACATCGTGTATTTCGGAAGCCAGCCATGGCCCTTTCCGCACTCCCTGATGGTGGGGTTCCGGGCTGAATGGGGATCGGGGGAGATCAGGGTTGACGGCAACGAGATCGAGAGTGCCGGATGGTACTCTCCCGATTCTTTCCCTGACATTCCTCCCAGCCTCAGTATTTCAAGAAGGCTCATCGACGACTTCCTGGCCAGACACGGGTGACCATCCCTCCGGCCGGAGTGAGCTATCACACAGCAGCGGTCGCCCCGTCCTTCTCCTTCTGCTGCTGGATTATGTCATACATGTCACTGAAGGAGAGAACCCCCAGGAAACGGCCCGCCTCATCGACAACAGCCACGTTGGCAATGGCCGAGGATATCATCGTTCCCAATGCCTCCTGGACGGTCCTTGTGGTCCTCACGCTTGAAGCCGGCTGAAGCCTTTCACGGACCGGCCCAGGCAAGGCCGCGGAGGAGATGCCTTCGACGCTGACGCTGCCGGCAAGCCTCCCCCGGTCGAGCACGTATACGAAACGGTCCCTGCAGAACCTCAAGTCGGTCTCGTGGGCCGCCCTGACGGCATCGGACACGCTGTCCTCTATATCCACCACCGGCAGACCCGATGTCCTGACCGGAACATCCTTCACTTTCATGAAGCTGAACATGGCCATGGGGTTTCCGGCGCCGACAAAACCTGAGACGAAATCGTCGGCCGGTGATGACAGAAGGGTGAGGGGTTCCCCTACCTGGGCAAGGACCCCTGATCTCATTATGGCGATACGGTTACCCATCTTCATGGCCTCACTGATGTCATGGGTGACGAAGACCACTGTCTTTTTCAACTTAGACTGCAGGTCCAGCAGCTCGTCCTGAAGCCCGATCCTCGAGATGGGATCAAGGGCGCCGAAGGGCTCGTCCATAAGGATGATCTCCGGATCTCCAGCCAGGGCCCGAGCCACCCCAACTCTCTGTTGCTGCCCTCCCGATAGCTGTCTTGGCCACTTCTCACCGTACTCGGACGGGGGTAGACCCACCATCTCCAGAGCCCTCTCGGAGACCGAACGGGCCTCACCGGGACCAATGCCCTTGAGCCTGGGCACCACCGCTACGTTCTCGAGGACCCTCATATGAGGAAAGAGCCCGATCCCCTGGATCACGTATCCTATCCGCCTTCTCAGGGCGACAGGGTCCATTTTGATCGTGTCCTGACCCTCAACGAGTATGGTTCCCCCCGAGGGTTCCACCAGCCTGTTAATCATGCGGAGGATGGTCGTCTTCCCACAGCCGGAAGGACCGATCAGGACCATTATTTCGCCACCGGCAATATCAAGGTCTACCCCTTTTACGACCTCCGTATCGCCGTAACTTTTCCTGACACCCCTGAGACTTATGGCCGATCGGACCGCACCCCCCTCTTCCAGGGCCATGGTCAGCTCTTGGGCCTTCCCTTGCGGAGTTCCTCCTCCCATGTGATCAGGGAGTGATAGTAGACCCGGTCGCCGTCATCGTCCAGGCCTCGGGTGAGCTCACTGATATGGGTATGCCCGGCCTGGACCTTTTCAAGAACATGGCTGACAGCCTGTTCCGGAATGCTCTCCGCTCCGCAGGTGTATATGTCCAGGGCAAGGTACCTGGCTTCGGGCCAGGTGTGGACCGAGAGATGTGACTCGCTGATCACTACGACCCCGCTGACCCCGTTAGGGGGGAATCGGTGGAACGAGACGGCCCAGACATGGGTGTTGGCCTTCCGGGCTGCCTCGACCAGTATCTCCTGCATCCTGTCGACCTCACCAATGACGTCGCTACAGCCTGAAGCCTCCACAATATAGTGTATCCCTCTCGGGTCCATGGCTTCCCCTCCCTGGAATGATATTCTTCAATTGTCTGTTACCTGGAAAAATAACCCCTTTCCATCTCCGGGTAGAGCGGGAAAGATCCGGCAAGATCCTTTACTGTCGAGGCCACCCGGTCCATTACTGCCCTCTCCCCCCTGTAAGTCAGGGCCGCATCGATGGCATCGGCCACCAGGGACATCTCCTTCTCCTTCATCCCCCTGGTGGTGAGCGCGGGGGTCCCGAGCCTTATACCGCTTGTCACCATCGGTTTCTCGGGGTCAAAGGGTATCATGTTCTTGTTTACGGTGATCCCCACCTGGCCCAGTATCTCCGTGGCCTCCTTGCCTGTAAGCCCCTTGTTGCGCAGGTCCACAAGCAGCATGTGATTGTCAGTCCCGCCTGCCACCAGCCGGTACCCCCTCGAGGCCAGCTCTCCGGCCAGGGCACTGGCATTATTCACGATCTGCCTTGCATACTCTTTGAACTCCGGCCTCATCGCCATCAGGAAACATGTCGCCTTGCCTGCAATGACCTGCATGAAGGGACCTCCCTGCATGCCCGGGAAGACGTTCCGGTCAAGGTCTGCGGCGTACTTGCCACGGCAAAGGATAAGGGCGCCTCGGGGTCCTCTCAGGGTCTTATGGGTCGTGGTCGTCACAAAATCCGAGTAAGGCACGGGGCTGGGGTGGACGCCACCGGCGACGAGCCCGGCAATATGGGCCATATCTGACATGAGGCAGGCGCCCACTTCCTCTGCTATAGCGGCGAAACGGCTGAAATCGATAAGCCTGGGATAGGCGCTGGCCCCGGCTACGATAAGTTTTGGCCTGTTATCGCGAGCCAACCTCGCCACTTCGTCGTAGTCGATGATCTCCGTGACCCTGTCCACTCCGTAAGGGATGATCCTGAAAAGCCTGCCCGAAAAGTTCAACGGATGCCCGTGGGAGAGGTGCCCACCCTGGGCCAGGTCCATGGCAAGTATAGAGTCCCCCGGCTCCAGGACGGAGAAGTAGACCGCCATGTTCGCCTGTGTACCCGAGTGGGGCTGCACATTGGCGTGTTCTGCCCCGAAGAGTTCACAGGCCCTCTTTGCCGCCAGCTCCTCTGCGGATTCGACAAACTCGCACCCTCCGTAGTACTTTTTATGGGGGTAACCTTCCGCGTACTTGTTGGTCAGCACCGATCCCTGGGCCTGGAGAACATAGAAAGGAACGAAATTCTCTGAAGCTATGAGCTCCAGTCCGTCTCTCTGTCTCTGCAGCTCCGAATGGATCAGGGAATCGATCTCAGGATCCATGTCTCTCATTCCTGCCCTCATGATGTCCAAAACAGGCCATCCCCCTTTTCCAGAATGGTAGCCCTTATTTCACTCT
>LGGV01000065.1 GCA_001509095.1 Synergistales bacterium 58_81 | reverse complement strand
TTTTTACTGACCTGCCACCTTGCTCGAGAAGAGAAAGATGCTGCTTTCCGGGCCCATACCCGGGAATGCCGCGGAAAGAGTCTTTCCCGCCCATGACTCCTTTGCCGGGGCGGCGTCCTCCGCCTCGATGGTCTTCGTCTCCGACATGTACCAGTTCCCTGCGCTGTCCTTGTGCCACATATCAAGCCCTCCGATCAGGTCTGCTGAAAGTTTTGTCGTTACGCTGTAATCTCCCGACCGACGGCTGCATCTTATTCGAAGGACCATATGGTGATGAACCTCCTGATAAAAGATAAGTTTGAAGATTGTAGCTTGAAAAACCACAAGCCTTTGTTGCAGATCCCGGCTGGGCCGTTGAAACACCGGGCAACGATCCTGTACTCACGAGGTCAAAGTATATCTGCTTTTAGAGTTTTGTCAACTAGAGTTTATTTATTTCCCCAAAATAAACCAGTTGGCCCGCGGGGTTACGATCAAGTCGGGGCTTTTTCACGATAGAATAACTCATGGGTTTCCTCTGGTGGCTGGGGCTTGCCTATGACCGCATCTTCTGCTCCCTGAGGGAATGTTCAAGGATCAAAGGAGAACTGATCTCCGCCTCTGGGAAGCCCGGAGCGATCGGAGAGGCCGACAGACTCGCCAGAGACCTTGAAGAGGCCGCTCGAGAGGCTAACAGGGAGATCCGAGAAACCGTTTCCGGGAGGATCATGGCGAAGTTATTCGGTTTCAGCCCCGTCGAACAGGCGGGTCGATACGCCAATTTTTCCGATCTCGCAAGGGGGGAAGAGAGATGTACGGGAAGTTTCTGCACGTCGATCTTGGATCGGGGTCTTTCAGGGACCATGTGGTCCCTGAAGAGATCGCAAGGAAGTACATAGGAGGAAAGGGTCTGGGAGTCTACCTGCTGGATTCCCTTACGCCGCCCGGAACGGGAGCCCTGGATCCCGGGAACGTCCTGATCTTTCTGACGGGGCCCTTCACGGGGACACCTTTTCCGACCTCGGGGCGCTTCGTCGTGGTGACCAGGTCGCCGCTTACGGGTATGTACGTCGACAGTCACGCCGGCGGACACTTCGCAAAGGAACTGAGGATGGCTGGCTACGACGGGATCATCGTCACCGGCAAGGCGGACAGACCTGTCTATCTCTGGCTGGAAGACGGCAAGGCGGAGCTCCGCGACGCCTCGGACCTCTGGGGAAAGACCGTTGACGACACGGTCTTTGCAGTCCGGGAGAAGACCGACGGGAGCGCCCGTGTAGCGGTGATAGGTCCGGCGGGGGAGAACCTTGTCCCCATTGCCACCATAACCATGGACAGCGACAGCGACAAGTCCCGGGCCGGAGTCGCTGGACGGGGCGGCTCCGGGGCAGTCATGGGAAGCAAGAATCTAAAGGCCATAGCCGTCAGGGGCACCGGCACCATCCCTGTCGCCGAGGAGGGCCCCTTCAGGGAACAGGTGGCGGAGATAGTCAAGGCAATAAACGCCAACGACCAGATACACACTCGACGCATAGTGGGTACCTCGTCGCTGGTGGAATCCATGAGCCGCACGGGGATCCTGCCGTCGTACAACTTCCAGCAGGGCTACTTCGTACCCATCTACGGGCTGGTGTCGACCAACCTCAGGCACTACACCAAGAGGGATGTGGCCTGCTCCAACTGCCCCATCATCTGCGGCAAGGTCCTTGAGGACGACGGGCACCCTGTCAAGGTAGAGTACGAATCCATCGCCCTTCTGGGGAGCAACAACGGTGTGGGAAAGATGCCGCTACTGACGAAGGCCGTAAGGATCTGCAATCAGCTGGGGCTGGACACCATCTCCGCCGGAGGGATAGTTGGTTTTGCCATGGAGTGCAGGCAGAAGGGGATCCTCCCCGAAGCGCCGGAGTTCGGCGACGCCGAAGGACAGGCTAAGCTTCTGGAGGACATAGCCTACAGGCGGGGTCTCGGGGCAGTTCTCGCCGAAGGGGTAAGAGCCGCTGCCGGGAAGATCGGCAAGGGGACGGACCATTTTGCGATACACGTCAAGGGGATGGAGCTACCAGGATATGAACCCAGAGCGACCTGGGGTATGGCCCTGGCCTACGCCACCTCAGACCGTGGCGGCTGCCACCAGAGGGCCTGGACCGTGCTCGGCGAACTGGACGGCCACCTGCCCCGCTTCTCCACGGAGGGGATGGCAAAGACGGTCAAAACCGTCCAGGACGAGAGGGCCGCTGCCTACTCCCTGGTAGTCTGCGACTTCGCGCCCTACTCCCAGGAGAGGGCTTTGGCCTGTCTCAGGCACGTGACCGGCTGGGATATCAGCGAAGAGGAATACCTCACGGCCGGCGAGAGGATCTGGAACCATATCAGGATGTTCAACATCCGTGAGGCGGGGATCTCAAGGAAGGACGATACACTGCCGCCCAGGATGTTCGAGGACCCGCTTCCGATGCCGCCCAGGGGTGAGGAGAAGGTATCCCTCAAGCGCGAGGACTTCGACAGGATGCTCGATGAGTACTATGAACTGAGAGGATGGGACAGCGACGGACGCCCCAAGGCCGAGACGGTCGAGAGACTGGGGATACAGGTGCGAATTTGACGGGAGGTGCTCTTTGGATATGTGGGATCTGGGTTTGGTAGGTTTCGGCAACGTTGGTCAGGGCCTGGCGAGAATCCTGGAGGGAAAGCGGGGCCCCCTGAGGGAGCGCTACGGTTTCGAGTGCAGGGTGACCTTCATCGCCGACCCGGTGAAGGGTTCGGTCCTGAACCCCTCCGGCGTCGATCTGGGGTCCGTCCTCGAGGAGATCGAAAAAACAGGTACCCTGAAGGGGCACCCCGACGCAACTGAGAAGGACACCCTCTCGCTGATCAGGGGAGATTATGCCCGGGTGATCACGGAGGCTACCTACACGGACCTCAGCACAGGAGAACCCGGCGTAAGCCACATAAGGGCCGCCCTGGAGAAGGGAGTTCACGTGGTGTCCACCAACAAGGGCCCCGTATCGATCGCTCTGCCGGAGCTGCTGGCCCTGGCCGGGAGCAAGGGGGTCTCCTACTTTTTCGAGGGCGTGGTGATGAGCGGGACGCCGACGCTGAACCTTGCCCGCGAGGCCCTGGCCGGCTGCGACATCACGGGGGCCATGGGTATCGTCAACGGGACCACCAACTACATCCTTTCCCGGATGGAAGAGGGTATGGGCTACGACGAGGCCCTGAAAAAGGCCCAGGAGCTGGGCTATGCCGAAGCGGACCCCACCGGTGACGTGGAGGGTTGGGACGCGGCGGTGAAGGTCCAGGTGCTTGCCAAGGTCATCATGGGCGAACCGATAAAAGTGGAAGATGTAGACCGCAAGGGGATAACGGGTATTACGCCGGATGATATCGCCTCTGCCAAGGGCAGGGGGGCAAGGATAAAGCTGATCGCAGAGGTCGGAAGGGATGGGGGCAAGTTGGTGGCGAAAGTCGCTCCCAGGGAGGTCCCACTGACCCACCCCCTGGCGGGGATCATGGACGCCACCAACGCACTGACGCTGGTCACCGATCACCTTGGAGAGGTCACCATTGTGGGCCCCGGTGCCGGGAGGGTGGAGACCGGCCAGGCCCTTCTGACGGACCTTCTGGCGGTGCACAGGAAACACGGAAGGGGTTAGAAGGGGCTCGAGAGTACGGGGAGGACCGTAACTGCGCCGGGGCGGACGCCCTTGCCCTGGATGGTGTTAAGAAGCAGCCTGGCCGAAAGTGTGCCCAGTTCGAATGCGGGCCAGTAGAGCTTCCAGGCTCCGGAAGGGACCGCGGGGCATCGCCTGGTGGCGCAGACAACGGTAATATCCTCTGGAGAGGATCCGTTCCGGGGAGGAAGGAGACCGTCAAAGATGCTGACACTCCCTCCTCCCCTTTTCGTATCCCCCGGCAGGAGGGCCTGGATGCCGGGAAAGAAGGGGTTCTCCCCCTGGAAGACCTCGATCTTGCGGCCTTCAGCCAGCCGGGTCAGCTGTGAAGCGGCGGAACCTATATCGACCGACACCGAGACCCCTCCAGCCCGGGTTCTGCCCACAGCAATGGAAGGGATGCCGGCGTCGGGTTCGGGTTCACCGTCAAGCCAGACAAATCCGTCGACCCTCCTCGAGAGGAGCCGGAACATGGCGTTTCGCCTCTGCTGAGGGTCGCCCCCGGTCGCGCGGAGGATGAACTCTATGCCGTGGCGCGAGAGCACCCTCTCCAGGCCGGCCAGGTACTCACCTGCCCATGGGGAGGAGATATCCCTCAGGAAGACACCGACCGTGTCGCTGCTGCTGCTGGAGAGACCCCTGGCAATGGCGTCGGGGCGATAGCCCAGCTCCTTTACGGCGGCCCAGACCTTTTCGCTTGTGGCAGGGCTGATGCGGGGGTCGCCCCGGAGTACCCTGCTGACTGTGGCCTTGTTGACCTGTGCTGCCCTTGCGACGTCGGACATGGTCACGCGCATGGGAGGGACCTCCGAGACGGAAAAAACAAGGAGACAGGAAGGGCAAGAGCCCGTGAGGCGTGAGACGTTAGACGGGAGACGTGACCACCAAAAGCGAGGCGACAGGCGGCAGGAGACAAAAGACAGGAGAGGCAAGGTCTAAAAGATCGTGAACGGTGAACGGTAAACAGTGAACGGAAAAAAGACACAAAGTGAGAGGCGTCAGAAGAAAGATGTGAGGAGTTAAAAGGAAAACCTGAAGCCAGTGCAAGGCTAAAAATTTTCCACCACAGAGAGCGCAGAGGAGTGCAAGAGAGAGGAAAACCTGGGTCTTTTTGCGGGTTTAAAAACCAGCCACGTGTTACCAGGTGCCCCAAGAGGTAGCGAAAGGGTGCCAGTAACAAGTTATGCCCCTTTTCACCAAAGACAAGTGACCTGGCTGGCGAACCGCCATCGCAGGTCAGGACGAAGAGGACCGCAGAGGGTAAATTTTGCGGGAAATCCAATTTGGTGTTGCTGTTAACCGTTAACCCTTCACCGTTGACCGTTGACCGTTTACGCAGTCGATCTTTCTCTTCCTGAAGTCTTACTCCTGCTGCCAGAGTTATTGCATGCAAATGCTTAAATTCAAGGTCTGACCCCAAGGCTTTA
>LGGV01000064.1 GCA_001509095.1 Synergistales bacterium 58_81 | reverse complement strand
TCCGCACCGTCGCGGAGGGCATCCTCCAGTGGATCAAGGGCGATGTGGAGGCCATCAAAAAGGCCATGGACGACTACGAGAAGAAGCTCCAGGAGCTGGCAAAGCAGCAGCAGGCCAAACCGAAGATCGATGTGGCCTCGCCGGCGGTGCTCCAGCAGCTGGACAAGCTCAGCAGCCAGGGCAAGGGAAAGAGCAAGCTTATCTACTAGTTCTCGCGATACCGTTGGAGGGTCCCGGCTCAAGCCGGGACCCTTTTTCGATTAGAGTCCGCCTCAGCGGTAGGGAGTGGTGGGGATAGTGCCTGCAGACTTTTCTGTGATCTTGATCGTTTTTTCGGCCCTTCTGGGAGCTTGCATGGGGTCCTTCCTGAATGTGGTCGCCTCCAGGACAGTGGAGGAACGTCCATGGTGGGGGGGCGAACGTTCGAGGTGCGACAGCTGCGGAAGGGAGCTGACCGCCCTCGAGCTGATACCGATAGTGTCATGGTTCGCCCTCTCCGGAGGGTGCAGGTCATGCGGAGCGAAGATCCCCCTGAGATACCTGCTGGTTGAGGTCGGCGGAGCGACCATCGGCAGCCTCATAGCATGGAGGTGGGGGGTGTCCGTCACTTCCGCCTTCGCGGCGGTGGTCGCGGCGGGGCTATTCCTTAACGCCCTGACGGACCTTTACAGCGGATTTGTCTACGACCTCTTCGCATGGGGGCTTGGGGCTGCGGGTATGATCATGCGGATCGGCGGGGGGTGGAGCGCCCTGCTGGACGGCCTGCTCGGGGCCGGGCTGGGTTTTGCCGTGATCGCTGTGATAATCCTTGTGAGCAGGGGGGGCATGGGGTGGGGCGACGCCAGCCTGATGGCAGGGACCGGAGCCGCCCTGGGGTGGCAGCTGATCGCCTGGGGGCTCTACTCGGGTTTCATGATCGGAGGGGTAATTGCCCTGGGCCTGCTCCTCTTCCGCAGGGTCAGACGAAAGGACGCCATACCCCTGGGGCCGTTCCTGGCCGTCGGAGGGATCGTTTCGATGCTGACCGGTACCTGGTTCTACTCCTTCCTTGGAATGTCTGTAAGCTGGCCCTGGGGTTAGAAGAGCAGAGGGGCCAGGCGCGAGGAGATCATCTCCAGCGGTTTCAGTGAAGGGTTGCCCTTCAGGCTGCGGAAAGCATGATCGGCTCCTTCGATGACTATGAAATTCTTCTTCTCCTGCGGCAGGGGAGCCAACTCCACCAGCCTGCGGCAGGTGTCCTCGGGGAATGTGGAGTCCAGCGAACCGTAGAAGGAGACAAGTCTCTCCGCCCTCAGTCTGCCGGCGGCCTCGATGAGGGTATCGCTACCGGGCATTGAGTCAAGGATCGGAAGTGTCAGGTCATTCTCCGCTCCGGAGCGTATCCTGTAACCCGATCCCCCCAGGGCTATCCCTGCGGGTGTGAAGGAAAGGCCGTCGCTCCCGGCGGCAAGGACCGCGTGTATCCCCCCAAGGGAGAAGCCGAAGATCCAGATGGGGCCCATGCCGACCTCCATGGCGGCCGCCTCGACGCCTGCCACGGCATCGGCATGGTCCTGGAAGAAGGTCTTGCCCTTGAAGGCCGCCCGGGCCCATGCCTCCCGGTCCTCGCCGAAGGTCTCCCGGTCGCGCCTGACGCGGCTTGTCTCAACTAAGGCACAGCTCGCTCCCTGATCGATAAGCATCCGGGCCAGTTCGCCGTACTTGTTCCCCGGCAGGGGGTTTGCGGAGCCGTGGACACCGTGGAGGAGAATGACCAGAGGCGAGTGGCCGGAGGCATGGGCCCGTCTCATGATATGAACAGGGACCAGGCCGTCTCCGAAGGTGCCGGGTACATCTATCCTTTTCGTCTCGAGATCCAAGGGGCCCCTCCTCCCGGTATGGCTCTTTGCGCATATAGAGTTTATCATAAGAAAGAGATGCAGCACTTACCTCGGGGGGGCATTGACCTATGACCACCGTCTGCAGCTGGCTCAGGGAGAGGGAACTGGAAGGGATCTGCCCGGAGATACTCGCCCGGATCACGATGCCGCTCATAGCAGGGAGCGTGACCGAGGAACACCTGGTGGTGGAGTCCTCGAACAGCTACTTCGATGATCTTGCAGGCCGGAGCGGCCTGGATCTTCCAGAGACGCCGGATGTCCTGTTGTCGGGGATCGAGGGACCGAGGGACCTGGAGCCCCTTTACCTGGCGGCCAGGGAGAAAGGCTGGAAGACCGTAAGGTGGCCCCTTGTGCCGGGGGAGATCGAGCTCGAACTCTACTGCTGGAGCGACGGCAAGCATTTCCTCGCCTTCTTCCACGACCTGTCCTCCCACGAGTTCCACGCCAGGCTTCTGGTCATGAAGGAGAGATTCACCCAGCTCATCGGGCTCTACGACGTGAAGGGCATGATCCCACAGATGCTCCTGGAGCTGGTGGAGCACATGGGTGTGGACTGGGCCGGAATATTCGTATGGGACGGGGCACGGGAGAGGTGGAT
This sequence comes from Synergistales bacterium 58_81, assembly GCA_001509095.1. Classification (GTDB taxonomy): domain Bacteria; phylum Synergistota; class Synergistia; order Synergistales; family Thermovirgaceae; genus 58-81. The sequence continues at coordinate 6,539 of LGGV01000064.1, read as the reverse complement.
GCTCTCCCTGGAGGAGGCAGACCCAGGAGAGTTCGGGCGGGATGAACAGCATAGCGCCCTTACTTTTGCCAGAGATCTGTCCGAAGCCAAGGGTGGCCCCTTCGGACATCAGTTCGGCGGACTTGCCGTCCAGGACGGGGCCCGCTGGTGGGTCTCCTGGGTATCGGAGGCCGGGGAGTGGGAGCCCATGATGACGGAGGCCGGCTTCGGCTCCCTCTTCTCGGGGGTGCTGTTGACGGGTTCGGCACCGGCAGTTCTTTTATGCCTCACCAGGGCCACAGGGGGGTTCGCTAGGATCAACAGGGATGTGATGGAGTCGCTGTGGCCGGTGTTCCTTTCTTCCGCGGAGAGGAACCGAGCCGTGGAGGGGATCACGAAGCTTTACACCAGGGACCCCGTTTCGGGCCTTTACGCACAGAACATGATCTACAAGGTAATGAAGCTCGAGATGGACCGTTCCAGGCGTTACGGGTACCCCCTTACGGCCATATCTGTCGAGGTCACCAACATGGGCCACATACGCGAGACGGGTGGCGACGAAGCCGTCGCCGAGACGATCCAGGGGCTCTCCCGGGAGATACTGAAGAACCTCAGGAGCGTGGATATCGGCGGGCGGATAGGCGACGGCGGGATCATCGTGCTGCTGCCCCACACTCCCCTGGAGGGCGCGGAGGTGGTCTCCGGGAGGATAAAGGCCCAGATCGGTTCCGTGTCCCCCTACCAGAACCTGGCCATCGAGACCGAGGTAAGGGTCGCGCTCAGGGACGATGGCTGCAGCGGACCCGAGGACCTTCTGGCCCTTCTCGGACTTTCCGAAGGCGGCAAAAAGACCTCATGAAAGTCCGTTGAGCCTTGATATGAGTTCCACGGCCCTCTCCAGTTCTTCAGGGGGTGGCACCCTGAGTCTGACCGTCGAATCGTCCAGGTCCAGGTACCCCGAGCCGGGTTCGCTGTCGATACCCAGATGGGCAAGCATTTCGAAAAGGTTCCCCCTTCTGTGATGTACCATCATGATCGGTGTCGAAGGGTGGGTCGCCGCTACCTCCAGGTTCTTGATCTTTGCCATGGCGTCCAGCATAGCCGCCTTGGCCTCCTGAACATACTCCCTGGTCTTTTCCAGGAACTCCCCGTCCTCCAGGGCAGCCAGGGCAGCCTCGATCCCCGGAAGGCTTACCCCGAAGGGGGGCTGGAGCATGTCGAAGATCTTGAAGAGCTCGGGGTCCCTTATCACCCCGTAGCCCACACGCATGCCTGCCAGGCCCCAGGCCTTGGAGAACGACCTGGTGACAATGCAGTTGGGGTGTTCCATGCCGACGGCGGACTCCTCGCTGGGCAGGTAGTCCCCGTAGGCCTCGTCGACTATCACCCAGCACCCCCTATCTGCGCACTCCGCCACTATCACTTCCAGGTCCTTCAACGGAAGGACCTGCCCGGTGGGGTTGTGAGGCCTGTCGATGTAGAGTACGTGGGGCCGCTGTCGGGCTGCCCTCTTCCAGGTCTCCAGGTCGGCCTCGAACCGGGGGCCCTTGAGAAGGACAGGATGGTAGCGGGCGTTCCCCTGCATCGCCTGGAGCGGCATATCTGTGAACTGGGGGGAAACGCCGCACAGGAGCGAACCCGGCGGGAGAAGCAGGCGGGTCAGGGTTATCAGAACGTCCATTGAACCGTGGCCCAGGACGATCCGGTCCTGAAGGTCCTCGTCCCCGAGGTACCTGGCGATAGCCCCCGTGAGGCCCTTCGCCACCGGGGGAGGGTAGTCGCATACGGCCCACTTGTGGCAGAACTTGAGAAGCCTCGTGACCGTCGGCGGCACCCCAAGCGGGTTGGTGCCGAGCCCGCAGTTGACAAGCAGCGGACCGGGGGAACGGTGAAGCTGGCTCTCAGCCCTTTTTGCGTAGCTTTCATGGGTCATTTCAAGAATGTGTCTCGGGAGTCTTCCTTTCCACAAATTGGACCCCTCCTAACGAGAACAGGCCCTGCGGTGTTCGTGAACATGGTGAAGAGCCTTGAGCCAACACCCGGTTTGGGGAGACCGGTCTACCCGCCGGCAGTGGCGGCGCCCAGGCGCTACCCGCGCAAAGGCGGGTGAGGTTTCCACCTAGTTAGGATCGGGTCAAGGCCTTCGTGTCACGGCACTCGCGGGGGTGTCTTTTTTACAGGGAGCGGGGTATGGGGGCCAAGGGTCTTCATGCCCCGTTTTCTTAATCTTTTACCGGAGGCGGATCCCATGATGATCGCACCGCCTTTCTGGCACCCATCGGTGGCAAGGGGCTTCATCCTCGACTGGGACGGTGTTCTGGCCGACACGAAGCTGGACTTCGCTCCCATCAGGGCCAAGTACTTCAAGGGCGAGAGGGTACCCCTGGTGGAGGCCGCCGACATGCTGGAGAAGAGCCGGCGGGAAGACCTTGAGAGGGACCTCTATGAACTGGAAATGGAGGGAGCAAGAAGGGCGGAGCCCGTGAAGGGGGCCCATGAACTCCTTGATTGGCTGAAACTGTGGAAGATACCCTGGGCAGTGGTCTCCCGGAACTGCAGGGACTCCATCTTCGAGGCGGCGAAGAGGTGCGGCATAGAACTGCCCGAGACGGTGATGTCCAGGGACGAGGGCCCCCTGAAGCCCGATCCGCAGGCTCTCTGGGCCGCGGCCGGTGCCATTGGCGTTGAACCTTCCCTCTGCCTCATGGTGGGTGACTTCATTTTCGACCTCTACGGCGCACGAAGGGCGGGGATGAGGGCAGTCCTGGTGGAGAGAGTGGTCCCCGAGTGGGACAAGTGGGCCGACATCTCCTTCCAGCGTCTGGAGGATCTCGTGAGGTCCCTTGGTTCCCCCGAGCCGATGGTACCGAGGGAGTACAGGGAACTGGCCCGTCAGCGGGGGGGACGGTGGCTTGAAAGAGCCTGGAAGATAGACGCGGCACTCCCTGAGGCTTCCCCGGAGATCTTCGCTGTGGCAATGGCCGCTGCGGGGCTGGGTATCGGGGGGATGAAGCTCCCGGAGAAGGCAAGGCTGTCGCTGGAGCAGTGGGAGCACGCTCCCTTCCTGCCTCTTTCGCTGGTGGACAGGCCGCTCGTGTCGGTGCTGGCCCAGGTCTTGGGGGAGCGATTCCCCCAGGTTAATTTCTCGAGGGGCGGGGCGTTCCGGGAGCTTCCGGGCGATCCGGACCTGGTCGAGGAGGCTGTTCTTTCATGGATGAAGTGAGGAGCGAGAGGACCCTCTGGGATGATCCGATGCGGGAGAGCCCACCCTCCAGCAAGTGGGAGGTCCCCCTGGCGGAGAGGATGAGGCCGAGGACCCTGGATGAGATGGCCGGGCAGAGACATCTCATATCCCGGGGAGCCCCTCTTTACAGGGCTGTCCAGTCGGGGCACGTCCCCAGCTGCATTCTCTACGGCCCGCCCGGCGTCGGCAAAACCTCCATAGCCCGCCTGATGGCAACGATGACGGAGAGGGATTTCCTAGAGATCAACGCCGTCTCGGCGAACGTGGCGGCTCTGAGGGACCTTGTGGCCGAAGCAAAGCACCTCAAGAATATCAGCGGCAGGACCCCGGTGGCCTTTGTGGACGAAATATACCACTTCAACAGGCAGCAGCAGAACGCCCTGCTCCCGTCGGTGGAGAGGGGTGACCTGATCCTCATGGGCACTACCACCGAGAATCCCTCTTTCGAGATCAACAAGACGCTCCTCTCGAGGGCAGTAGTTTACGAGCTCCGCCCCCTTGAGACCGAGGACCTGGTGGAGCTGCTGGAGAGGGCCCTGTCAGATAGAGAGAGGGGGCTCGGAGAGCTGGAGCTCTCCGCTTCCAGGGAGACCCTGACGGAGATCGCCCTCGGCGCTGGGGGTGACGCCCGCCAGGCCCTGACAAGGCTGGAGCTTTCCGCCCATGCCGTTGCCACGGGGGGCGGAAGCGTGATAGATATCGAAACGGTCAGGAAGATCTCCCCCAAGGCTCTGCAGCGCTACGACCGTGACCAGGACGACCACTACAGGATCATTTCGGCCTTGATCAAGAGCATGCGTGGTTCCGACCCAGATGCGGCGGTCTACTGGCTGGGACGGCTCGTGGCAGGGGGTGAGGATATCCGTTTCGTCGCCAGGCGCCTCCTCGTGTTCGCCGCCGAGGACGTTGGCCTTGCCGATCCCCGGGCCCTTTCGGTGGCAGCCTCAGCGGCCTACGCCTCGGACTTCGTCGGACTTCCGGAGGCCAGGATAATTCTCTCCGAGGCAGTGATATACCTGTCGCTGGCCCCCAAGAGCAACAGCGCATACATGGCCGTCGACAGGGCGCTGGCAGCCATAGAGGGGGGAGACCTTCAGGAGGTTCCCCTGCACCTGAGGCCCGGCGGAAAGGGGTACGTCTACCCTCACGACTTTCCAGGGCACTGGGTGGCGCAGAGGTATATGGAGCACCCCAGGAAGTTCTACAGGCCGGGCACGACAGGGGCGGAGCCGGAGATGACAAGGCTCCACGAACTAAAACGTGATGGCCATTACTCCGGCGAATACGAGGACGATGCCTCCGGCAAGGCGTGGGGTGAGCCTCTCCCGGAGGAAGAGGGTCGCGAAGGTCCAGCAGGACATGGCAAGGAATGAGGCCAACAGGCCGCCCATGTGACGGCGGCCATGAAGGCGAGGAAGTATCCCAAAAGTTGTGATGACTGCATCTAGAGGTTGTTGTTCTTGCCTGATGCCGTGAGCTCGGGATGCTCGCGGAGGTAGTTAAGCAGTCCTCCCCTGGAGCGTTCGAGGTGGGCCCTCAGTTCGGCCTCGGCCTTGTCCGGGTCTCCGGTCTCGATGGCGTCGATGATGGCCACGTGCTCATAGGCGAATGTGCTCAGGGGTATCCCCTCCACGGAGTAGTGGCGACAGAGGTTGATCAGGTCCGCTATGTTGTGGAGCATCATGGTCAGGTAGCGGTTTCCCGAAAGCTCGTAGAGGGATGCGTGGAACTTGCGGTCCTCGGCGAGGTAGTGGTTCGTGTCGGTCTGGTCCGTCATGGCCGAAAAGACGGGGCGCCAGTGCTCCAGCTTCTCGATGGGCTGGTTTAAGGTCACGAGCCTGACGGCTATGATCTCCATGTGAGTTCTCAGGTCGTAGAGGTCCGAGGCATCCTTGATGGTAGGGAGGGAGACGAAGGCCCCCCGGCGGGGTTCCAGCGTGACGAGCCCGGTCTGGGCAAGCTGCCTGATGGCCTCCCTGACAGGGGTGCGGGATACGGCCAGCTTGTCGGCGAGGTCGACCTCGGATAGCCTCTCTCCGGGTCTTATTATCCCCTCGACTATGGCCTCCTTGATCTTTTCATAGACGATCTGGCGAAGGTCGATATTGCGCGCAGGGGAGAGTGGGTCGTTCAGCATAAGACCGCCTCCTGTCGAAGGAGAAAATGTCTTGCGTATACTCTGTCCATTATACACCAGACATCCTGTCGCGCAACGCCTTATTTGTTAAGAGATTCACTCACACTCCCTGTTCGCCTTGTCGGTCCAGAGGGAGAGGGCGTAGATAGCGTCGGAGAGCCGGTTGATCCAGGCGTAGGGGGCTTCGCCGATCTCACCATCCCTGTGAAGGGCGACGGCGATACGTTCGGCCCTTCGGGCTATCGTCCTGGCCAGGTGGAGGGCCGCGCCGGGGATGGAATCACCGGGGCGCACGAAACGGAAGGTCTCGCCTATGATGGCGCGGACCTTTTCGACGGTCTCCTCCAGTGTCGACGGATCGGGCTCGGGAAGGCCCGGGAAGAGGGCCAGGTACCCCATTACGGAGCCCATGGCCTCCTCTATGCGAAAGAGCTCTTCGCGGATCTCCTCGTAACAGCAGGAAGCCCTGGCCAGGCCGATGGCGGCCTGGCATTCGTCCAGGGTCCCATAGAGCTCTACCCGGGGGTGGTCCTTGGGCACGCGGGTACCATCGCCGAGACTGGTGGTGCCCTTGTCCCCCCCCTTGGTGGTTATCCAGGGTTTTTCCATGAGGATCGCCTCCGGAACAGGTTCTGTTGAACGGGCTGCCGACGGCAGCCCGCGACTATACCCCTCAGCCTCCGCCGCAGGTGCCGCAGCCGCTTCCGCAGCCGCCAGTGGCCGAGAGGGCGACCCGGAGAAGGCCGTCGGCGATAAGGCCCGGCGGGATCGCCTGGTAGGTATCGCCGCCGATCTCGATGGTCCGGCATTCGCCGTGACCCTCGCCTGCAGAGCAGTTGCAGGGCTTCGCCGAGGCCTCAAGCCCCAGGATCTCGTCGAGGGGGGTCTCGGGGAATTCGATCTTCTCGCTCTCCATGGTAACCATGTTGTTCCTGGCCGGGTCGCCACCGGAAGATACCTTCTCGAGCGTTACAGGGAAGCCCATATTGGCCAGCTTCGGGCCCAGTTGCTCCACCATGTTGCTGAGGGTCTCGTAGGTCTCCTGCACGGGGCCGCAATCTGCTCCCTCGGGAGCGTAGTGCCTGATCCTGATAGTTGAAACGTCCATGTTTTTACCTCCTTGGTTATCGTTACTCGTAAAGGCGTGAGACGCAAGACGTGAGACGGAAAAACGTGAAT
>LGGV01000063.1 GCA_001509095.1 Synergistales bacterium 58_81 | reverse complement strand
CCACCGTTGAACTGCCTAAAGCTATCACCGATCCGATTATTCCGCCCCAAAGGACCAGGTGAAATGCGAAGGACCCGGGAAGGCCCAGGTAGGCCCACCCCGCCAGGGATATCACCCCGAGCCCGTTCTCTCCAAGAAATGCCGAGGCGAACATGGCGACCCATCCGGCTATCAGGATCGTGATAATGAAGCCCCACTCCAGAGGGTCGAAATTGAACTCCCGGCGCACGGAGTACCACCACATCCACGATGCCCAGAGAACGACCCCAAGGACGACGAAGGCCAGAGTCTTCCAGGGGAAGGATAGCTCCGGGTATCCCTGGGCCCGCAGTATGAGAGCCAGTTCGTCCGATACCGTCTCACCCTCCCTGACAATGACATCGCCCACCGCAAGGACCCTCTCCACAGGTTCGATCTCCGAAGCGGCAAGGACCCTGACCTCACTGGTCACTTCAGGGTCCATCACCATGGCTCTCTCCATTACATGATCAATGATCTGGAAGGCCAGGTTCTGCTCGGGTATGGAGAGGTCCGAGGCCTCAAGGCCCTTCCAGATCGTCTCTGCCGGGGATCCTTCCGCCGTCGGGGAGCTAAGCATCGATATGGCGACCCTTGAAGAAACGGTTGCGATCCTCCTTGCCGAGATCTCTGGGAGACTCTCCAGAATACCCGCCAGTGATTCGGGCAGAACAGCCCTGTACTCCCCTCTCTCTATCGAAGCCAGTTTACTTCTTACCTCTTCCGGGAACCTCCTGTCCCTCACCAACACACCACCGATGTCGGACATTCTCTGTTCCCTGAGAGCCCTGGTGGCTTTCTCGTCGACTATCCTCATCCGTGAATGGGCGTAGAAGGTCCGTGGAGCGGGGCTGTCGATCCGGAAGGAACTCCTGCCGTCCCTCACCCACCATGTGCCTGCGAGAAGTGAGGAGGCAACGGCCACGAGCAGGAAAGTGGCCGTCCAGCGCAGACGGTATACCCTGTCACTGGCCATCTTTTCGGCGTATACCCCTATTCGGGAGACGGAGGATCCTTTACGGCCGTTTCTGCTCATATTCTTCATAAGCCTGGACGATCCTTTGAACGACTTCGTGACGAACGACGTCGTTCTTGTCGAGAGACACGAATTCGACCCCTGTGATCCCCTTCAGGATGTTCCTTACAACTTTCAGACCGGAGTCCTTTCCCGAGGGGAGGTCTATCTGGGTTATGTCCCCTATGACGACCGCCTTGGAGCCGAAACCCAGTCTGGTGAGGAACATCTTCATCTGTTCAGGAGTGGTGTTCTGGGCCTCATCAAGAATAATGAAGCTGTCGTTCAATGTCCTACCCCTCATATATGCGAGGGGGGCGATCTCGATCACCTTCTTCTCGACGTACTTCATGAACCTCTCCGGGGAGAACATTTCGTAAAAGGCGTCATAAAGGGGCCTCAGGTAAGGCTCGACCTTCTCCTTCAGGTCCCCTGGAAGATAGCCCAGGCTCTCTCCGGCCTCTACGGCGGGACGGACGAGAACGACCCTGTTGACCTTGCCCTCCTTGAGGGCGGCCACGGCAAGCGCCACGGCCAGGTAGGTCTTGCCGGTCCCGGCTGGGCCTACAGCGAAGAGGACATCGTTCCTTCTTATGGCGTCAACGTAACGCTTCTGCCCCCCTGTTTTCGGACGTACCGGCTTCCCTCTGTAGGTCAGGCAAATTACGTCCTCGTACATGGGCAGAAGATCGATGACACCCTCCTCTGCGAAAACGTTCATGGCATAGGTGACCTCGGCGGGTCTAAGGACGTGCCCCTTTCTGGCAATACCCATAAGTTGTCTGATCAGCTCCGAGACCAGGTCAACGACCTCGGTATCAGGCCCGTGTACAGAGATCATAAGGTCCTTGACGGCGAGTCTCACAGGGTAACGCTCCTCTATGAGCCTCAGGTTCTCGTCCCTGGGGCCGAGAAGACGCGAAAGGGTCTCTCCGTTGGACGTCTCCACGGAACAGCTCCTGTCGGAGATAACGCTGTCACCCGCTGTTCTTCCCGCCCCGTCTGGCTTCATTGTATCCTAACGACCTTTTCTATCTCGGGTATCTCCTTCCGGATGACCGCCTCCACCTGGGTCCGCAAGGTCTCGGCGGCAAAGGGGCAGCCGCCGCATGCTCCCTTGAGCCTTACTCTCAGTACCCTGCCGTCGGGATCGTATCCCACTATCTCGATGTCGCCTCCATGCCCCTGAAGCGCCGGCCTGATCTGTTCATCGATGAGGGACCTGGCCCTTTCTTCCGTCTCCAATAAGAATACCTCCAGTCATTCAGCCGCCGATCGGAATCGGACACTAAAGAGGGTAGGCTGCACCCTCGACAAGGGGTTCCAAACCCACGTCCCTGAGATTCTCCCGGGCAAACTTCCTTACGAGGAAGTCCTTTGCTACGGCAGGGAAAAGAGCGTAGCTGAGGGCGTCCTCGGGCTGCATGATCCATGACCCCATGGCTTCGTAGACACCCGGCAGCTCCGGTTCCAGCACCTCTCCGGGGCGGCAGGTAATGGCCTTTTCGTCGCCGATGATCTTCTTCTGGACTTCCTTGTCCAGAGGTCCGGGGGGCGTCCCATAGTAACCGAGGAAATAGTTTCTTACCTCCTTGGAGACCATTTTCCACCTCTCTCCCATCAGGACGTTAAGGGTGGCCTGGGTCCCCACCAGCTGGCTCGTCGGGGTGACAAGGGGCGGGTAGCCCATCTCCTTGCGAACAAGGGGAACCTCCCTGAGCACGTCCTGAAGGCGGTCCAGGGAGTTCTGCTCCTTCAGCTGGCTCACCAGATTGGAGTACATGCCGCCTGGTATCTGGTAGATGAGGACGTTGATATCGACCCCTTCAAGACCCATTATCAGCTTGCTGTACTTCTCCCTGAGCCCCTTGAAATACTCCGATACCGGGACCAGCCTGTCGAGGCTTATGGCCGTCTCGTACTCTCCCCCCGTCAGCGCCGCCACCATCGTCTCCGTGGCTGGCTGGCTCGTGCCCATCGCGAAGGGTGAGATGGCGCAATCCACCACGTCAGCTCCGGCCTGGATCGAAGCGTAGTAGGCCATGGCGGCCATTCCACTCGTGTAGTGGGAGTGGACCTGTACAGGCAGGGATGTCTTCTTCTTGATGGCCCTCACCAGTTCGTAGGCATCCACGGGGCCCAGAAGGCCTGCCATGTCCTTTATGCAGATCGAATCGGCCCCCATCTTCTTCATCTTCAGGGACAGGTCCGAGAAGGCCTCCAGGGTGTGCATCGGTGAGATCGTGAAGGATATGCACATCTGGAGGTGGGAGCCCTCCTTCTTGACCTGGTCGGCGGCGACCTCCATGTTCCGGAGGTCGTTCAGGGCGTCGAAAACCCTGATAATGTCGAGCCCGTTCCCGACGGCCCTCTTCACGAACTCCCTTACCACATCATCGGCGTAATGCCTGTAGCCTACAATGTTCTGACCCCTCAGAAGCATCTGGAGCCTTGTCTTGCGAAAGTACTTCCTCAATGTGCGGAGACGTTCCCAGGGGTCTTCGTCCAAGAAGCGCATGCAGGTGTCGAAAGTTGCACCTCCCCAGACCTCGAGGGAGTGGTATCCCACTTCGTCCATCCTTTCCGCCACTGGGATCATGTCCTCGGTGCGAAGTCTCGTTGCCATGATGGACTGATGGGCGTCCCTGAGGGCCGTCTCGGTGATGCCTATCTTCTTTTTAGGCATATCCCTGGGTGTCTCCTTGTCAATATTCACCGTTTCGGGGGCTATCCTCTTCTTCTCATTTGTTTGCGCGATCATGCCTTCACCTCCGGAAGATCTACTCGTTCATGCATTGCCAGCGGCTTTCTCTCTCTTTGCATTGTCCCAGAGAATCTCCAGCTCTTCAAGGGAATAGTCCGACCATGGCCTTCCACTCCGCTCAACGATTTCCTCTATGAATCGGAACCTTTCCTCAAATTTTCTGTTGGCTCTCTGAAGGCTGAACTCGGCCTCAACTCTCAGATGCCTGGAAAGGTTGACCAGGGCAAAGAAAGTATCGCCGATCTCCTCTTCGATGTTATCACTGTCGCAGGAGGCAACGGCATCGTTCAGCTCTTTTATCTCCTCCTGGACCTTGTCCATAAGGGGCTTCAGGTCACCCTCCTCCCAGTCGAAACCGACCTTGGCGGCCCTGTCCTGGATCTGCCTTGACTTGACCAGAGCGGGAAGGCTGGGGGGTATCCCCGCAAAGAGCGATGAGTCCTTCTTCCTGCCCCTTCTTTCGCCCTGCTTGATCAGGTCCCAGTTCTTCCTGACGGCGGAACTGGTATCCACTCTCTCGTCCCCGAAAATATGGGGATGCCTCCTTTTCAGTTTGTCGTTGAGGGCCTTGATGGAGTCTGCGAGATCGAATAGACTGTCCATCTGTTCATGGACCCCTGGACCCTTATCCATTTCCTTCCTCCCCCATCGATGTACCCTGGCGAGCACAGACCATATCTGCCAGCCCGAGCATGCCCCTGTAGCCCCCCGGGCCCGTCAGGACACCTCCCGAGGACAGCACCCACCCCGGCCTTCCCGAGGCGAGTCCTTTCAGCCTCTCGGGATCACCTCCGGCCTGGATCTCCTTAAGGGTACAACGAACGTATTGTAACCCATTGCGGTGCCCCATGGACCTTATCTTCGCCGAGGCTATCATGAAGGATACCGACTGAGGTACAGGGCCAAAGCGTTCCCGGATTTCCTTCTCAAGGTCAAGGACCTCGGGAAGGCTGTCCACCCTCAGGAGCCTGCGGAAGAGGGCGATCCTTACGCTCGACTGGGGAACGTAGGAACTGGGGAGGACCACGGGAAGGCGTATATCCATCCTGACCCTCTGGTCCGGCTCCCTACCCGACTCGGAGGCTACTTCCTCCTCGAGCATCCTGAAGTAGGCATTGAATCCTATCCTGTCAATATGGCCATGCTGGCGAGTACCGATCAGCTGCCCCCCACCCCTTATCTCCATATCCCTCTTTGCCAGCGCAAAACCTCCCCCGATATCGGTCAACCCGGCAATGGCCTCGAGGCGCTCGAGGGACTCGTAAGGTATTGCCCTGTCCGTTGGGTAGAAGAAAAAGGCAAAGGCCTGTTCCTCCCGCCTGCCCACCCTGCCTCTCAGCTGGTACATCTGGGCAAGGCCCAGGTCCTGGGCGTTGTCTACGATAAGCGTGTTTGCCCCGGGGAGATCGAGCCCGCTCTCTATGATGGTGGTACAGACGAGAAGATCCGTCTCCCTCCTGGAGAATTTCAACATCGCCTCTTCCAGTTTCTTCTCTTCCATACGGCCGTGAACGATATCCACTGACAGATCGGGGAAGGCCATCCTGATCCGGGCCGCTACGGCTTCGATTGTCTCGATCCTGTTATGTACAAAGAAGACCTGCCCCCCCCTGGCCCTCTCTCTCATGACAGCCTCCCTGACAAGATCGTCCCTCCACGGACCCGCGTAGGTCATCACAGGCTGACGGCGGTAGGGAGGAGAGGATATTATCGAAATATTGCTTATACCTCCAAGGGCCATGTGGAGGGTCCTTGGGATCGGTGTGGCGGAGATGCTGAGAACGTCTATCGAGGGGTCAAGCTTCTTCAGGCGTTCCTTGTGCAGGACACCGAAACGATGCTCCTCGTCAATGACTATCAGCCCCAGCCTGCGGAACCTCAGGTCGCCCTGGAGGAGCCGGTGCGTTCCGAAGA
>LGGV01000062.1 GCA_001509095.1 Synergistales bacterium 58_81 | reverse complement strand
AGCTGATCGCTGTGAAGCAGGTTGACCGACACAGGGTAGTAATCCTTTGTGTAGGGCGTCCACGGTGTAATCTCAAGATCCATGTTCTGGTCCCAATAGGGCAGAATACCCATGTTCGAAGAGTCCCTCCGTCCTTCTTTCACGAGGATTATAACCTAACAAGGATCTTCGCAGCGGCCGATAAGATCCTTCATCTCCAGGTCGCTTCTTATCCCGAAACGGGTCAATGAAAAGTCGTATCTTGCCGGGTCCGCGGGACATATCTTCCTGAACGACAAAGTCGCCTCGACCACGGCACCCATGTCGGGGTTCATTCTCCTCACGAGACCCAGAACGGTGCAGATCCTGTGCATGTGAGTATCAAGGGGTACCATTAGATCTGCAGGCGACATGCAGCTCCAACCGCCCGGGTCTACTGCGTCCTCTCTCACCATCCACTTGAGGAATAGATGATACCTCTTGCAGGCGCTCCCAAGGGACGGGTCAGGGAGAAGGGTGTTATTTCTTTCGCCTGAAGCGGACCGAAGCGCCCTGGAGAGGCGAAAGAGACCTCCGAGGGCTTTTTCCGGGGAATCATCCATACCGGAGGCAAAAAGATTCTCCAAGGAACCCCACTCCTTGAGAGAATTCCTCATTGAAACAAGGAGCTCGTAGAGGTCCCTGGAATCGGTGAAACGGTGCCTGAAGCCGTTGCAGATCTCCCAAACCCTTTCGTCATCTGCTTCGAGGAGGAAACCGCCGGGGTTCTCGCCCATGGCTCCGAGAACCCTCCTGATGCTCCGGACAATCTGTGATGCCCTGCCGTAGGCAAGACTCGATGCGATGACGCCTGCCACCTCCCGGTTGAGGAGGTCGGGGTAAACCCGTACCGTTGAGACGGGATCAGGTTCGATATACTCGGGCCTGTTATAGCACCGGTACATCTCCTCGAACCGATCCGCCAGAAAGGCAATCCTTCGGCAGGAAAGATCAGGAGCCGAGCCTTTCACGAAGGGTCCTTCCTACCTCGACTCCCATAAGGCGGCAGTTCTCCAGGTCTTCCGGCGTCGGGACGTATCTGACCCTGACACCCTGATGGACGAGCTCCACCTTCATCCTTTCAAGTTCCTCGTTGAGAAGCTTCACTGCCTCTCCGCCCCAGCCGTAGGAACCGAAGGCAGCCCCGATCTTGCCCAGAGGCTTCAACCCCCTGGCGTAACATAGCAGGTCCGCCACTGCCGGCAGGTATCCGTTGTTCAGTGTCGGTGAGCCAACGATAAAGGCTCCAGAGTCGAGCAGTTCGGTCATGACATCGCTCCTGTGCCAACCCCTGAGATCGGCCGCCTTCACCTCTATCCCCTGTGAGATCAGCCCGTCGGCTACAGCGGCAGCCATCTTTGTGGTGCTGTCCCACATGGTGCTGTAAGCGACAACAGCCTTCGGCAGTACTTTCTGGGAGGACCAGTCACCGTAAGCTTTCAGAATGTCGGTTACACCTTTGCGCCAGATCAGCCCGTGATCCGGAGCTATCATGTCGATCTTCAGACCCATTGCCTTGATGCTCTCCAGGAGCTTTGCCGCAAGCCCTGAGTAGGGGAGAAGAATGTTCGCATAGTACTTCGCGGCCTGCTTCATCAGCTCCGAGGGATCAACCTCGTCGTCAAAACGCTCTCCCGTTGCGAAGTGCTGTCCGAAGGCGTCGCTTGATATCAGGAGTCGGTCCTCCTCCAGGAAGGAGAACATGCTGTCCGGCCAATGCAGCATTTTCGTCTCGATGAACCTGACCGTCCGTTTCCCGAGTGAAAGGGTGTCACCGGTCCGGACTACGTGAAAGGGCCAGTCATTTTTCCCGAAGTGTTCAATAATTGCATCTCTGCAGGGGGCGGAGCAGACTATCTTCTCCGGCCGGAAGGCTCTGAATACCTCTGGCAGACTCCCGGTGTGATCCATCTCAGCATGGTTGAGGACGAAATAATCGATCCTTCCTGAAGGATTGACCTCTCTTATCCTGGCAAAAAGCTCCTCGGAGAACTTCTTCTTGACCGTATCCACCAGGGTTGTCTTCTTGTCAATCACGAGGAAGGCGTTGTAGGTGCTACCTTTCTCGGTGGAATAACCGTGAAAGTCCCTGAGGTCCCAGTCTATTGCGCCCACCCAGTGAACGTCTTTCATTATCTCCAGCGTGTTCACGATTGCACCTCCCTTTGGTCAACGTACCTCGTTCAGGGTGAATGTAGGAGCGTTTTTTGGGGACTTGCCCTTCTTGATCTCGTGGTAGTGAGCATAGGTAAGAGGTCGCCCTTCACGGATGTGGCGGGATGCCACCACCTCACCGAAGAACATGACGTGGGTGAAGACATCTACCTCCTTGGATACCTTGGCCTCAATGACTGCTAAGGAATGGTCGAGGACAAGAGGTGCCCCTGTATCCCCCAATTCGTACGAACACTTCCCGAACTTGTCTAAATCACGGCCGCACTTGAAACCGAAATTGCCGATAAAGGTCATGGGGGTCTCCTCTTCAAGAATGGAGATGCTGAAGATCTTCGAGTCCCTTATGCATTCGGTGGTCATGTTATCTCGGTGCAGACAGGCAACCATGGAAATGGGATCCGCCGTGACCTGCATAACGGCGTTGGCGACCTGTCCGTTCAGCTTGTCCCCCTTTCTCGAACTGACGACATAGAGCCCGTAGGAAAGGGCATAGAGTGCTTTCTTGTCGATCGCAGCGTCCATGAAGACCGTCCTCCTTCACTCTTGTCTGGTTACATGGTACCAAAGATCTTCTGGGGAACACCACCCACATCAGAAAGGGGGAACGGGGACCAAGGTCCCGCTCCCCCCTTGATGTTCCGTTCTCTTCACGGATGGGGGAGGATCAGTCCTCTTGCCTCTTGCCCAGCTCCCTGTCCATCATGAAGAGGCCGTTCTTTGAATCGGCTACCATCTCAAGCTTGGCGACGATCTCGCCGACCGACGCCTCTTCCTCCACCTGCTCGTCCACGAACCACTTGAGCATGCTCTGGGTAGCGTAATCCTTCTCCTTGGTGGCCATTTCGTAAAGGTCGTTGATGCACTTCGTTATGTGCTGCTCATGCTTTTCTGCATCCTGGAAGGCCGCAAGAGGGGACTTCCAGCTCTTCTGCGGCTTGGCTATCGGCAGTAGGTCCACTTCTCCTCCTCTTCCCAGTATGAAGTGGAAGAATTTCATTGCGTGCTCAAACTCCTCGTCGGCCTGCATCTTCATCCACTTTGCGGCACCGGTGAGGTTTCTGGACTCAAAGTCGGCAGCCATGGAAAGATAGAGATATGACGAGAAAAGCTCCTCGTTGATCTGCTTGTTCAGCGCTGTCTGCATCTTCTTGGTGATCATCTTGTTCAGCTCCTCCAGAGTCCGTGGATATTGCAGTATTCCCTGGCCGATACACTGTCGCCATTCTCTGAGAAGAAAGCTTCCGGGGCATCTCCCGGCTTCAGGAATTGCTTGCAGTTCTTCCCGTCAACGATCAACTGGATCCACTCTATGTAGTGCTTTTCCTCCATGGGGTGGGGAATGCTGCCCACCTTTACCAGGATCCCTCCGTCCTTCTTTTCGATAACGGGAACGTGCTTTTCGGTCGCCGAATCCGCGGTCTTCTCCTCCATAAGGGTCATGGGCTGACCGCAGCACACCAGCTCACCACCGCCCACATGAAGCAGTTCGACCACATTTCCGCAGACTTCGCACTTGAAGATATCCAGCTGATTTGCCATTCCACTTACACCTCCATTATTATAGTTCCTTTTCTGAATTCTTATTTTACCACTTTCCTCAGGCAATCTCTTTGAACACTCGTCCTTGTTTTGAAACCATTACAATTTACATCAATATAATTACACCCCATGGTTATTTTGTCAATAAAAAAGGGGCCGGAAGGCCCCTGACATTTTCCCCTTTACCTTTATCGGTTACTATTTCAGTTTTGTTCCAATGCCCCTCTCCTCCGGTGTACCGGGGACAAGGCTGTCCCAGAAAGCCGCGCAGATACCGGCTACCGCCATGGGTGTCTTGAGGATCGCCCAGGCCATCTGACCCGGGATTCCGAAAGCAAAGAAGGCCTCCCGCTGTCCTTCGGTCCACCCGGGAAGCCCCAGGGCCATAAGGAAAGCGAAACCGACGATCAGGACGTTGCGCTGGCTCCCCATGTCGGCTCTCATGAGTACCTGGATCCCAAGAGCGCCTATGATCCCGAAGAGGGCAATGTAGGCGCCTCCGATGACGGGGCTTGGAACTGTGGCTATAAGGGCTCCCAGCTTGCCGATCATACTCATTAGGATAAGGAGAACCGCTCCGGTCCTCACCACCCACCGGGAGGCAACGCCTGTAAGGCCTATGAGCCCGATGTTCTCCGTGTAGGAGGTGGTGCCCACGGCCCCGAAAAGACCTGCCAGGGCGCAGTTTAGACCCTCGGCTCCGATCCCCCTGCTGATGGTGTCGGCGTCAGGATCGTCCAGGATTATGGCTCCGAAGGCCAGGAAGCTGAACTTCGGCGGCCCCCAGGGCATGAAGATGTTAAAACGGAACCAGGGGGCGTTGGCCACTTCGGCAAGGTTCACATGAGCGGCATGTCCTACGGGGAACAGGCCTGAAAGGCTCCCGAAGAGACATACAATGTACGCGATAACTATCGAGGCCAATATGGCGAAGATGTTCATGAACCTGTTGCGGCTGATGAGGCTGAAGATGAAAACACACGCGACCACTATTAGCGAAACGGGCCAGTAATTGGCCGCGTTGTACTGTATCGCCGTGGATGCCAGGGAGAAGCCTATGGCCATAATGGTGGGGCCAATGACCACTGGAGTGATCACCTTTCGTATATACCCCACCAGACGACTGTAGCCTATCCCGGAGAGGATAAGCCCCCCCGATATCAGCGCACCCCCCACATACTGCATTATCACGTTGGGGCCGAGCCCCTTGTAGGCCCCGATGATAGTCATTATCGAAGGGATAAAGCTGAAGCTGGATCCCTGGACAATGGGGAGCCCGGAACCCAGTTTCGGGTGGGTCTGGATGAGGGTCGCCACCCCCATTGCAAAATAGACGCAGGATATGAAGAAGGCGATCTGTGCCGGGTTCATCCCCATGGCGGGTCCGAAGATGAGTGGAACAAGGGTTGTAGCGCCGAAAAGGGTGAGTACATGCTGCAGTCCGGCGAGTATCATGATGGGGGTGGGGGGTTTGTCGTTGATCCCGTAAATGATGTTCTTTTTCGCCATGATTGGAACACCTCCCTGATGATTTCCAAAACTCCGCCCAGGATTCTATCATTTTATGTAACCGGTTGCATAAAATAAGGATTATTTTTTGTTGTCTTTGGTTCTCCCTTTCAGGAAGGCTTATGATATTACAGGAAGGGAATGGAAGGGGAGGTCGTACATGATGAACACCCTTGAGAACACAGCATCGAAGTGCGCGCAAATGATAGAGGAGTCAGACCGGATAGTTCTTCTAAGCGGTGCCGGGATGTCAACAAGTGCAGGTCTGCCTGATTTTCGCGGTCCCGACGGCATATACCGCCGGAAATTGGGTGTCGCCCCGGAAAGGATCTTCGACATAGACTGGTTCAGGAGGGACCCTTCCTTCTTTTACGGATTCCACAGAGAATTCCTCAGGTCCCTTGAAAAGATCGAACCCACCTTCACGCACCACTTTTTCGCCGCTCTAGAAAAGGAGGGAAAGATGGCCGGGATAATAACCCAAAACATCGATTCCCTGCACCAGAGGGCAGGCTCGAAAAAAGTCCTGGAGTTTCACGGAGGGGTATGGTCAAGTTTCTGCACCTCCTGCGGCAAGACATGGGACTATCAAAGAAGTGTGACCATGGTCTTCGCCTCCGATGTACCAAGATGCGACTCCTGCAACGGTATCGTAAAGCCCGATATAGTCTTCTTCGGAGAGATGGTCAAACACCTCGATGAAAGCCGGGAACTGGCCAGAAGGTCAGATCTGTTCTTTGTTGTAGGGTCGTCGCTTAACGTGACGCCAGCTGCACTGCTCCCTGCCTTATCCCCGGGAAAGATTGTGGTCGTGAACAGGGGCGAGATAGCTCACCATTACCTACCCCAGGATCGGATAGACCTCTTCGCGGAGGAGGATATCGACACCTTCTTCAAGGCCGTGGAAGCTGCCGGGAAACGGACCTGACAGAACAAAGAGACGAACCCCTTGCTTTTTGCCTGTCTGCCTAGAAGGTATCCCTGATCCTCTTCAACCCCTCTTCCAGCAGAACTCGGGGACAGGCAAAGTTCATCCTCTGCCAACCGCTGCCCTGGGCCCCGAACCAGTACCCCGGGTCAAGCACCACCTTACCCTTCTGAATAAGTCTTTCCGTCACATTCTCCGGGGCAAGCCCGGAGGCGGACATGTCAAGCCACAGAAGGTAGGTACCCTCCGGGGGACGAACTGCCACCCACGGCATCTCTTTCATGAAGAACGCAACTGCCCTGTCCCTGTTCTCCCTGAGGTATCCGAGCATGGCCTTTCTCCATCGGGCGCCGTAGCGGTAGGCAGCATCGCTTGCTGCAAGTCCGAATACGTTGTGGGACCCTATCGCCGTCGCCCTCAGGGAAGCCTGAAAAACCTCTCTAAGACCCGTGTCAGAGATGACCGAATAGGCAGTCTGCAGACCGGGGATGTTGAAGGTCTTGCTTGGGCTGATGCATGTGATGGTTTTGCCGGCCAGTTCGGGAGTTATTGATGCGGAGGGGGTATGCCTGTCGGGATCGAAGACCAGGTCCGCATGTATCTCGTCGGAGATGAGCAGGGTCCCTGTCTCAAGACATATGTGGCCTACCTGGGCCAGTTCCTCTTTTCCCCAGACCCTTCCTACGGGGTTGTGAGGGCTACAAAGAAGAAGGATACGGTTTGCGGGGTCTTCGAGGGTACTTCTCAGGCCATCCATATCCATTCTGTAATACCCGTTTTCGTTGACCAGGGGGTTCTCCACCACTACCCTGTCGTTTTCCTTCACTATCCTGAAAAAAGGTGGATAGACCGGCGGCTGGATCACAACACCGTCGCCAGGATCTGAGAAAGCCCTTATGGCCGCGCCGATTGCAGGCATAACCCCAGTGCAGGGAACGATCCAGGAGGGGTCAACTGTCCAGCGGTGGACCTGAAGGAGCCATTCCGATACGATCCGCAAGGTCTCCTGCGATGACTGTACATAGCCGAACACTCCATGATCCGCCCTCTTCCTGATGGCATCGATAACCTCTGGTGGTGAAAGGAAATCCATGTCGGCCACCCACATGGGGAGAGCGTCCACCGGCACTGGACCGAAACGCCCCTCCATTCCGTCCCATTTAAGGCTGTCGGTCCCTCTCCTTTCGACGAC
>LGGV01000061.1:4742-7388 GCA_001509095.1 Synergistales bacterium 58_81 | reverse complement strand
TAAGCCACGCAAGCTCCATGGACACGAAGGAGCTGTCGCCCTCCTCGATCACCCTCACCCTGTTCACGGGAGCGACCTTGCGGAGGATGACCTCGATGTGCTTGTTGCTGACCGAGACCCCCTGGGACAGGTAGACGGACTGGATGTTGTCCACAAGGTAGTTCTGGACCGCTTCCAGCCCCTCGATCTCGAGAAGCTGCTGGGGATCGATATGGCCGTCGGTAAGGGGCTGTCCCTTCCTGACCTGCTGCCCCTCCTCCACAAGGAGCGGCTGGGACGCCGGTATGTTGTAGGAGGACCTGGACTCCACACCCTCTTCGCTGGAGGATATGAAAACCTTCCTCTTGCCCTCCATCTCCCTTATCTCCGAAATGTAGCCGTCGCGGTCGGAGAGGAAGGCCACCTTCTTGGGACGCCGGACCTCGAAGAGCTGCTCGATCCTGGGGAGACCCTGGGTTATGTCCTCCCCGGTGATACGGACGCCGCCGGTGTGGAAGGTCCGCATGGTGAGCTGCGTCCCCGGTTCCCCGATGGACTGGGCCGCCACGACCCCCACGGTCTCCCCAGGTAGCACCTTCTCCCTCGAAGAGAGATCCATCCCGTAACACTGCCTGCATATGCCATCCTGGAGGGCGCAGGTAAGAGGACTCCTCACCCAGACCTCCTCAAGACCGGCCTTCTCTATCTGCCACGCCTTCTCGGAGTCGATAAGCTCTCCTGCAGGTACTACGACCTCTCCGGTCTCGGGGCTCACGATATCCCTGAGGTTGGTCCTGCCGATGATCCTCTCCCCGAGGGAGATGATCATCTTGCCGTCCTGGAGGAGGGGTCTTATACAGACACCCTTGTCGGTGCCGCAGTCCTCGGCGATTATGATCAGGTCCTGAGCGACATCGACGAGACGGCGGGTCAGGTACCCGGACTTGGCGGTCCTGAGGGCCGTGTCGGCAAGTCCTTTTCTGGCCCCGTGGGTGGAGATGAAGTACTCCAGCATGTTCAGACCCTCGCGGAAGTTCGATACTATGGGGTAGTCTATGATCTTGCCCGACGGGTCCGACATGAGCCCGCGGATACCGGCCATCTGGGCCACCTGGCTCTTGCTGCCGCGCGCCCCCGACTCCATCATCATCCGGATCGGGTTGGTGACATCCATGTTGGCCAGAATGGCATCGGCAGCCTCCCTGGATGCCTCCGACCAGAGGGTCTCCTTCTGCCTGAGGTATTCGTCCTCGGTGAGGACGCCCATCTCGTACTGGGACGAGAGGACCTCTTCCTTGGCCAGGGCCTGCTCCACGATGTCCTTCTTCTGGGGAGGAATGATCACATCGCCCAGTCCGAAGCTTATGCCGCTGATGGTCGACCAGTGGTACCCCAGTTCCTTGATCTTGTCCAGCATCTCCACAAGGGCTTCCTGACCGACGCGGTCGTAGGCTGCGTCGATGAGCGATCCCAGGGACTTCTTGCCCATCTGCTTGTTGATGTAGCGGAGCTCCGGGTGAAGAATGCTGTTGAAGAGCACCCGTCCGGGGGAGGTGGTTATCCACTCGCCCCTGTACTTAAGGCGGATCTTGCTGTTGACGTCGACAACATTGTGGTCCATGGCGGAGAGGACGTCCTCTATGCTGAGGAAGCTCATCCCTTCGCCCTTCCTGCCCTCGATCAATGCCGTCACGTAGTAGATACCGAGAACGATGTCCTGGGTAGGTGTAACCACGGGCTTGCCGCTGGCAGGCGAGAGAAGGTTCCTGGCCGACAGCATTATCGTCTGCGCCTCCACCCGGGCCTCGATCGAGAGGGGAACGTGGACAGCCATCTGGTCGCCGTCAAAGTCGGCGTTGAAAGCGGTACACACCAGGGGGTGAAGCCTGAGCGCCTTACCCTCCATGAGGACGGGCTCAAAAGCCTGGATACCCAGCCGGTGCAGCGTCGGAGCCCTGTTCAGCAGAACGGGGTGCCCCTTGATGACCTTTTCGAGGATACCCCAGACGTCCTCGCGCCCTCTCTCTATAGCCCGCTTGGCACTCTTTACGTTCGGCGAGAGCCCTTGCTCCACCAGCTTGTTGATCACAAAGGGCTTGAACAGCTCAAGTGCCATCTGCTTCGGGATGCCGCACTGGTAGATCTTGAGGTTCGGCCCGATAACTATGACGGACCTGCCCGAGTAATCGACCCTCTTGCCGAGCAGGTTCTGGCGGAATCGGCCCTTCTTGCCGCGAAGGAGGTCAGACAGGCTCTTCAGGGGTCTGTTACCGGCGCCGAGGACGGCCTTGCCCATCCTGCCGTTGTCTATCAGGGCATCGACGGACTCCTGGAGCATCCTCTTCTCGTTCCGGATTATTATCTCCGGCGCCCTGAGCTCCTGGAGCTTGCGAAGCCTGTTATTTCGGTTTATTACCCTCCGGTAGAGATCGTTAAGGTCCGATGTGGCGAAACGCCCGCCGTCCAGCTGGACCATGGGTCTGAGGTCGGGGGGTATTACCGGGAGGACCTGGAATACCATCCACTCGGGCTTCCCGTCGCTCTTGCGGAAATCCTCGGCGACCTGAAGCCTCTTGACCAGCTTCCTCTTCTTTTGACCGGTGGTCTCTCCTATTTCGTCACGAAGTGAAGCCACCAGCTCGTTCAGGTTTATCCTGGAGAGGAGTG
>LGGV01000061.1:0-4708 GCA_001509095.1 Synergistales bacterium 58_81 | reverse complement strand
CCGGCCTCGAACTCCTTGTCGTAGGAAGCACAGAGGCGCTGCTCCCTCTCAAGTATTATGTCTCCCCGCTGGAATGGGGAGTTACTCCCTTCAATGACCATGTAGCAGGGATCCTCTATGGTCACCGTCTCCCCCATTACCGAGAACCTCCCAGGGTACTTCTGGTAGAAGAGCTCGTACTCGCTGGAGGAGATAATGTCCCCCTTCTTGAAGGGGAGATGGACCACGGCGGTGACGACAAAACCCTCTTCATCGCCCACCATGGCCCGCTCCGTCTGGAGGAATTCGTGCTCAGCAAGAGCCTTCTCCCTCTCGGTGGCCGAGAGGACCTGGCCTTCGGTAAAGAGACCGTCGGATGAAGCCTCCACGACACGGAAAGCTGGTTCCACCTTGAAGATCTTGTCGCCGAAGTCGCGTTTATAGATCCCCACCTGGCTCGCGGAGATGATGTCGCCGGGGTTGGCGGGAATGTCGTCAACCTGGGTCACCCGGTGCGCCTCTTCGGCCTTGAACTTGTGGTCGTAGTGCCTGTGGATCCTCTCCTCGCACTCGGAGACCAGGTCGCCTCTCTTGAGCAGGTCCGTCCTCCTGCCCTCCATGACGACCTTGTAGAGCGGCTCCCGACGCCGGGTCGGAGCGAAGTAGACCACCTTCTCCAGGTCCTTCGTGGCGGTACCCAGCAGTAGGCTGAGACGGCTCGGTATCCCCCGGAGGTACCAGATATGGACCACCGGTGCCGCCAGCTCGATATGGCCCATGCGCTCCCTCCGAACGCGGTTGTCGGCTATTTCCACACCACAACGGTCGCAGACGACGCCCTTGAACTTCGGGCCGCTCCTCTTGTACTTTCCGCAGGCGCACTCGAAGCTCTTGGTGGGGCCGAATATTCTCTCGCAAAAGAGACCGTCCTTTTCGGGCCTGAGGGTCCTGTAGTTGATGGTCTCAGGCTTCTTGACCTCTCCGCTGGACATCTCCCGGATCCTTTCGGGGCTGGCCAGCTTGATCCTTACCCCGGAAATACCTCTTCGGTTCATCTATTCATCCGCCCTCTCTTCCGGGTCGTTGTCGCTATCACCTTCCAGGACCGAGAAAACCGGTTCCTGCACTTCACCCCTGGACACCTCCTCGGGGAATATGTCCTCGAATACGTCATCCATGTTCAGGGCCTTCCCTTCCCGCTTCTCTTCCCGTGGCCTGTTCCTCGGCGCGGAGACAGGCTCGTCGTCCTCCTCGAGGAGGAGTTCGCCAAGAGTACCGTCATCGTAGGCTATCTCTACGTCCAGCCCAAGGCCCTGGAGCTCCTTGACCAGGACCCTGAAACTCTCGGGTACCCCGGGATCGGTCAGGTTCAGGCCCTTGACTATCCTCTCGTAGGTCTTTAGCCTGCCCCTGATATCATCGGACTTGACGGTAAGCATCTCCTGGAGCACATGGGAAGCCCCATAGCCTTCCAGGGCCCATACCTCCATCTCCCCGAAACGCTGGCCGCCGAACTGGGCCTTTCCGCCGAGGGGCTGCTGGGTAATGAGGCTGTAGGGGCCTATGGACCTTGCGTGGATCTTGTCGTCCACCAGGTGGATAAGCTTCATCATATACATGGTCCCCACTGTAACGGGGCGCCTCATGGGTTCTCCTGTTCTTCCGTCGTAAAGGAGCATCCTTCCGTCGGGGGTCAGTTCAGGGGAACTCTCCTGGCGGGACTTCTCCACCAGGTCAAGGATCTCCTTCTCGGTCGCTCCCTCGAACACTGCCGTGGCAACATGCCAGCCGTTCCTGAAGGCCACGAAGCCGAGGATAGTCTCCAGGACCTGGCCGAGGTTCATCCGGCTCGGGACACCGATCGGGTTCAGGACCACGTCGATGGGGGTTCCGTCAGGCAGATAGGGCATGTCCTCCTCGGGAAGGATCCTGGAGACGACACCCTTGTTGCCGTGTCGTCCGGCCATCTTGTCGCCGACGGTTATCTTCCTGATCTTGGCCACGTATACCTTGACCACATCGTTGACGCCGGGGGTAAGCTCATCGCCGTTCTCGGAGCGGCTGAGCCGTTTGACGGCGACCACCTTGCCGCTCTCACCGTGGGGGATCCTCATAGAGGTGTCCCTGACCTCCCTGGCCTTCTCGCCAAAGATGGCCCTCAGCAGTTTTTCCTCGGGGGACTGGTCGGACTCACCCTTGGGGGTAACCTTACCCACAAGGATATCTCCGGCCACGACCTCGGCGCCGATCCTTACGATCCCCGTCTCGTCGAGGTCCTTGAGGGCATCCTCGCCGACGTTGGGGATGTCGCGGGTTATCTCCTCCGGCCCCAGCTTGGTATCCCTGGCCTCTATCTCGTACTCCTCGATATGAATGGAAGAGAAGCTGTCGTTCTTCACCAGCCTGTCGCTTAGCAGAATGGCGTCCTCGTAGTTGTAGCCCTCCCAGGACATGAACGCCACAAGGACGTTGTTGCCCAGGGCGAGCTCGGTGTTCTCCACCGCCTGGCCGTCGGCGATAATATCCCCGGCGTTGACCCGGTCGCCCTTGAAGACTATGGGTTTCTGGTGAATGATGGTCCCCTGGTTGGATCTTCTGAACTTGACCAGGTTGTACCTGTCGGTCTTCCCGCTCTTGCCCGTCTGGATCTCTATACTCGTGGAATCGACCCTCGTCACGGTGCCGGAACTGCGCGCCACCACGCAGGAACCTGAGTCCCTGGCAACCCTGGCTTCAATTCC
This sequence comes from Synergistales bacterium 58_81, assembly GCA_001509095.1. GTDB lineage: Bacteria > Synergistota > Synergistia > Synergistales > Thermovirgaceae > 58-81. The sequence goes on along the minus strand of LGGV01000061.1, from coordinate 1,988 downwards.
GGTGCCTATGATCGGGGCCTTGGCGTTGATCAGCGGAACGGCCTGTCTCTGCATGTTGGAGCCCATCAGCGCCCTGTTGGCGTCATCGTGCTCGAGGAAGGGTATAAGGGCCGTCGAGGCGGAGACGATCTGCTTGGGGGAGATGTCGAGGAAGTCGACCTTCTCCGGCCCTACCTCGGCGATGTCCCCCCTGTACCTGACGTAGATCTCCTTCTCCGAGAAGGTCCTGTCAGGGTTAAGGGGGGTGTTGGCCCTCCCGATGTAGTATTCGTCCTCCTCGTCGGCGCCAAGGAAGACCACCTCGTCGGTGACCTTGCCTTTGACAACCTTCCTCTTCGGAGCCTGGAGGAATCCGTACTCGTTAATCCTCGAATAGATGGCCAGGGAGGTCACCAGCCCGATATTGGGACCTTCAGGGGTCTCGATGGGGCAGACCCTTCCGTAGTGGGTGTAGTGAACGTCCCTTGCCTCGAAGCCCGCCCTCTCTCTGCTAAGGCCACCCGGCCCAAGGGCCGAGAGTCTCCTTCGGTGGGTCAGCTCCGCCAGAGGGTTGGTCTGGTCCATGAACTGGGAGAGCTGGCCGGAGCCGAAGAACTCCCTGAGCGCGGCCGATATGGGGCGCACGTTGATGAGGTCCCTGGCAGTGGCCCCGGTCAGGTCGGGGATGGTGGTCATCCTCTCGCGGGCGATCCTCTCCATCCTGAGAAGGCCTATGCGCACCTGGTTCTGGAGGAGCTCACCCACGGCGCGGACCCTCCGGTTGCCGAGATGGTCAATGTCGTCGGTGCGCTCGTTGCCGTCCCTCAGGTCCATGAGCTTCCTTACTATCTGGATCACGTCCTCTACAAGGAGCAGGCGCCTCGACTCGGGGATCTCCAGGCCGAGCCGCCGGTTCATCTTGTAGCGCCCGACACGGCCCAGGTTGTACCTGCGGGAATCGAAGAAGAGCCCGTTGATGTACTCCTTGGCGTTCTCCATCCTGGCCGGCTCGTTGGGGCGAAGCTTCCGGAACATCTCCATAACGGCCTCGTCCCTGTGCCTGGTGGGGTCGCGCTCCATGGTCACCTCAATGGCGGGGTCGGTCTTCCAGACCCAGACCCTTGTCCTCCCCATCTCCCATAGCTTCTCGAGGACGTCCTTGGTGATCCTTTCGTTCTTCTTGACGACGCTCTTGCCGGACTCATCGGAAATGGTCTCGGCGATAAGTCTCCCCCTGACCTCGTCCTCGACCAGGTCGATCTGCTCCTCGACAGCCCCGAAGAGCTTGAGGATCTCGTCGTTGTTCTCGACGCCGAAGGCCTTCAAAAGCACAGTCACAGGCAGCTTCTTCCGGTTGTCGATGTTCACCGACAGTACCTCGCCCGGGGTCATGTCGAACTCGAGCCATGCCCCCCTGTCGGGGATGACCTTGGCAGCGTAACGCTCCTGTCCGGGGATGGACTCCTCGGAGCTGAAGTAGACGCCTGCCGAGCGGGCAAGCTGGCTAACGACCACCCTCTCGGTACCGTTGATGATAAAGGTGCCCCTCTCGGTCATCATGGGGAAATCCCCCAGGTAGACCTCTTCTTCCTTGATCTCCTCGGTCTTCCGGTTCACCAGGCGGATGGTAGCCTTTACCGACCTGGACCAGGAGAGGTCCCTCTGGGATGCCTCCTCCTGGGTTATCTGGGGGGGGTCGATGAAGTAGTCTACGAACTCGAGGGCAAATGAGCCGTCGTAGCTCTCGATGGGGAAAACCTCGTCGAAGAGCTCCTGGAGCCCCTGGTTGGACCTCTCCCCAGCTTCCATCAGGTTGCCATTCTCGTTGAACTGGAAGAACCACCTGAAGGAGTCTCGCTGGATCGCCACCATGTCAGGGATCTCGACAAGGTCATGGGTGCGACCGAAGGTGAGGCGCTGCCGCTTGCTGTTGACGGGAACGAATTCAGCCATGGGAGAAACATAACCTCCCTGTCTCTAGGGGATTTGGAGGAACAAGACGTGACAAA
>LGGV01000060.1 GCA_001509095.1 Synergistales bacterium 58_81 | reverse complement strand
TAGCATCATATTTTCCCAAAGTTCTGGGGAATGAATAGCAGGGTAGGACCGAAAAAAGTGTCCGACCTGGTATCGGTAGTCCTCTATGGTCCTTTCGCTGTTGCCCTGTGCTTTACGGAATAACAGGAACGAAGAAAGAACCTCTTCCCATGATTGGAAATATGTTTTCCGTAGCGATACTATTCTGGACATATTGGATTCCTCCTTATGTTAGCAATCGAAATCACCACATTGTAAAACGAAAAATAGCCCCAACGGACTCGAAAAATCTTGACACTGAATGCACACGCTGTTAAAAATATTTAAGAAAAACTTGTTCTCAGAAAGCTCAGTGATGGCATGGACATTGAGTCCTTTATGGCTGTCGGAGGCGAGTGTGCTCTGGTGAGTGCCCCGGGCTTCAAACCCGGTGGGGGTCGGTACGGCCGGCTCCGGTGGGTTCGATTCCCACACGTCTCCGCCATTTTTTTGCCCTCCAACGCATACAGGGAACAATAACAAGGGAGGAGAAAAAGATGAAAGAGAAAGAATTCAAGCTGAAGGGGTTTTCCTACCCCCTCACCCCTTTGGGCCGGTCTTCGATAGTAGGCCCATATCCGTGGCACTACGGAACGGAGTATATTAACATCCTCTACAGGACCGACCCCGAAGTGATCGCATCCTACCTCCCATACCCCCTTGAACCGGGAGAAGAACCTGACCTTGCCTACGTCGCTTTCAGCCGATGGTGGTCCTTGTGGGAAGAAGGCAAGGACATGCCATGGCTCAACCCCGAGAGGACCCAGTATCTTGAGGCCGCCATTTGGACGGGCTGCAGCTTCGAAGGTAGGCAGGGGCAGATATGCCTTCATATATGGGTCGATAACGATTTCAGCATGGCCAGGGGCTGGTTCATGGGATTTCCGAAGAAGTTGGGGCAAGTCTTCATGACCGGTTACCACCCTCTGAACCCCGGAATGCCGCAACCCGGACCTGGTACAAGGTTAAAGGGGATAGCATCGGCTCACGGAGAGCGGCTTATCGAAGGAGAGATGGAGATAATGGAAAGTGCTCCTCCTGGGGAGCTTCCCCGACCCATGGGCCTTCCCCTTTTCCATATAAGGCACTTCCCCTCAATCGAGAAGGGTGCCCCCCCCTCGGTCCTGGAGCTTGTTTCGCTTGGAGCCGAGAATTACCGTTACGGAGAGATCGCATGGCGCGGCAGTGGTAAATTGGCCTTCTTTCCTTCGGAGATCGAGGAGCATTTCGCTCTTGCGCCCATTGAAGTCCTGGGAGCCTTCTCCTTCAGTTCGGGGTACACCTTTGACGGTGGAAGGATCCTGTACAGCTGGGTATGAATCCCGTTTTCAAACTCCCATGGAAAAGGGGTTGAAATTTATTGTTCTTTTCGTCAAAATGTAAAGTGACATGGCAAGGGAAACTCAAATTGCAGGGGGGTCTGGTGCTGATGAAGAAGCTTGTTCTTGGGCTGGTCTGTCTGATGATGGTGGTCGGAGTCTCGGTAGCCTTTGCTTTCCAGCCTGTGGCTGAGAAGGACCTGAAGATCGGTTTTGTTTATGTCGGGCCCGTCGGTGATGGCGGATGGACCTACATGCACGAGTTGGGTAGGGTGGATATGGAGAAGGCCTTTCCGGGAGTGGAGAGCTTCTTCGTCGAATCCGTTCCCGAGGGTCCCGATTCCGTCAGGGTCATGGAGACTTTCATCAGGAACGGCGCCAGGCTCATTTTTGCCACCTCCTTCGGATACATGGATTTCGTACAGGAAGTAGCCTCCAAGAATCCCGAAGTGATCTTCATGCACTGCTCGGGGTACAAGACCGCCGATAACGTAGGTAACTACTTCGGGAGGATGTACCAGGCAAGGTACCTCTCAGGTCTTGTTGCAGGCAAGATGTCCAAGAAGAATGTGATCGGCTTTGTTGCCGCCAATCCTATCCCAGAGGTCATAAGGGGGATCAACGCCTTTACGCTGGGTGCGCGCAAGTCCAACCCCGATGTGAAGGTCAAGGTTGTCTGGCTCTTCTCCTGGTTCGACCCCGCAAGGGAGAAGGAGGCCACCCTTGCCCTCATCGACGCCGGAGCTGACGTTATCGCCATGCACGCCGATTCCGGAGCAGCCCCACAGACCGCGGAAGAGGCGGGCGTCTACGTAGTAGGCTACAACAACGACATGAGCCACTATGCTCCGACAATGCACCTGACAGCACCGATCTGGAACTGGGGAATGGTCTATAAACACATTGTGGGCCAGGTGATAGAAGGGACCTGGCAGTCCAGCGACATCTGGTGGGGTCTGAAGGAAGAGTTCGTAGGTCTGGCCCCGATCTCTGATGCTGTCCCGACCGAGACCGTAGCGCTGGTCGAGGCCGAGAAGGCGAAGATCATCGGCGGAAGCTGGGATGTATTTCACGGGCCAGTCAAGAACCAGAAGGGCGAAGTGGTAGTCAAGAGCGGGGAAAAGATGACCGACGGAGAGATGCTCGGGATGAACTGGTTCGTCGAGGGAGTAGAGGGGGACATCCCGAAATAGGGATCTGTTCATTTAGGGGGCGCGTGTCACGCGCCCCCTTTTTTTCTCCCCATGGTTTAGAATCGTTAAGTAGAAGAAAACCGTTGGAGGTACTGGAAGTGGTATCGATAGGCCCTGTGCCCCTTGTATCAATGCGGGGGATAGACAAGGCTTTTGTCGGCGTCAAAGCCAACTCGGATGTAGACCTCGATCTAGAAAGAGGGGAGGTCCATACTCTTCTGGGCGAGAACGGCGCAGGCAAGAGCACCCTTATGAACATCCTTAGCGGTCTCTATACAGCGGACTCCGGGGTCATAGTCATCAACGGCGAGCCGAGGGTCTTCAGGAGCCCCCGTGATGCCATCAGGGCTGGTATAGGCATGGTACACCAGCACTTCATGCTTGTCCCCACCCTGTCGGTATGGGAGAACGTAGCCCTTGGTCTCGAGGACCAGCCCTTCTTGCTGGATAAAGGAAGGGTTATCGAAAGAGTTGGAGATATACAGAAGAGATACGGCATTCACGTTGACCCGTTGGCGCCGGTATGGCAGCTTTCCATAGGAGAGCAGCAGAGGGTGGCCATCATCAAGACCCTTTACCGCAGTGCCGACATACTGATCCTTGACGAGCCGACCTCAGTTCTTACCCCCCAGGAGGCAAGGGCCCTTTTCAGGACCATCCGACAGATCACCGCTGAAGGACATGGTGTCATATTCATATCCCACAAGCTTGACGAGGTCATGGACATATCAGACAGGATAACCGTTCTTCGGAAGGGAAAGAAGGTAGCCACCGTCAATGTAAAAGATGTGACCAAGGAATCACTGGCCGAGATGATGGTGGGGAGAAGGGTGGTCTTTCAGATCGGCAAGACCCTTCAGAACCCCGGCAGGGTGGTCCTGGAGGCAAGGGAACTGGTCGTCAGGGGGGACCGCGGGAGAGTGCGGGTTGACCGTTTCTCACTAGATGTCAGGCAGAGGGAGATACTGGGACTTGCAGGCGTTTCGGGCAACGGCCAGGAAGAGCTATGTGACGCATTGGCAGGGATCCGAAAGACAGAAAAGGGCAGTATCAGGGTTGACGGGTACGAGTTGGTGGGGAAGTCGACCAGGGAGTTCCAGAAGAGGGGCATAAGCTACATCCCTGCAGACAGGATCGGGACCGGCCTTGTGACGGGGATGAACCTCAGGGAGAACATAGCCCTCAGGAAATACTGGCGAAAAGAGTTTACAAGGTTCCGTTTTTTCATTCACTGGGAGAATATCGCGGGCAGGACAGGCCAGCTGGTGGAAAGATACAGTGTTGTAAATCCAGGATTGGGGTTTCCCGCAAAGATGCTATCCGGTGGCAATCTGCAGAAACTGATGCTGGCCCGAGAGCTCTCCGACGACCCCAGGGTTGTCATAGCCGTTCAGCCCACCTGGGGACTGGATGTCAGCGCTACCCTGTTCGTAAGGGAGACGCTCCTGGAACAGAGGGACAAGGGGGCGGGGGTGCTGCTTGTCTCCGATGATCTGGAGGAGATACTCTCCCTGAGCGACAGGATCGCGGTGATCCACAACGGAAGGCTGATGGGCATTGTGGAGGATCCTGACAGAGTGACCGAGGAGCAGATGGGACTCATGATGGCCGGTACGCGCCTTAAGGAGTTCTCCAACCCTGTAGGTGAAGGCAGTGAGGGACACGGGAAGGAGGTTTCCCCCTCTCTATGAGGTACAGGATAGTACTGAGAAGAAGGTTCAAGACGGGGGCGTTCTTCGAGGGGATCCTTCCTGTCATATCGATCTTCGCGGCGCTACTGTTCTCGGGAGGGGCACTGCTTCTCTTCGGGGTCTCGCCCCTTGCTGCATACAGGGCCATGTTCAGGGGTGCTCTCGGAAGCGGGTACGGTTTGAGCGAAGTTATAGTCAAGGCCATCCCTCTTGTCATTTCGGGGGTTGCAGTGGCTCTGGCTTTCAGGATGAAGGTATGGAACATAGGCGCCGAGGGGCAGATATACCTTGGAGCCCTCGCATCTGCTGCAGCGGTTCGTTTCCTCCCTTCCGACAGCCGGGTAGTCATGCTTCTGACCATGACTGTGGCTGCGATAATTGCGGGGGGGGCCTGGGGGTATGTCGCCGGATTCCTGAAATCCCGCTGGAACGTCAACGAGGTCATAACTACCCTGATGCTTAACTACGTAGGCATTCACCTTGCTGATTACTTCATATACGGACCCTGGCGTGACCCCTCCAGCCTCGGCTTCCCCATGACCCCACCCTTTCCCCCTTCCGCCAGGCTACCCCTCTTTTTCGGGACCAGGGTGCACCTGGGGATCCTGGCGGCAGTACTGCTGGTGCTTCTGTTCAGACTGGTGATCAGGTGGACCAGGTGGGGTTTCGAGATAAGGGCCATTGGGGACAACCCCAGGGCGGCGGAGTATGCAGGTATCAGCTACGGTAGGAACGTGGTGCTGCTGATGTTCATTTCGGGAGCCATAGCGGGGCTGGCCGGGATGACGGAGATCGCCGGTCTCCAGGGGCGGCTTCAGCCGGGTTTTTCTCCCGGTTACGGGTATACGGCGATAATCGTCGCCTGGCTGGCCCGGCTGAACCCATGGGGCATCATGATGGTCTCATTCTTCATGGGAGTTCTTCTTGTCGGCGGCGACACCATCCAGGTCATAAATCCTCTACGCCACCCTCGGAGAGATACTTACCGAGAGATCAGGGGTACAGAACCTGGGGCTTGAGGGGCTCATGCTGATGGGGGCCTTCTCGGGGTTTTCCGTTACCTATACGACGGGTGATCCTTGGCTGGGAGTCTTGACGGCCTTTTTCGTGGGAGTGGCGATCTCCGCCGTACATGCCTTTCTTTCTGTCTCGGTGGGGGCCAACCAGGTAGTTAGCGGCCTGGCCGTAACCATGTTCGGTACCGGTGCCAGCTCCCTCCTGGGCAGGAAGATGATAGGACTGACCGTAAAAGGCTTCGGAAAGGTCCCCGTGCCTTTCCTCTCGGATATTCCCGTGGCCGGTCCGGTCCTCTTCGACCACGACCCCCTGGTCTACATCTCTTACGGCCTTGTTCTTCTTCTCCTTTGGTTCATCTTCCGGACCCGGCATGGGCTGAACCTGAGGGCCGTGGGTGAGTCCCCGGTAGTTGTGGATGCCATGGGACTGAGCGCAGTCAGGCTGAGGTACTTTTACACCATGATAGGAGGCGGGATGGCCGCCGTGGGAGGAGCCTACCTTTCGCTGGCCTATACCAAGATGTGGGGCGAGGGGATGAGCGCCGGCCGGGGCTGGATCGCAGTGGCCCTGGTGATCTTCGCTGTCTGGCACCCTGCACGGGCCGTCCTTGGGGCATATCTCTTCGGTGGGGTAGGGGCGATGCAGCTTCGGATCCAGGCCGCGGGGACCAGCTTCCCGACCCCGATAATGATGATGATGCCCTACCTTTTCACCATACTGGTTCTACTGGTCATATCTGTGAAGAAAGGGAAGGGGATACTGATAGACGCCCCCGGGGCTCTCGGGGTCCCCTACTCCCGGGAGGACAGGACCTGAGCCAGGGGTTCTCTCACCTCTTCTCTCTGATCCTTGAGAGGTCCGCAATGGGATCGATGTACAGGTACTGGGGTTCCGAATCCCAGGGGAAGAGGATCCATGTCTCCTGGCTGACCTCCGTAATGTAGGTGTCTGTCAGCGGTCTGCCGTCGGGCTTGGCGTAGACGGTGGCGAAATGACTTTCAGGGAGCATCTCCCTGACGATCCTGGCCGTCTTGCCCGTGTCTACGAGGTCATCTATTATCAGGGACCTTTTGCTGTCGCCAAGGACATTCTTGAGCACCTTCGATTCCCCCTGTGACCTGACGGTGTAGCTGGAGACACAGACTGTGTCGATGAAGTGGATGTCCAGCTCCCTGGCTATGATGGCTGCAGGGACAAGTCCGCCCCTGGCGATGGCGATGATCCTCTCCCAGTCGGTCCCTATCTCCAGCAGTCTCCAGGCCAGGGCCCTGCAGTCGTTGTGGAACTGGCTCCAGGATACAGGGTAGGTCTTCTTGTAGCGGCTGTCAGTCTCTTGCATGCTCTTCCTCCCAGATGCCAAAAGGTCGTCCCAGGTCCCTTCAGGACCTCTTCCATCTCGTGCCGTGGGGGGTATCTTCCAGGATTATGTTCCTTGAAGCCAGTTCATCCCTGATGGAATCGGCCCTTTTGAAGTCTCTCATACTCCTGGCCTTCTCCCTTTCCGCGATAAGTGTCTCCACCTCTTCCGCAAGGGCCTCTTCACCATCCCCGAACATATCGAAGAGGCCTAGTATCCCGTTCACATACCTGAAAAACGAGAGAGCCCTCTCCCTGTAGTCCGGCGCGATGCTTTTGCCTCCCGCAGTCGCCTGGTTGACGGTCCTGATGACCTCGAAAAGCACTCCAATTGCTCCGGCGGTATTGAAATCGTCCTCCAGGGCGGCGTCGAACCTTTCAAGGGCATCATCTGGGAAAACTGCCGTCCCGGAAGTATCCGCCGTGGGATCGATTGGGGCGTTCACCAGTTCGGTGTAGGAATTCTTGATCCTGGCGGCGGCGCTTTCCGCCTGCCTGAGGCTCTCGTTAGAGAAGCTGATCGGGGATCTGTAGTGGGCGCCGAGCATGAAGAGCCTTATCGCGAAGGGAGAGAACCGCTCCCGGGCCTGCCGGGCAGTAAGGAAATTTCCGAGGGACTTGGACATCTTCTCCTGGTCCAGGAGAATGTAGCCGTTATGTATCCAGTAGTTCACGAAGGGTTTCCCTGTTGCCGCCTCGGCCTGGGCCACCTCGTTCTCGTGGTGGGGGAAGACCAGGTCGCTGCCGCCGGAGTGGATGTCAATGGTCTCGCCCAGAAGGTTCATGGACATGGCGCTGCATTCGATATGCCACCCGGGCCTCCCCTCTCCCCAGGGACTCTTCCAGGAGGGTTCACCCTCCTTCTTCCCCTTCCAGAGGACGAAGTCAAGTGGGTGGCGCTTCCTGGGGTCCACCTCGATCCGGGCCCCGGAGAGAAGGTCGTCAAGGGATTGTTTAGCGAGCTTCCCGTAACCGGGGAAGGACTTCACGTCGAAATAGACATCGCCGTCCACGACGTAGGCGTGGCCATTCTCGACAAGCCGGGATACGAGGTCGATGATCTCCGGGATATACATTGTTGCCCTCGGGGAATGGGTCGGACGCCTTATCCCCAACGCGTCGGCATCCTCGAAGTATGCGGCGATGAATCGGTCGGCAAGTTCAGAAACGGATATGCCGAGCTCTGCCGCCCTTTTTATCATCTTGTCGTCGATGTCGGTGAAGTTCTGGACGTAGGTTACCTCGTAGCCCTTTGCCTCGAGGAAACGCCTGAGGGCATCAAAGACGATGAAGGGCCGGGCGTTGCCTATATGGAAGAAATCGTATACCGTAGGTCCGCAGGAGTAGAACCTTACCTTTCCGGGCTCAATGGGGACAAATGTCTCTTTCTTGCGGGTAAGATCGTTGAAAAGGCTTAAAACCATGATGGCACCTCCAGTGGACGGGAAAGATCCTCTATGGAGGTATCCTATACCAAGAGGTCAAGGCGGACAACAGTT
>LGGV01000059.1 GCA_001509095.1 Synergistales bacterium 58_81 | reverse complement strand
CAGGCCATGGGGAGACCCTCGAAATCGAACTCAACGTCCACCGGTCTCGGCCTCGTCCCGGGACTTCTCATTACATGGTCGTGGATACCTCTCTGCTGGGTTGCATTTCTTTCCTTCATCTGCCTCTCCTCCTTGTCGTTGCCTGGTTCCCTGTCAGACCCGCGAAAAGGAACGGGTCATGCGACCTTTGTCACCCTGACGGCCTTCCCCGCCGAGCGCTCCAGTGCCCCAGGAGCCAGAAGTCTGAAACCTACCCGGATGCCCAGGTTCTCATGGAGCCTCCTGACTGCTTCGGATTCCTTCTCCTCCCTCTGCAGTTCGTCCATCCACCCTTCAGCCTCGCATAGTACCTTGAGCTCCTTCAGTCCGTTGGGCTGGAAGACCTCGAGCCTGTAGTGCAGTGAAAGGCCCTCGATCTTCCCCAGGACCGCCTCGACTTGCGAGGGAAAGACATTGACCCCCCTGATGATGAGCATGTCGTCGCAGCGCCCCTTAATGCGCTCCAGCCGTAGCCCTTCCCTGCCGCAGCCGCAGATCCCGGGGATGAAGCGGGTCAGGTCCCGTGTACGGTAGCGTATGACGGGCATTGCCTCCTTGGTGAGGGAAGTGATGACCAGCTCTCCCTCCTCACCCTCGGGGAGAGGCCTTCCGGTAACAGGGTCGACCACCTCGAAGAGAAAGTGATCCCAGTCGGGGTGAAGGCCCGACCTCTCCGGACACTCCATGGCAACTCCGGGACCGATGACCTCTGAAAGTCCGTAGGAATCTACGGCAATTACTCCCAGTTCCCCTTCGATCCTCTCCCTCATCTCCTCCGTCCAGGACTCTCCCCCAAGGATGGCAAGGCGCAAACGGAGCCTCTCCCTGGTGCCTTTGTCCTTTATCTCCTCGCAGAGATGGAGCGCATAGGAAGGAGTGCTGGTGAAGACCGTCGTCCCCAGGTCCTCCATAAGCATGAGCTGGCGCTCGGTGAACCCGCCACCGGTAGGAACAACCATCGCGCCCAGCCCTTCGGCCCCGTAGTGGAACCCCAGTGCCCCCGTGAAGAGGCCGTAGCCAAGGATCACCTGGAAGACGTCACCCCTGGTGACACCCGCCGTAGCGAGACAGTTTTTCATGCACTCCTCCCAGGCGGTGATATCACCCTTCGTGTAGGCGACCACCGTGGGTTTCCCTGTGGTACCAGAAGAGGCGTGCACCCTCACGACCTCATCCCTTTCACAGGCCAGAAGGCCCATGGGGTAGGAGTCCCTAAGATCATCCTTGGTCATGAAGGGGAGCCTCTGAAGATCCTCGACGGAAGAGACCATCTCGGGGCTCATCCCCATGTCCTCCATCCTTGATCTGTACAGGGGGACCCTGTCCCACATGGCCTTGACGGTCTTCTTCAATCCCCTCGCCTGTCTCTGCTCTCTCCCCAATATGCCCAGCCCCTTTTTCATTGAAAATGATGAAAGAATAAAAAAAGGCCGGGGTCCCCTTTTGGGGACCCCGGCCTCTAAAGACCACAGACGCCTAGGCGCCGGCCCTCAAAGGGGGTCCCACGCTGGCGTAAAAATAGACGAAACCGAAGTTGCTGGAGACTGCTGCGTTCCTGTTCATCGATGCCTCCGCTTTTGTTGTATTGGGAAGCTTTATACCACTTATCCGGAGGGGAGTCAAGGACTGGACTGGAGAAAGGCCTGTGGCCGATGGGGTGAGAGTTTCCCTCTCTCACTTCTCCCGCAGAAACCCCGGGACCTTGTCTATGTCCTCTGTGGTGGGAAGTTTCCAGGGTCAGATCCTCATCCGCCAGCTGGCGGACTACCGCTTCTCAGGATGACAACAACAGATCAAGGGCGCAAACAGTTAACACTCGATGTCTTCGATTCACGATTTACGGTTTCTTCGAGTTACGAGTTTCAAGCCCCCTCATCGACCCGCTTCGGGAGGCTTCGCGGCCCGAGGTTGCCGGCTTCGTCAAGGCGCAGCATCTCCAGGCGGCCGTCGATATGCTCCACCAGGGCCGAGCAGTTCTCGACCCAGTCTCCGCAGTTGCAGAAAATAACATCCCTGACGTTTCTGATGAAGGGGTTGTGAAGGTGGCCACATATCACCCCGTCGAGCCCGGTTTTCCTGGCCTCGGCGATGATCCTGCTCTCGAAACCGCTGAAGGTCCCGGTAAGGGATCTGAACTTCCTTTTAAGCAAACCGGCGATGGAGCGCCTGCGCATGCCCACCAGGGGGAGTACCGTATTGATGCCACCATTGATCCAGAGGGTCAGATCATAGGCCTTTTCGGCAATGGCGTTCAGGACCCTCGACCTGTGGACCGCACTGTCGAACTCATCCCCGTGGGAGACGAGAAAGCTCCTCCCGTCGGCGGTCCTGTGGAAGACCCTGTCCCTGAAGAACATCCTGACCTTCCTGACGCCCAGGAGACGGTCAAGGAACTCGTCGTGGTTTCCTGTGATATAGGTTACTTCCGTCACGCGGGCAATGGAGGCGAGCCTCCTCAGGATATCCCTGTGGGATTCGCTCAGGTGGGAAAGACGGGACACTTTCCAGCCGTCAATAACATCCCCTACCAAGTAGAGAAAATCGCACTGTACTTTGCCAAGGAACTTCCTGAGCGGTTCGGGGCGGCTCCATCTCGTACCCAGGTGCAGGTCGGAGAGAAAGACCGAGCGGTATCTGTCCAAATTATTCTCCCTGGTGATCAATGTAGGGTTTTTCCCTACCAATTCTAACCTGAAAGGTCCCCTTTGCCTATTTCCCGCTCCTTCTTAAGGGTCTTCTCCTGGTACATCTGCCGGTCGGCCTCGGCCAGGACCTCCTCCAGCCTGCTTCCCTCGCCGGGGTTCAGGTAGCTCCCCCCTATGGAGATAGTTACGGGAAACCCCAGGATGTCCTGGCCGATCTTCCTGCGTTCAACCTCCGCCAGTATCCTCTCCCTGACGAAGTCCTTCTCGCCGTCGGTCTCAACCAGGACGATGAGGAACTCGTCTCCCCCATAGCGCACAACGGTGTCTATATCACGAACGCTCCCGGCGAGCAGCCGGGCCACATCCCTGAGAACGACGTCACCCACGTGGTGCCCGAAGGTGTCGTTGATGGATTTGAACCCGTCTATGTCTGCCATGAGGAACGCCACGGGGTGGCCGTACCTGTCGGATCGCCGGAGCTCCTTCTCGATGTATTCGTTGAAGTAGTGCCGGTTGTAGAGGCCGGTAAGCTGGTCGTGGCTGGCCATGTAGACAAGCTTCTCCTCCAGGGCCTTCTGTCCGCTAATGTCGGTCTGGGTCCCCACCATCCTTTTGGGCCTGCCGTCGGCTAGCCGGGATACCACCTTGCCCCGGGCAAGGATCCACTTCCACGAGCCGTCCCTGGCTCTCATCCTGAAGGTGGACTCGTAGCTCTCGGTACTACCCTCAAGGTGATCCTTGAGCGCTGCCATTACCTTCTCCCTGTCATCCTGGTGGATGAGTTTCTCCCAGGAGGAGACGTCCTGGTCTATCTCGCAGGGCTCATAGCCCAGCATCCGGGCCCACTGGGGCCAAAAAAAGGCGGCCCCTGTCTCCACGTCCCAGTCCCAGAACCCGTCACGGCTCGATTCGTAGATCAGCCTCAGGCTCTCCTCGCTCTTTGCGAGTTTCTCCTGGGCCTTCTTCCTCTCAGTTATGTCCACCCAGTTCGAGAGGTAGTACTGCAGGACACCCTTTCTCCTAACCGGTATGCCGGTGGCCTCGATCCAGAAGAGGTCTCCCGATCTGCTTCGAAAGAGATACTCGATCTTGTCGGCCCCGTTCTCGAAGGAGTCGAGCAGGCCTGAGCGGTTGATCTCCCGACGGTCCTCGGTCCACCACGGATAGGGTATGCGGGCGCCGGCGATCTCCTGAAGGGCATAGCCCGTAAGCTTTTCAAAGGACCTGTTGACGTACCTTATGGAGGTATCCGGGTTGATCACCAGAATGGGGTTGGGTGAGTGCTCAAGAAGGGCGGCGCTTATCTGTTCGTCCCTTCCGAGGCTCTGGGATCCCCCTTCGGGCCGGTCGCGGAAGATTATGAAGTTGACCTTCCGCCCGTTCCCGAATACCACGGGGATGGAGAGGACGGAGACAGGGAAGAGGGTCCCGTCCTTTTTCCTGCGTCTGGTATCGGCAAGAATGCTCTTGCCCGATGCGTTGGCCGCCGAGAACTGCCTGGCCTCATCCCTGAGAGGACCTTCGGATGTGAGCACGACATCAATATTGCTTCCTGAAACCTCCGAAGGAGTGTAGCCGAACATCTCCGTGAAGGATCTGTTCACCCTCAGGATCTTATTACTACCAAAAAATCAGTCTCTGAGCAAGTATAATTCTCATTGCTTCCGAAGGTGGATCAAGGGGAGGGAGAGATATGGAAGGAGCCCTGAGAGAGGCCGTTGAACTGGGGAGAAGTATTCTTGGACAGGGAGCGGTGGCGACCTATATCCCCGAACTGGCCAAGGCGGATCCGTCGGCTCTTGCGGCAGCATACTGCGGCATGGACGGCAAAACCATCTCGGCCGGGGACGAGGGTACAAAGATAACCGTACAGTCCATCTCCAAGGTGGCATCCCTGGGCCTGGCATTGAATATCTGCGGAGAGGAAACGGTTTTTTCAAAAGTAGGGGTAGAGCCCAGCGCCGACCCCTTCAACTCGATCATGCGCCTCGAGATGAGAGCTCCTCACCGCCCCCAGAACCCCCTGATCAACTCAGGGGCCATCCTGGTCCTGTCCCTGCTTCCCTTCAGTGACAGCACGGAGCGCCTCGAGGCCGTCCTGGATACTATGCGCAGAATGTCCGGGAATGAGGGGCTCAGAGTGAACGAGGCCGTGGCGGCCTCCGAGAAGGATACCAGCGACCGCAACAGGTCCCTGGGCTACTTCCTCAGGAGCGTGGAGGCGATGGATGGGGACGTGGAGAACATTCTCGACTCCTACTTCCGGCAGTGTGCCATTGAGTGCTCCGTTGAAGACCTGGCAGCCATGGGAGCGACCCTCGCATGCGGGGGGGTTAACCCCCTGACAGGGGAGCAGGTCTTCCCAGAGAGGACCGCCCTGATCCTTAGGGCCCTTATGATGACCTGCGGCCTCTACGACGGGTCCGGCGACTTCGCGGTCAGGGTGGGGTTCCCGGCCAAGAGCGGAGTGGGTGGAGGGATCATGGGTTCAGTCCCGGCGAGGGCCGGGGTGGCCGTTGTTGGCCCGGCCCTCGATAAAAGGGGAAACTCGATCGGGGGGGTCAGGACCCTTGAGATGCTTTCGGAGTCCCTTTCCCTTAGAGTTCTCTGAGCCGGAGGACCTGTTTTTCGATATCGGCCAGGAGGGTATTATAGCCCCCCTGGTTTTGTGATACGCTATATATGGAGGACCACGCCATCACAAACCACATATCAAGTACCTCTGTGGGAACGAATATGAAAAGGAGACCAAGACTATGGACGGATCCGGAAACCTTCCGAACAGGGACCTGCCTTTATCCGACAATGCAATGAGGGTGCTCGAGGAGAGGTATCTTTTCAAGGATGGCGACAGCAAGATCATCGAGACCCCCGACGAGATGTTCTGGAGGGTGGCCAGGTTCGTCGCCACTGCCGAGGAGGATCCTTCGGACGATACCATCGTGAAGATGTTCCACGATATCATGGCCCGACTGGACTTCCTCCCCAACAGTCCCACCCTGATGAACGCCGGACGCCAGGGAGGACAGCTCGCGGCCTGTTTTGTCCTGCCCGTGGAGGACAGCATGGAGGGGATCTTCGACTCCCTGAAGCACATGGCTCTTATCCACAAGTCAGGTGGGGGGACGGGGTACAACTTCAGCAAGCTCCGGCCCAAGGGCGACAAGGTCTCAAGCACCAACGGGATAGCTTCGGGTCCCATCTCCTTCATGGGCATGTTCGACCACGCCACAGAGGTGGTAATGCAGGGGGGAATGCGAAGGGGAGCCAACATGGGGATCCTCGACGCCGACCACCCGGACATATTCGACTTCATCAGGGCCAAGACCGAGGAGGGCAAGCTCCAGAACTTCAACATCTCCGTGGGCACCTCCGACAACTTCATGAGGGCCGTGGAGAACGACGACTACTGGGACCTGCTCAACCCCAGGTCCAGGGAAGTGGTCAGGACAGTCAAGGCGAGGGAGCTCTTCCGGCTGATCTGCGAGATGGCCTGGAAAACAGGAGACCCTGGGATGGTCTTCCTTGACAAGATGAACAAGGATAACGCCTTGGCGCATCTGGGTGCTATCACGTCAACCAATCCCTGTGTTTCGGGGGATTCCCTGATCCATACTGTCGAGGGACCTAAACCTGCCAGAGATCTTTGCGGCCGTAGAATAGACCTTTTGCTTAACGGGAAGAGGGTTTCTTCTTCGGAGGCAGGGTTTTTCAAAACCGGAGAAAAACCGGTCTTTCGTCTTGAAACCAGGGAGGGCTTCAGCATCAGGCTTACCGAAGACCATCCAATACTTAAGGTGTCAAGGAAAACCCGCTACAGGGAGGAAACGGAGTGGGTCGCTGCCGGGAAGCTCAAGCCAGGCGACCGGATAAAGATCAACGATCACAGGTCGTGGACGAATTGGGAAGGTTTTGGAACTCTTGAGGAAGGTTACATCATGGGGCTTCTGCTCGGCGATGGGACTATCAAGAAGGACAAAACTGTCCTTTCCCTTTGGGTACCCGATACAAAGGCCGCCGGGGAAGAGAACATGGGACAGGGCTCCCTGGCCGTAATGGACGAAGCTTTAAAAGCAGTTCAAACATTGCCCCATCTAAGTGATTTTCAGGGATGGATCCCGGCAAGAGGCAGGAACGAATACAGAATGTCCGCAAGCTCGATCGGATCACTCGCATCATCCCTTGGCATGTCGCCCGGAAACAAAGGAGTTACCCGAAAAATGGAGACCGATACTTCCTCAGGTTTTGTAAGAGGGTTTCTCAGTGGACTCTTCGATGCTGACGGTTCAGTCCAGGGGGAACAGGAAAAGGGCATAAGCATCCGGCTTAGCCAGAGTTCATTGCCAACCCTTCAGGCTGTCCAAAGGATGCTCCTGAGGCTTGGTATAGCCAGCACTATATACAAAAACCGGCGTAAAGAACGGTCTGCCCTTCTGCCGGACGGCAAGGGGGGCATGAAAACCTACCAGACACTTGCACAGCATGAACTTGTGATCTCCAGGGAAAATATCAGGCTTTTTTCGGAGAAGGTGGGTTTTAGGGACCCGGACAAACAGGGAAAACTCATGGGAAGCCTTGGAAACTACAGGCGGAATATGAACAGGGAGCATTTTATTGCAACTGTTGACCGGCTGGTCCAAGAGTGCATTGAGGAAGTCTTTGACGTAATTGTTCCCGGCGAAAATGCCTTCGATGCCAACGGGCTTGTAGTCCACAACTGTGGCGAGCAGCCGCTTCTGCCCTACGAGGCGTGCAACCTGGGGAGCATCAATCTCGGCCACATGGTAAGCGATGGCAAGATCGACTGGGAGAAGATCAGGATGACCACCCGGCTCGCGGTCCGATTCCTTGACGACGTGATCGACGTTAACCGTTATCCACTGCCCCAGATAGAGGAGATGGTCAAAAAGACCCGCAAGATCGGCCTGGGTGTGATGGGTTGGGCCGACATGCTCTTCCAGCTGAGGATACCCTACGACTCTGAAGAGGCCCTTGAGCTGGGAAGGAGCGTCATGTCGACCATTAACACCGTGGGCCGACAGGAGAGCGCGGCCCTGGCGCTAACCAGGGGGGTTTGCCCCGCACTCCCCGATTCGGGCCTGCGAAACTCAACCATAACCACCATAGCCCCAACGGGCTCCCTGTCGATGATCGCCGACTGCTCATCGGGGATAGAACCGGTCTTCGCACTGGAGTTCACCAAGGAGGTCCTGGATGGGAAGCAGTTCTCCTACCGGAACCGTTACTACGTGGAGGCACTGGAGATGGGCGAGTCCCAGGACGTGATCGCCAGGGTCTTCAAGACATCCCACCAGATAGCCCCAGAGTGGCACGTGAGGATGCAGTCGGCCTTCCAGGAGTACGTGGACAACGCCGTCAGCAAGACCATCAATCTCCCCAACAGCGCCACCGTGGAGGACGTCGAGAAAGCCTACATCCTTGCCTGGAAGACCCACTGCAAGGGGATCACCGTCTTCCGCGACGGCTGCCGTTCGGGCCAGGTCCTCTATGTCGACAAGCCTGCCGTCCAGCAGGCACTTCCGATCCCGCAGGTATCGGAAGTGGAGAGCCCCATGGAGCGCCCCTTCATCCTGGGTGGCAAGACCGCCAAGATCCCCACAAGCTACGGCAACCTCTACCTCACCGTGAACGAGGTGAACGGACGCCCCGTAGAGGTCTTCGCCACCATGGGCAAATCGGGGCACGAGACGACGGCGTTCACCGAGGCAATGGGCAGGCTCATATCCCTCTCCCTGAGGAGCGGCGTCAGGATCCACGCCATAATCAAGCAGATGAAGGGGATAGGGGGATCCCAGCCCGTATGGCACGACGACGGCGTGATAATGTCGGTACCCGACGCGATAGCCTACGGGCTGCTCAGCATGGGATACCTCGACATGGAGGAGAAGGGGATGATGGAGTCCCTCTCAGATACGGACATGTGCCCCGTCTGCGGAGCCTCCATGGCCCGTCAGGAGGGGTGCATCAAGTGCCCTGCCTGCGGCTTTTCAAGGTGCTGACGATCTCCCTGCAGGCCTTGCCGAAGATAAGGCCGTCAACGCTGTAGCCGATGTAGCGGAAACCCTCCCCGATCCGGCGTTCTGCCTCCTCGGGGGATGTGACGAAGATACCCGCGGGCTTCCCTGCGCGCTTTATGGCCTCGAGAGCCCGCGAAACGGCCTTCACCATGGAGGGGTGGAAGATCTCCCCGGGTACCCCCAGGGATTGCGAGAGATCGTAGGGTCCGACAAAGACCATGTCTACCCCATCCACGGCGGCGATCTCGTCGATCCTCTCAAGCCCCGTGATGTTCTCGCAGTGGACTATCACCATGACCTCCCGGTTGGCCTCCTCCAGCGCTTCTCCCAGGGGGCGGAGCCCGTAGGATAGGGCTCTCGGCACGCAGAGATCGAAACCTGCCAGACCGATTATCTCGACCAGGTCCGGGCTGTTGATCCCCACGAAGGGGCCTGTTACCACCTCCTGGGCTTTTAGTTTCATCCTGACAAGGTTTTTCATATCTCGAATCCCTTCTTCCTAAAAATATAGAGAGCCGCGTCGGCCGCTGCGGGATCGAAGATGATCCCCCTTCCCGCCTCGACCTCCTCCAGAGCTCTTTCGATCCCCATCCCCGGGCGGTAGGGCCTGTGGGAGGACATGGCCTCTATCATATCGGCAACTGAGATAACCCGGGCCTCCACCCTTATCTCCTCGCCGGACAATCTCTGGGGATACCCGCTCCCGTCGTACCTTTCGTGGTGCTGAAGAGCGATCTCTGCCAGCTCCCAGGGGGTCTCGAGGGTCTTCAGTATCTCGGCGCTGTAGACGGGGTGCTGCCTGATGATGGACCACTCCGTCGGCTGCAGCACTCCCGGCTTGCTGAGGATCTCGCTGGGAACATGGATCTTGCCCACGTCGTGGGCAAGGGCCGCCAGTTCGATGGCGGTTACCTCGTTCTCCGGCAGACCCAGAGTTGTAGCTATCTCCTTCGCTATCCTGGCCACCCGTCTCTGGTGTCCCGCCGTGAAGGGGTCCCTGACCTCGATGATCTTCCCCGCCATCTCAACGGCACGGGCAAAGGAGTTCTTGAGCTTTTCAATGGTGCTGTCGAGCCTCTCCCTTGTCAGGTAGAGGTCCGTAATATCCCTTCCGATGGACTGGATCTCGATGAGGTTGCCCTTTTCGTCGAAGATGCCCCGGT
>LGGV01000058.1 GCA_001509095.1 Synergistales bacterium 58_81 | reverse complement strand
GGAAAGACCATTGAGGAAGTCCGAAGAGAACTTGGGCTCGAGAAGATCGTCAAGCTGGGCTCCAACGAGAACCCCTACGCACCCTTCCCGGCAGCCCTTGAGGCGATGAGATCTGAGGTGGAGAACGCCAACCGCTACCCCGATATCGCCTTCGAGGAGATAAAGGCCCTGCTGGCGGACATCCACGGGACAGGCCCCGAGAACATAGCCATATCCCACGGTGCCGAGGGAATGCTCCAGGCCATGGGGAAGTGTTTCATCTCTCCCGGGGACGAGGTTCTCCTTCCCTCGGCCACCTACGGTCTTTACAGGGAGATCTCAAGGCTCATGGGGGCGAAGATCGCAAATATCCCCATGGACGGGTACTCAACGGACATGAAAGGCATAATCGATGCCGTGACTGACCGGACAAGACTGGTTTGGCTCTGCAACCCCAACAACCCCACCGGTACCGTGTTCGAACCCGGGCTCCTGGGATCGCTGCTGGAAAACATCCCCGACAGCGCATGGGTGGTATTGGACGAGGCATACGCCGAATTCGCATCCCCGGGAGACCTTCCCGACAGGTCCCGGCTGATCCTTGAGGGAAGGAACCTTATTTCGGTAAGGACCTTCTCCAAGGCCTACGGCCTGGCCGGGGCCAGGCTGGGTTACGGGATAGCCCGGGAAGAGGTGATCACGGCCATCGATACCGTTAGCGAACCCTTCAATGCCAACAGGCTCGGGATCGCCGCCGGCGTGGCAGTGCTGACCAAAGACAGGGAAGCCTGTGAAAGTGCCAGGCTCCTCATCGTCTCCGAGAGGGAAAGAGTTTCCCGCCAACTTGGGATGATGGGACTTGAAGTAGTCCCTTCGAGGGCAAATTTCATATTCTTTGAAACCCCACGCTTTGCCGATGAGGTGGCCGGAGATCTTCTCCGACGCGGGATCATTGTCAGACCCTGCGGCGGATGGGGTTACGAAAGGGCCATAAGGGTGACCGTCGGAACGGAAGAAGAGAACAACTTCTTCCTGGAAGCACTTGAAGAAACCCTGAAAACTTCAGAAACGGCTGGAAGCGGCCCCATGGCCCGCGGGGAGGATAAAAATGGTTCTATTCGATAACGTAACAAAAGTATACGAAGACGGAACCCGGGCGGTCGACAGGCTGGACCTTGAGATAGGTCTCGGTGAGATAGCTGTGCTTATAGGCCCCAGCGGATGCGGGAAGACCACCACGCTGAAGATGGTAAACCGCCTGGAGGAAATGTCCTCCGGCAAGATCATCGTGGGCGGCGAGGACATCAACTCCGTCGACCCGGTACAGCTCCGCAGGTCAATCGGCTACGTTGTCCAGGAGATAGCCCTGATGCCACACATGTCAGTGGCCGAGAACATTGCCATAGTCCCGAGGCTCCTCGGCTGGGACAGGAAACGCATCCGGAGACGTGTCGACGATCTCCTGGAGCTTGCAAGGCTCGAACCCTCAAAATACAGGCACCGCCTTCCCGACCAGCTCAGCGGTGGGCAGAAGCAGCGCATCGGCGTCCTGAGGGCCCTGGCCGCCGACCCGGGGGTGATCCTCATGGATGAGCCCTTCGGGGCCCTCGACCCCATAAGCCGTGAAGGACTCCAGAATGAATTTCTCGAACTGCAGAAGGCTGTCAAGAAGACCATCATCTTCGTGACCCACGACATGGAGGAAGCTCTCAGGATGGCCGACAAGGTCGTGATCATGAGGAAAGGACGCATCGAACAGATGGGCTCGCCCGAAGAGATACAGGAAGATCCCGCCACCGAATTCGTCCGCAACTTTATCGGCGAGGACAGGCTTTCCAATATTTCCCCCGACTCCCCAGTGGAGATCCTGGTACAGGAACCCATCATCCGGGCTCTTCCGGAGACAAAAGCCTCAGACCTGCTGGACCGGATGGAGGAGGAGGGGTGCGAGACAGCCCAGGTTGTCGACAGAAAGGGCAAATGGAGGGGTATGGCCCTCTTGTGGATGCTTAAAAAGGCCTCAAGGAGCGGCCTCCCGGCTTCGGACGGCATCACCCGGGACAGGAAACTGCAGGCAGGCGAAGCAACCCTGCGCGACGCCGCCGAAATGCTGGCCGACCAGGACCTGCCTATCCCTGTTATAAGCGAGACAGGTGAATTCGCCGGGGTAGTTACCCAGGCCGGAATAGCCAGGCTGACCATCGGCCGGCTCACCAGGAGAAGGCGGGAGGTGCGTGACTGATGCTGCAGCAGAAACCTTTCCTGGAGCTTTTTTCCGCCTACGTTATTCGTTTCTGGCCCAGGATACTACAGCTGACATGGCAGCACATAACCATTTCTTTTATCGCTCTGATGATAACGCTTGTGGTCTGCATACCCCTGGGGATCTACCTGACGAAGAACGAGAAACTGGCCCCATACGCGATAGGCGTGGCAAACATTTTTCAGACCATACCCAGCCTCGCCCTTCTCGGGTTTTTGATATTCATCTTTGGAATAGGGAATGACAACGCGATATGCGCCCTTTTTCTCTACGCCATGCTGCCCGTAATCCAGAACACCTACACGGGGCTGAAGAACGTACCCCGTCACCTGATTCTCGCCGCCAGGGGGATGGGCATGACCGAATATCAGATACTGATGCGCGTTCAGGTCCCCATTGGCCTTCCCGTGATCCTTGCAGGGGTCCGGGTCGCCACGGTATGGATAATCGGGACCGCCACCCTCGCCTCGGCCATAGGCGGAGGCGGACTTGGAAGGCTGATATTCTCCGGCCTTGCGTCGATACGTAACGAAGTGGTCCTGGCAGGCGCGCTTCCGGCAACATTACTTGCGCTGGGCGCAGATCAGATCCTGAAGATGTTTCAGGCGTATGCCGACCCGAAACGGCGGGCGATGCGCCTTTCAAAAAAGATGGAGACATCGGTAGACAGGCCGTAGAGAACTCCTGTCGAAAAATTTTTAAAGGGGATGAGCAATATGAAAGGAAAGACAATGCTTCTTATGGTCCTTGCGGCCTTCGTGATCGTGGCCGGACTTGTGGTAATGAACGCCGGCAACAACGAAGTGCCATCGGCTCCGGAGAATGCGACTGTGACAGAGGCGGGTCCCATGGACTACGAAGGGACCGTCAAGATGGGGGCTCAGACCGTCAATGAGACAATAATCCTGGCATGGATGGGCAAACTGCTCTTGGAGACCCGCACCGGAATTACGGTCGACATAAACACCGAATTCGCGGCTTCATCGGTGCTACACCAGGCCATGGCGGGGAAAGAGCTCGACATCTACCCGTCGTGGACAGGAACCCAGCTGACGGGGATCCTCCGTTACGAGGGGCCGAACCTTCCCTCCGACGAAACCTTTCAAATGGTCAAGGAAGGTTTCGAGGAGAACTTCAACATGACCTGGGCCGCCCCGATCGGCTTCAACAACACCTACGTAATGGCCCTCCCGCGCGAAAAGGCAGAGGAACTCGGGCTCGAGAAGGCCTCCGATCTGAAGGGGCATGCGGAAAACTGGAAACTGGCCGGTGACGAGAACTTCGACACCCGCCCCGACGCCTACCCCGGATGGTCCGAGGCCTACGGGATAGAGTTCGGCGAGGTCCTTCCGATGCAGTACTCCATCATGTACAGGGCAATCGCCAACGACGAGGTCGATGTGATCGCGGCATACTCCACGGACTCCCGCATCAAGAAACTGGATCTGGCAATTCTCGAGGACGACAAGTCCTTCTTCCCCGATTACAGCGCGGCCTTCGTGTTGCGAATGGAGATACTGGACGAATATCCTGCACTTCTGGAAGTTATCGAGGAGCTCAGCGGCACCATCGACGAGGTCACCATGTCGGAGCTTAACGGCAGGTTCGACGACGGCGAGGAGCCCGAGGATATCGCAAGGGACTTTCTCTCGGAAGCGGGGCTTATCTAGAGCATCAACCTCAGATACGGGGCCGCCCTCCTTCGGGGGACGGCCTTTTGCTTTTGCCTATTTCCCCTTAACATGGTACATTGTGCCACGAAGAGAGTACGGACAATTTTTAACAAAAATGTGAGGCGATACGCCATGTCCATGAGAGATATTTTCCAGGGTTCTCCCTTTGGAGGCGGGGGAGGGGAACCCAGGAGACAGATACGCCCCCTCAGGTTCAGGAAGAGCGTTTGGATCCTTTTCGGGATCGTACTGCTCCTGGCGGTGGTCATTCCTGCCACGGCAACCTTTTACACCGACATGCTCTGGTTCAGGGAGAGGGGGCTCTCCCAGGTATTCTGGACCAGGCTTATACCCCAGTGGATCCTTTTCGCCATCGCCGCAGCCGCCGCGTTCCTCATTTTCTCGCTGAACTGGCTCAAGGCGCGCAGGTCGGCCATAAAGGATCTCGCCTCCTCCTTCCCAGAAGAGGCGGGAGATATGCCTCTGCGTGCTTCGGCAGTGGTGGTGGCGATCATCGCCGGGGCGCTGGCCGTGATGAACGGGCTGGGGATACGCTCGGAGTGGATGACGGTCCTTCAGTTCTTCAACAGGACCCCTTTCGGAAAGAGCGACCCCCTTTTCGGGAAGGACATAGCCTTCTATGTCTTCGAGATCCCCTTCCTGGCGATGCTCCAGGGCTGGCTTCTCAACACGCTGATCATGGCCCTGATGGGTGTCGCCCTGATAGTCTTCCTGGCGGCCTTCCCAAGAATGCGGGAGGAGAATCGGATATACATCCCCTCCCATGCCAGGAGCCACCTTTCCATCCTGGTCGCCGTAACGGTCCTTGTCTGGGGGGCCGGGATGTGGCTCGAGCGTTTCAACATTCTCCTCTCCCAGGAAGGAGTGGTCTTCGGAGCGGGTTACACCGATGTCCATGTTCGGCTGTTTGCGATCAACGTGATGATAGCCCTATCGGTCGTCGTTGCCGCACTCCTGGTGGCTAACCTTTACAAAAGGACCTGGAGGCTGGCAATTGCGGGAGGCATTCTCCTGGTGGGTACAAGCCTCATCCTGAGGGGTTTGGTCCCCGGCATAGTCCAGAAGTACGTGGTGGAACCCAACGAATTCTCCAA
>LGGV01000057.1 GCA_001509095.1 Synergistales bacterium 58_81 | reverse complement strand
GAAAAAACGCCCGTTCCTGGCAACGACTATGTGCTTCTGGTCGGGCAGGGTCGGGTTCTCTCTGGAGATGGGGGTCCTGAGAATGTCCCGGTCCTTCTGGGGGATCCTGCACGAGGAGAAGACCTTCTTGTACTGGATCATGCATATGGGGCGGCCCCCCTGCAGGTCGGGCTTTAGACTCTGGCTCTCAATGAGCTCCCTGAACCTGATCATCGCCTCGACAAGCCCTGCAGCCCGGTTGAACTGGGTTTCGTCCCTTCCGAGGGGGCCCAGGGACATCATGTAGAAGATGTTACTGTACAGAGGGAGGGGGGAACGTCCTTCAAGATACATCCTGTCCCAGAAAGGTTCCAGCCAGTTGCCCACGTCCTTCCTGGAAGCGAACTCCACCAAAGCTGCCTGGAGCAAGGGGCCCGGGCCTTCCTCGGAGCAGAAAAATGCCGTCTCTTCAGATGTTCTCTCAAGGTCTTCGGCAGTCAAAAGCGGCTTTACCCGTTCCAGGAATTTACCGCAGGTCTCCTCCAGTTCGGGTACCGGGAGTCTCGGGATGATCCTCTGGTTCCCGAAAGTCCTATCAGAGTACCGGGCAGGGTCCTTCATTCCTGAAGACCTCCCTTCTTTATCGAAGTGGACCTTTCTTCCTTTCTACATGAAACCGCTGTACCTTTCCCTGCGGATCGCCGAGTGAACGTGCCGGATCATGGTAATGAAGTCGAAGACCGGAAGATCTACAACTTCCTGCACTGCTGCCGCATAGGGTGGCAGATCGCTACACTCAAGGAGGACGGCGCCCAGGTCAGGGTTCTCCTCCTTCATCCTTGCCGCTACGCCGGTAACTTCCTTTTCGACCTGGTCAGAGTCCATAGTCCCCTTTTCCTCGAGGATCGAACTTCTGAACTCGTACTGATCTTCCATCCCGTATACCGCCAGTGGGATCTCTCGTGTTATACCGACAGAGTCGAAATGTTCCTGGGTGAGACAACTCTTGTTGGCAGTTATGATGCCTACTACCCGGCCAGGGGGCAACATTCTGTAAATGAAGGGGACCTGGAGGAGGCTGGAAATAAAGACAGGAATATTCACCGATTGGGCCACTTGCCTCTGGAAGAGAGCCATAAAGCCGCAGGCCCCGCATTGCCCACGTTGCCCGGTACGCAGGGGTAGCAGGCATCGAGAATTAGGATGCCTATCGATATGCCGTCCCATGACCTTGTCCTGCTTCTCACCTTGAAGAAACCCATCTCGAACTCCCCTCGTCTATGAGGATTTGTATGCTCTGCTCCCTGAAGGAACATTTGACCGACGTCGGACGGGACTACTGGTTCATCTCTACCAGCACCGACGTTCCGGGTCTTATCCCCCACCCTGGGGGGAATCCCGGGAACCAGTGGAACCTCTCTACCGGTCTTGGAGAGGCCCCGGGATAGACGAC
Organism: Synergistales bacterium 58_81; assembly: GCA_001509095.1. Taxonomy (GTDB): domain Bacteria; phylum Synergistota; class Synergistia; order Synergistales; family Thermovirgaceae; genus 58-81. The sequence continues at coordinate 4,757 of LGGV01000057.1, read as the reverse complement.
CAGAACATAGCAACGACCTTCGCTGTCAACAAGATGAGACACCCCTGCCGGAAGAGGCCCCGGAGGGCTGACCCTTTTGTACCGGACTCCGAAAACGTTCTCCCACTCACCAATCCGGAAGGTCCTGCTCCCCTGTTCTGAAAGGACCTCATCTTTTCCCTTGGGAGGGAGACCCATTCTTTCGGGTGTGTCGTCCCAGGGGTACCACTGGGGAGGATCTGAGGGGGAGATGATCTCCGCTCCGGATGGGTCCAGGCTGAACCAGTTACCGTAAACATCGACCAGGAACCTTGCATACTCCTCGACATCGGGGGGGGTCGCCTCCCTCAGCCACCGGTCACCGTCAAAGAACCAGTCTCCCCAACAGGGACCTTCTTCTTTCAGGCCCTCCTGCGGGGAAAGGGCCTGTTCATACCACTCCTGGGCGGTGGCTGCACTGATCGCACTCAGAGAGAACAGGGAAAACAGAAGGAGGATCACAGTGAAAAGAGGGGTTCTTCGGTCCATAAGGGCGCACCCCCTGTTAGGAGCCGTCAAGGCACCTGAAGATTTGTCCGTATCATACCAGATGAGGATCATGTAAATATGGAATGCCATCGTCAGGTCCAGAAAGAGCATGGCTCCTCCCTGAGCGAACGAAAACCTTTCCGGAGCATTTGTCTGGATCTAAAGGTCGACGATCTTCCCAGGGTTGAGGATAAGGTTGGGGTCGAAGACTCTTTTGATGCCCCTGATGATCTCCAGCTGGGTATCATCGAGGAACATCCCCAGGTAGGCCTTCCTCTTCAGACCTATCCCGTGCTCGCCCGAAAGGGTCCCCCCCAGCTCTCTTGTTGCCAGGTAGAGGTCTCTTCTTGCGCCTTCGATGGCCTCATGCCAATCCTCGCAGCTCTCATCTACCAGGAGGTTCACATGGATGTTACCGTCGCCGACGTGCCCGTAATTGACCGCCTCCAGACTGTACCTCCGGCAGGCCTCGCTTACGCTCTCCAGAAGCGAGGGGATCTTGCTGGTGGGTACGACAAGGTCCTCCTTGGCGTACTTCGTGTACAGGACAATTATCGCCTCGGCGATATTCTTGCGGGTCTTCCAGATCTGGTCACGGAAATTCCGGTTGTCGGCAACGAAGACCTCCAGGGCGCCGTTCTCGAAACAAAGATCTCCGACCCTCTCGTACTGGTCCGAGAGGACCTCCTCGTCGTTCCCCTCAAGCTGGATGATAAGGTGTGCCCCGGCCTCCTGATAGGGGAGCCTGCTTCCCAGGTACCTGGAGACAATGCTGAGGGAATTCCGGTCCATGAACTCCAGCGAGGAGGGGATCAGCTTGACCTCTCTCATGACCCTGGGCACCAGGGCTATCGCCTCCTCCACTGTGCTGAAGGGCACTAGGAGATCGACAACCTTCTCCTGCCTCGGGACCAGTTTGAGCACCACCCTGGTCACCACGCCCAGGATGCCCTCGGAGCCGACGATAAGGTGGACCAGGTTCAGTCCTGTAACATCCTTTCGTCTCTTTCCCCCGAACCAGGTCACCTTTCCAGAGGGGAGTACCACCTCGAGGGCCAGGACGTTGGCCCCCGTCGTTCCGTATTTGATGACCTTGTTACCACCTGCGTTCTCCGCCACGTTCCCTCCGATGAAGGAGGCATCTCCGCTGCAGGGATCCCCGACGTACTCGAGTCCGTGCCTGGCCGCCGCAGCCTGGATCTCGGCGGTAACGACCCCCGGCTCTGCGGTAATAGTAAGGTTTTCCAGGTCGATATCCAGGATGCGGTTCATCCTGTCGAAGGCCATTACGATTCCGCCGAAGGCCGGAACGGCGCCTCCGGAGAGGCCTGTTCCGGCCCCCCTGGGCGTAACAGGTATCCTTCGGGAGTCGGCATAGGCGAGGACTGCCGATACATGTCCGGTGCTCTCGGGAAAGACCAGGACCTCGGCTCGGTACTCCCTGTCCCAGAACTGAAGACCGACTTCATCACGGGAGTAGGACGCAAGCTTCTCGGGGTCCACTGCCACGTTATGAGCCCCCAGGAGCCTTTCAAGGTCCCTGACGACCTCCCGGGTAACGGCTGAATATGCTGTCACGGTCAGACCCCCTTTCTGCCCCTGAGGACCTCGATCAGCCGGGGGACTATATCGAAAAGATCCCCACAGAGACCTATATCAGCTACTTTGAAGATCGGGGCTTCCGGGTCCTTGTTGATGGCCACTATCATGCCCGATGTCTGCATCCCCGCAAGGTGCTGGACCGTCCCCGAAATGCCCACCGCGAAGTAGACCTTGGGGGCCACAACCTTCCCGCTGAGGCCGACCTGGTGGGAGTAGGGGATCCACTTGTTGTCCACTGCGGCCCTGCTGGCCCCAACCCCTCCGTCAAGGAGTTCCGCCAGGTCCCGAAGGAGGACGAAATTCTCCTGTTTTTTCATGCCCTTTCCACCCGATACGACCACGTCGCGGTCCTGGATGTTGACATCGTCACCATCTGAGCGCTCAAGACCGAGGGGAACCACCCGGCTCTCGAAACAGTGGTCGGGGAGAGTCAACTCTTTGACGGAACCTGCCCTGTTGGGGTCCGATGCCGGGATAGCAAAGGTCCTCGGCCTGACCGTGGCCATCTGTGGACGGTGTTCAGGGGTCCTTATGGTGGCCATGATGTTTCCCCCGATGGCTGGGCGAGTCTGAAGGAGCTGTTTCGTCTCCGGATCTATATCGAGCCCCGTGCAGTCGGCGGTGAGACCAGTCCTCAGCTTGGCAGCAACGGCTGGCATGATACTCCTCCCAGAAGTCGTGGCCGGGGCCAGAACAATGCCTGGTCGGGTATCCCGTATGATCCTGTAGAGGATCCGGGACTGGACCTCCTGGTCGAAGAGACCGAGTCGCCTGTCCCGTACGCAGATCACACTGTCGGCCCCGTAGCCGATCAGTGTTTCGGGGTCGACGTCAATTTCGGAAAATAAAAGCAAGGTTGACACCTCTGCGCCCATGTCGTCAGCCAGAAGTCGAGCCTTGGCTGTAAGCTCCAGTGCGGCCGGGTGAAGCCGCCCCGACCTTATCTCCCCGAGGACGAGGATGCCACCAGAGGGGGAGTCCCTTCTCACGAAACTCCCTCCCTTCCAGTGATCCCAAGGCCCTCGAGCTCTGTCAAGAGTTCTGCTATGCCTCTCTCGATGTCATTGCCCTTGAAAAGCCTCGGTGATCTTGTGATCTGGGGGTGAAAGATCCTTACCACCCTGGTGGGGGACCCCTTGAGGCCTATCTCTTCAGGGGAAAGACCGAGACGATCCAGGTCCCAGGCCGGAAGATCGGCCCTTCGGGCGGCCCTCTTTCCGGAAAGGGTGGGCATGGTCGGTTCGTTTATGTCCCTCAGGACCGTAAGCAGACAGGGGATGGAGAGCCTCTGCCTTTCTATTCCGTCCTCGACGGTTCGTGAGACCACCAGGGAGTTGCCACTTTCAAATTCGATCCCGCTGACATAGGTGCTGAAAGGTACGTCCAGCATTACGGCCACTTCCGGTCCCACTTGTCCCGTCTCACCGTCGGTGGCCTTTTCGCCTGCGATGACCAGGTCGTATGGACCAGTCGCCTCTATCGCTTCCGATAGCGTTCGTGCCGTAGCCCAGGTATCTGAAGCCGCAAAGCGGGGATCGCTGAGGAAGACCGCCTCGTCGGCTCCAAGGGCAAGGGCTTCGCGGAGAGCGGTCTCGGCCTGGGGTGGCCCCATCGATATGGCGGTGACCTCCCCCCCCCTTGAAGACCTTATCTTGAGCGCTTCCTGAAGGGCATGAAGGTCCAGGGGGTTGATCATAGTCCCTACACCCTCCCTGACCATCGTCCCAGTTGCCTCGTCCATTCGGACGTCGTCGGAATCGGGGACCTGTTTTATCAGAACGGCTATCTTCACTGGACCACATCCTCGAAAGGGAAGATCAGGGTCTTAATATAACAGAAAACCGGCTCCTCCCTCTGGAAGGACCGGCAGCAGTATCCGGGCCCGTCGAAGATCTGATGATCGACCGTAAAAACATCGAATTATCCGAAGAACTGGACCCGGAAAGGATATGGCGTGCCCGTCGGGATTTGAACCCGAGACCTTCGGCTCCGGAGGCCGACGCTCTATCCAGCTGAGCTACGGACACGCATCCGCGGCGCTTAGGGTACCGCCCGGAACATGAGGTTGTCAAGTATTCCAGGGTCGGGATCAGTGAAAGTTAAGATCCGTGACTCGTCGATCGTGAACCGTAAATTGTGAATCGTGAATCGAAAAAGCGTGAAAAGTAAGACATGAGACGTGAGACGAAAGGGGCAAAACTCAACGGCGTTAACGACACCCCCCAGGCAAGCCGAAGGACCTAGTACCGACCAGGTCCCGACAAAGTCCTGAGACGTATCAACAAAGGGGAGTGGTTCAATGAGGAGCCTTGTCTTCGGTGAGATGTCCTGGTTTTGATTTTCCGTCTCACGTCTCAGGCTCTCAGGATTCCCCTACCTTCTGAACGACACTATCGTCACCCCGTAACCCCCCTCGTCCGCGCTGCCGAGCCGAAAGTCGGTGACATAGGGCAGGCTTTTGCACAGCGAGTGGACTGCCCTTCTCAGGATCCCTTCTCCGCGGCCGTGGATCACGACCACTTCCCCGTAGCCGGCACGGAAGGCCCTGTCAAGATAGATCTCCACCTCCGGCAGGGCTTCATCCACTGTCATACCCCTGACCATGATCGAGGATGGCACCCCCCTCGGCGCAGGAGCATGTAATGTCG
>LGGV01000056.1 GCA_001509095.1 Synergistales bacterium 58_81 | reverse complement strand
GGGAAGGGGCCCCTCCTCAGGTTCAGGATAAGAGGGGACAGTTTCCTCACGAACATGATAAGGATCATTATGGGGTCCATGGACCTGGTTGCCTCGGGGGAACGGGATATCGCCTGGTTCGAAGGGCTTCTCCACGGCGCTGACAGGTGCCCTTGCATGTGGGGTATGGATATTGGGATCGATCTGGGGACGGCGAACGTCCTGATCTTCATGAAGAACAACGGTGTGGTCCTCAGGGAACCCTCCGTCGTGGCCGTGGACCAGAACACCGACAGGATCCTGGCCGTGGGCAACGAGGCGAAGAACATGCTCGGACGGACCCCCGGCAACGTGGTGGCCATTAGGCCGCTGAAAGATGGAGTCATCGCCGACTACACCATGACGGAGGCAATGCTCCGGTACTTCCTCAAGAAGGTCATCACCGGTTTCGGGAGAATGATGAGGCGCAGGGTTATGATATGCGTCCCCTCGGGTGCTACCGACGTGGAGAGAAGGGCCGTCCTCGAGGCTGCGGTGGAGATCGGGGCCAAGGAGGCCTTCCTTATCGAGGAGCCCATGGCCGCTGCCATCGGGGCAAACCTTGATATCTCCGAACCCAGGGGGAACATGGTCGTCGATATCGGCGGCGGCACCACCGACATAGCCGTCCTCTCCTACGGGGGGATAGTGGTGACCGAATCCCTCAGGGTGGGTGGGGACCGTTTCGACGAGAACATTACCCGCTTCATAAGGAAGGAGTACAACCTCGCCATAGGTGAGCAGACGGCGGAATCGATCAAGATCAGCATCGCCAACTGTCTCCCCTCCCAGCAGAAAGAGGAGACCATGGCCATAAAGGGGCGGGATCTTGTCCACGGCCTTCCGAGGCAGATCGAGATCACAGACCGAAACGTGGCCAAGGCGATCGAGGAGACGGTGAACATGATCATCGAGGGTATCCGTCAGGTCCTCGAGAAGACGCCCCCCGAACTTTCGGCGGACATTATCGACAGGGGCATCACCCTTACCGGCGGAGGCGCCCTCCTGAAGGGTCTCCCGGAACTGATCACAAAGAAGACCCTTATACCCGCCTACGTGGCGGACTCTCCCCTGGAAGGACTTTCGGAGGTTGTAATAAAGGGTAGCCGTGAGTTACTATATAAACTGTGGTGGAAAGAGGGTTTATTTTTCTCCTGCCTGGGCTGCGGAAGATGCTGTCGGGGCGAACCCGGTTCGGTTTGGCTCTCACCCCGGGAGGCAGATGACATGGCAGCGTACCTGGGGATGGAGAGAGAGCGGTTCCTCAGCACCTATGTGACCGAACGCAGGGGGAGGAAGACCCTCAGGGAACGCCTTAACGGCGACTGCGTCATGTACGAAAGGGAAGGCGCCCGGTGTCGTATCTACGGTGTCAGGCCTCTTCAGTGCAGGCTCTTCCCCTTCTGGCCCAGCGTCCTCAGAACAGAAAAGAGCTGGAAGGACCACTCCCGGGAGTGTCCGGGGATGGACCAGGGTCGGCACTGGCCGGCGGAGGAGATAGCAGCCCTGTTGGAGATTTCGCCTTTCCTGGATCTTTGACCCTTTTCCCCGGCAGGTCTGCAGGCTTGTCCTGGCGGAGGATTAGTGAAATAATAAACAAGTAATGTTCAGGCCTCGGAACAGGAAAGAGGGATACCAGCGGGCATCCCAAGACAAATAAAACAGGGAGGTAACACGAATGGCAAAGGTCGACAGAAGAGTTGAACCGCAGAACGTTTTCGACGAGATCAGTAAGTGGCTTCTCCGGGACGGTTTCGATATCGTCATCGACATGGACAAGTCAAAGGGCTCCCACATGATCAACAAGATCAACGGCGAGGACTGGCTCGATTTCTACACCTTCTTTGCTTCAGCCCCCTTCGGAATGAATCACCCCAAGCTCGACAACCCGGAATTCAAGGAGACCATCTTCAGGGCAGCGATCAACAAAGTTGCAAGCTCCGACATCTACACTGAACAGATGGCCCAGTTCGTAAAGACCTTCGGAGAGGTAGCCGTTCCCGAGGGGTTCAACCACGTTTTCTTCATCGACTACGGGACCCTCGCCGTGGAGAACACCTTCAAGGTCGCCATGGACTGGAAGGTCCAGAAGCTTCTGGAGAAGGGCAAGATAGGGAAGGGCGACGCCATCAAGGGCCGCCGGGGGACCAAGGTCATCCACTTCCACGAAGCCTTCCACGGACGCAGCGGCTACACCCTTACCGTCACCAACACCCAGGACCCCAACAAGTACCAGTATTTCGCCCAGTACGACTGGCCCAGGGTCCTTAACCCGAAGATCTACTGGCCCCTCGAGGAGAACCTGGGGGTCGTCACCTGGCTCGAAAGGTATGCCATCAAGCAGATCAAGCAGGCCATCTGGGACAACCCCGACGACATCTGCGCCATCATCATCGAGACGATCCAGGGAGAGGGCGGCGACAACCACTTCCGTACCGAGTTCTTCCAGCAGCTCAGGGAGATCTGCGACCAGGAGGAGATACTCCTTATTTTCGACGAAGTCCAGTGCGGAATGGGGATCACCGGCAAGATGTGGGCCTTCGAGCACCATGCCCCGGTGAAGCCCGACATGTTCGCCTTCGGGAAGAAGTCCCAGATCTGCGGCCTGGTGGCCGGTCCCAGACTGGACGAGGTCGAGGACAACTGCTTCAAGGTCTCCAGCCGCATCAACTCCACCTGGGGAGGGACCCTGGTGGATATGGTAAGGGCCACAAGGTACCTTGAGATCTACGAAGAGGACGATGTTCTCGGCTACGTAGCCAACACGGCCGGTCCGGCACTCTTGGAGGGACTGAAGAAGCTCCAGAACGATTTCCCGAAACTGATAAGCAACGTAAGGGGCAAGGGTCTCATGTGCGCCTACGACTTCGAGAACGGCGAGATGCGCAACAGGGCCCTGAAAGCCTTCTGGGCCAGGAAGATGCTCGTCCTTCCCTGCGGTGACGTCTCCATCAGGTTCAGGCCAGCACTGAACGTACCCATCGAGGACCTGAATGCGGCTCTGGACATATCCAGGGAAGTCTTCAAGGAGTGCTCAAAGTAGGGGCATTCCCAAACATTGCGTTGAACGATCGGTGATCAGAGGGCCGGAGGAGATGAAACCTCCGGCCCTTTTCGTGAAAAGATGGCTTTCTTGTGGTAACTTTGTATTGAAAGGGGGGGGGTGGTGAAAATGATGGATCTCGTGATGGAGATGAACTGGAACCTGATAATCATAGTTATCATCCTGAGCGCCATCGTCGCCTACATCGGCGATCTCGTCGGGATGAGGGTGGGCAAGAAGAGGGTCAGCATTTTCGGGCTGAGGCCCAAGTCCACATCGTCCATCATCACCATTGTCTCCGGGATCGTCATAGCCATACTCACCCTGGCGGTTCTCTCCGCCACCTCCCAGACCGTCAGGACCGCCATCTTCAGCATGAAGTTCGTCCAGAGACAGATAACCGAACTTACCTCCCAGCTCCAGAGCAGCAGGAGCGAGCTTTCCGACCTGGAGACCCGGCTGTTGGAGAACCAGCAGGACCTTCTCAGCAAACAGTTCCAGCTTGCCGCAGTTGAAGGACGGCTGGAGGAGAGCGAGACACGCCTCAAGGAGATCGAGGTCGAACTAAAGACAGCCAAGGATGACCAGGAAAAGGCCCTTGCGAGCCTGGCCTCCCTGGAGGAGGAGAGGACGCGGCTGGACATGGAGGTCAACGCCCTCCGTGCCGAATCGGAGAGGCTGCGGGAGGGTCTCGAATACGTCCGGGAGGGACGCATCGTCGTCTTCGCCGGAGAGATGATCGCCCAGACGGTGGTAACGGTAAATACCGGCGGCCGTCGCCCTTCGCCGGAAGAGGTGACGGAGTCGCTTTTCATCATGGCCAGGACCAATATAGCCATGCGTTCCGGGACCGATCCCGAAGACGTGAAGATCTCCCTCGAACCCGGTTCTATGGAGATAATAAGGGAGTGCTGTGCCAGCGATGGAGGTAGGGTGATCCTCAGGCTCATCGTCTCGGAAAATACCGTCCTGGGGGAGACCATTACGGTCTCCGTCTCCAGGCACGAGAGCCGGAAGATCTACGACCGGGATCACATCCTTGCTGATGTAGGCGGCATTCCGGCTCAGCTTGGCCCCGAAGAGGCAGAGATGCGCCTCTTCACCATATTGAGGTCCGTCAATTTTAGGGCCCAAAGGGACGGGGTGCTCCCGGACCCCCTGAGGGGGACCGTGGGCAACCTCAGCGCCTCGGAATTCTTCGATGCCGTCGATACCCTGACCCATCGTGAAAGAACGACCAGGATCATTGTCAAGGCCGAGGATGACATTTATACTGAAGGGCCTGTTCGTGTTAAAATTCAGATCCTTGATGACTGATATCGAGGTTTGACGGAACCTGAGGGAGATGTAAAGAATGCTTATTGTTGCCTGCCAGGTCTGTGGTGAGATGAGGATCCTTCCCGGGACGCCCGACGCCGACGGTGTGGCCAGGACGGTATGGACGTGCCCCTGCTGCGGGGTGGGTCAGGTCTTGCAGCTCCCTGTGAGCGCCGACGCCAGGGGTGGAGAACTCAGGCGGATAGTCGCCGGGATGGGTTTCTCCTCTGCCGGGGATATCCTGAAGAGAGAGGAAAAGGTCGATCCTTGAAGGCCCCTGGGGAGAATTACCTCTTCTATGACAGCAAGATGGCCGTTACCCCCTATGATCTGCAGGAGCTGTACAGGTTCACCAGGTGGGGGAGGAGCCGGTCCATTGAGCAGATCGAGAAGATGCTGCAGGGGACGTCCATGTGCTTTTCCGCAAGGCATTCGGGGAAGCTGGTGGCCTTCTGCCGGATCCTGACCGATTTCGTATTCAGGGCTTCGCTCTGGGACATAATGGTCCACCCCGACCACCAGGGGAAGGGTCTGGGCTCTTTGCTCCTCGAATATGCTCTGGATCACCCCAAGATGAGGGAGATCCCGCTGATCATCACCTATACGAGCGAGCTTGCCCCTTTCCTGGCAAGGCTGGGTTTCAGGCATGAGGAGGGGGCCATGATGCTCCTCAGAAAACCCATAGAGTACTCCTGACGGGTAATTGAACTATCCAGCCGGGGCCCTGTTTTACTCTGAGGTCTCGGCCATACGGACCGGGAGGTGGAAAGGAATTGGAGAGAAAGTATCTGGTATCGTCCGAATCGGTCACGGAGGGTCACCCCGACAAACTGGCCGACCAGATCTCCGACGGAGTTCTGGACGCAATACTGGCCGATGACCCCATGGGTCGGGTGGCCTGTGAGACCCTTGTCACAACGGGGCTCGTAATAGTAGCCGGTGAGATAACTACCAAATGCTATGTCGATATTCCGCGCCTGGCGAGGGGTATCGTGAAGGAGATAGGCTACACCAGGGCCAAGTACGGCTTCGACGGTGACACCTGTGCAGTGATCACCGCAATAGACGAACAGTCTCCCGACATCTGCCAGGGGGTGGACCACCCCCTGGAGGTGAGAGAGGGCGACATGACCGAAGAAGAGATCAACGGGGTAGGTGCCGGCGACCAGGGGATGATGGTGGGATACGCCTGTGACGAGACGGAGGAGTTCCTGCCGCTCCCAATAGCCCTTGCGCATCGCCTTGCAAGGAAGCTGAGCGAGGTCCGGAGGGACAGGACACTGGCCTACCTGAGGCCCGACGGGAAGACCCAGGTGACCGTCGAATACGAGAACGGAAAAGCCTTGAGGGTAGACACGGTGGTCGTATCGGCCCAACATCACCCGGCCGTCGAGTCGGGTCAGATCCGGGAGGACATCATCAGGGAGGTCATAACCCCCGTCCTCCCAGGTCACCTGACGGAGATCCCTCCCAGGATACTTGTGAACCCCACGGGACGCTTCGTCATGGGGGGACCCATGGCCGACACGGGGCTTACAGGGAGGAAGATAATAATCGACACCTACGGAGGTGTTGTTCCTCACGGCGGCGGCGCCTTCTCCGGCAAGGACCCCACCAAGGTGGACCGCTCGGCTGCCTACATGAGCCGCTACGCTGCAAAGAACGTCGTCGCCGCTGGGCTGGCCAGAGAGTGCAAGATACAGGTGGCCTACGCGATCGGAGTAGCAAGGCCCGTCTCCCTGATGGTAGATACCAACGGCACCGGGACGGTGTCCGATACTGTTCTGACCAGGATCATAAAGGAGCACTTCCTTCGATTTCAGGCCTGCCGCAGTTATCAGGGACCTGGACCTCAGGAGGCCCCAGTTCAGGCGGCTCGCGGCCTACGGACATATGGGAAGGATAGACCTTGATCCCGTCCCCGTTTGGGAGAGGATCGACAGGGCCGAGATCCTCAGGAAGGCCGCCGAAAAGTCCTGCTGCTAAGGCGTGACGGGAGAATTGACACTCCACATCGAAAGAGGACCCGGGAGAGAGTGCTGCTCCGAATGCCTTAGGCCTTTCCCCTGTGCCGATCACCCCGCGGCCTTCCCGATAATGGGGCTTACCACCTACGGCGGGCTTTCCAGAGAGCTGGTCCACAGCCTGAAATACGGATCCCGAAAATGCCTTGGGAAGCCCATGGGACGTCTGATCGGGGAGAAGGTATCGCCGGGAGGACCTGTTGCGCTTGTCCCTGTCCCCCTCCACAGGGGGAGCGAAAGGGCCTTCAACCAGTCCCTCGAGATAGCGAAAGGCATCTCCCGGGAGTGGAGTTGCCCGGTGTACGACAGGCTTGCCTGGAGGGAAAGGCGCCCTTCACAGGTGCGGCTCTCCGCAGAGCTCAGGAAGAAGCTTCCAAGGGATTCCATCACATGGAAGGGCAGGGTCGGCAGTAATCTTCCGGTGGTACTGGTGGACGACGTCTGCACAACCGGCGCGACGCTCCGGGCTGCCGCAGGTGCGGTCAGGGCAGCCCGGACAAAGGTACAGGGAGCCCTTGTCTGGGCCCTCGCCGGGATCTCCTGATGGCGGAGAGAGGATCAGTAACCGGGATCGGGGGGGTGGTACTCCAGGACTTCTATTGAGTGCTCCATGGCCAACTGCCTGATCATGGCCTCATCTTCGGCCCTGAAACGGCAGGCCAGACCGCAGCTGGCCGAAATGCTCCTCGGGACCGGCACTATCTTGCAGGAGAAGCCCGCATTCCTGCAGGTCTTTTCAAAGAGTATCGCCATGTGGGTGGTATCGAAAGTGGCGATGCAGTCCATAGGTCGGCCTCCGGTCTCTTCGTTTTTATGTAATTATACCTAGACGCGGTTGGTTTGTAAGGATAGAATATTGAACTGATCGAGTGAATTCAAAGGAGGTTCTTAAATGTCCCGCTCACGGAAGATCCTTTCGGTTGTGACACTTAGTGTTCTTGTATTGACTGCCCTTTCCGGTATAGCCATGGCCCAGGATAAGATAGGCGTTATCGATCCCCAGAAGGTCCTTTTCCAGCATCCCAAGTTCGAGCAGGCCCAGAGGCAGATCAAGACCGTAGTCGACAAGAAGCAGGCAGAAGCCAAGGATGCCATCGACAAGACCAGCGACAACAACGAGAAACAGAGGATCTTCGAAACCAAGCGCCAGGAAGCCGCCAGGGAAGAGCAGAAGATCATGGAGCCCATATTCAAGGATATAGATCTCGCCATCAGGACCGTTGCCAAAGCGAAAGGTGTGACCGTAGTCCTTGACAAGACCCAGGTGTTCTTCGGAGGCGCCGACATCACCGAGGACGTCATCCAGGAACTCAAGAAGAAGAACGCGTAGCTTCATCACCCCTAGAAAAGGGAGAAGGTCCGGGCCATAGAGGCCCGGACCTTCTTTTTTACTTTACTCTCTTCAGGTCTTTTATTTCTTGGAAGTGCCCAGGTAGGCGGCCTCCACGTCGGGGTTCTTCAGAAGGTCCGAGGCGGCCCCCTCCATTAGGATCTTGCCCGTCTGCATCACGTAACCCCTGTGGGAGAGCAGCAGCGCCTGTCTTGCGTTCTGCTCTACCAGCAGGATCGTCACTCCCTCTTCGTTTATCCTCTTCAGTTCCTTGAAGATGTCCCTGATGATTATCGGTGCCAGCCCGAGGGACGGTTCGTCGAGAAGCAGAAGCCTGGGATTCGACATGAGCGCCCTGCCTATGGAGAGCATCTGCTGCTCCCCGCCGGAGAGGGTGCCGGCATGCTGGTCCCTTCTCTCCCTGAGCCTTGGGAAGAGTGTGAAGACCCATTCCAGGTCCTCCTGGATCTTGCTCCTGTCCTTGTTGGGGAAAGCCCCCATCATCAGGTTCTCGATAACGGTAAGAGGGGCGAAGACCTTCCTCCCCTCGGGGGATAGGGATACCCCCTGGGAGACCACCTGGTAGCTCCTGTTGGCCAGGGGCTTCCCTTCGAGAAGCAGTGTTCCCTTCTCCCTCCTGACATTTCCCATGACGGCGTTCATCAGCGTGGACTTTCCGGCCCCGTTGGCGCCGATCACGCAGACTATCTCTCCCTCAAAGACATCAAGGTTGACCCCCCTGATAGCCCTGATGGCCCCGTAGCTGACGTGAAGGTCCGTGATGCTCAGGAGAGGCTCTTTCTTTCCGGTCATCACTCCTCTACCTCCTCTCCGAGATAGGCCTTCAGTATCTCCGGGTTGTTCTGGATGTGCTCCGGGTCGCCCTCGGCTATCTTCTCACCGAAGTTCATACAGATGATGTGGGGGCAGATCTCCATGATGACTTCCATGTGGTGTTCGATCACCAGCGTGGTCAGGTTGAAGTCCCTGTGGATGTTCAATATCAGGCCGTTCAGCACGTGAACCTCTTCGGGGTTCATACCCGCGGCGGGCTCGTCCAGGAGAAGAAGTTCGGGCTGCAGCGCCAAGCCCCTGGCTATCTCCAGCCGCCTCTGGTGGCCGTAGGGAAGGGTGCCGGCGGCCTGTTCGGCAACTTCGAGGAGTCCGACCCTTTCAAGCAGGTCCAGGCTCATCTTCTTTATGCTCTTCTCGTTGTTCCTCCACCTGCCCATGTGGGTCAGGGCTTCGAAGAAGTTGTACCTGAAGTGCTGCTGGCAGGCGGTCATGACGTTCTCCAGCGCCGTCGAGCGGGGGAAGAGCCGGAGGTTCTGGAAGGTCCTGGCCACTCCCCGTGAGACCACCTCGTAGGTCTTGCGCGATGCGATATCCTCACCCTTGAAGACGATGCTCCCCGCATCGGGTGAGTATACGCCGGTGATCAGGTTGAATACGGTGGTCTTACCGGCACCGTTCGGACCGATGAGTCCGGCAAGCTCGCCCTGTTCGAGCGAGAAGGTAATATCCTTGACGGCGTGCACGCCTCCGAAGTGCTTGTTGAGGTTCTCAAGGCGGAGGATAGGATCAGCCATGGGTTCCGTCCACCTCGTTCACGGTCTTCCTGGAGAACAGGGACCGGAGAAGCTTCGGACCTATCTCGTGCTGGCCCATGATCCCCTCGGGCCTGGCTACCATTATTATGACCATGATGGCGCCGTAGATGAGCATGCGGTACTGGGAGATGGGCCTGAAGACCTCGGTCACTATCCCTAGCACGGCTGTCCCGATGATGGACCCGCTCAGGGAGCCCAGCCCCCCGAAGACGACTACCGCGGTCAGCTCCGTGGATTTCTGCATATCGAACATGATCGGCTGGAGGTAGGTCAGGAAGCCCGCCATCAGTCCGCCGGCGATACCGCAGTAGAACCCCGAAATGGCAAGGCTGAGGACCCTGTAATGAGCCGTCTTGAAACCCAGCAGGGAGGCCGCGACGAAGTCGTCGCGGCAGGCCTTGAATGCACGGCCGTAGTTGCCGTTTATCAAGAACCTCATCAGGATCAGCATCCCCAGGAAGAACGCC
>LGGV01000009.1 GCA_001509095.1 Synergistales bacterium 58_81 | reverse complement strand
TTGCGGCCATGCGAAAGACGAGATCCTCGGGGGAGTTGGTACCGAAACCGTTGTGGAAACGTTCGCCCTTTTTCATTTTCAATCTTGAAAAGACCCTCATGACCTTGAGAGTCAGTAATAGGAAGTCGCCCCGGGATATCTTTCGGGGGAGGGACCCTGCACTTCCAGGATGACCGCAATAGAAGATAAAGAGGGCCTCGGTGTCCTCGAAGGCTATCCGGTAAGGGTTGGGGAGCAGGGGAAAAGATAGCTCGCTGCCCACGGTAGTTTGAGTTCTGTCAATATCTGAGACCTCCTGAGATGGCGATGTTCATTTCGATCACTGTCATCAGGAGCTATCTTAACCCATCCCGACAAGAACAGGGCCGCAAAGCTCTTTGGAAGAAGTGTAATGAAGGAAATAATAAACCTGTAAAACAAAAAGGTTTCTAAAAGAATATTTCCGAGAGAAAAAGCCTTTGACAAACAATCCCAACAGGAGTACACTTTTGATAAGTTAACAGCAGGGTCCACAAATAAACAATGGTGCTACGGTGCGCACAACTATCATCCTTTGGAGGTGGTCATTTCCAAGGCCGAAGGCATCTGGGTGGAGGACCCTGAGGGGAGACGCTACATGGATATGCTCTCTGCCTATTCGGCGGTTAACCAGGGGCATCGCCACCCCAGGATAATCAAGGCCCTCAAGGACCAGGCCGATGTTCTGACCCTTACATCAAGGGCCTTCTTCAACGATCGGTTGCCACTCTTCGCGAAAAAAATGTCGGAACTGACGGGGAAAGATATGATCCTCCCCATGAACACCGGTGCCGAGGCCGTCGAGACCGCCATCAAGACGATGAGGAAGTGGGGTTACCTTGTCAAGGGAGTGGAGAAGGACAAGGCAGAGATCATAGTCTTCGAGGACAACTTCCACGGTCGTACCGTGACCATAGTATCCTTTTCCGTCGATCCCGTGGCCAGGGACAACTACGGTCCCTATACCCCTGGCTTCATCGTTGTCCCCTACGACGACCTGGATGCCGTCAAGAAAGCAGTTAACAGCAACACCGTAGGGATACTCGTGGAACCCATACAGGGCGAAGCCGGGGTCGCAGTACCCAGCGAGGGTTTCCTCAAGGGTCTTGAGAAGATCGCTCGTGAGAACAACGTCCTTCTGGCCATGGACGAGATCCAGACCGGTTTCTGCAGAACCGGAAAGACCTTTGCCTTCCAGCACGAGGGCGTCGACCCCGATATAATAATCATGGGCAAGGCCCTTGGCGGGGGCGTCTTTCCCGTATCGGCCATAGCCGCCAGCAAGGATGTGCTTGGTGTCTTCGAGCCGGGAAGCCACGGTTCGACCTTCGGTGGTAATCCCCTTGCCTGCGCTGTCGCCATGGAGGCCATCGACGTTCTTGTCGATGAAAAAATGTCCGAAAGGGCCGAAGAACTGGGAGCATACTTCATGAATGGGCTTAAGGCCATCAAGTCGCCGAAGGTCAGACAGGTCAGGGGTAAGGGGCTACTTATAGGCGTTGTCCTGGAAGAGTCTGCCGGAAAGGCCAGAAAGTATACGACAGCCCTGAAAGAGAGGGGCCTGCTGTGCAAGGAGACCCACGACTGGATCATCCGTTTCGCGCCCCCTCTGGTGATCACCAGGGAGGAGATCGACAGGGCGCTGGAGATCATCAGGGAGGTCCTGGGTTAACAGCAGTTGTTACCTTGAGCAACAGTCAGGACAACAGGAGGGGGAGGTCCCAAAAAGGGGATCTCCCCCTCAACGGTATTCAAGGTCAGTTTTGAGAAGGGCGAAGATCCTCTAAGTGTCCCCGGGTTTTTCAACAGAGCAGGTTGACCTGATCCCTCGTATGCAATAAGTTGGTCCGAAAGAGCCTCAAGAGTGAGGTCCTTATGATCGGGAGGTGCTTCGGATGGAGTATGAAAGGCTGATAATCGAGAGGGGCGAGGACCATGTGGCCAGCGTCACCCTTAACAGACCCGACAAGATGAACGCCTTTGACAGCCTTCTGGCCGAGGAGCTATACGCCGCTTTCATGGAACTGGACTCATGCGGAAGCACCAGGGTGATACTGTTGAAGGGAGCCGGACGGAATTTCTGTGCCGGTATCGATGTTTCCGAGATCTCCGGAAAGAGTGCAATGGAGTACCGCCGGTGGGTTGAGAAGATGGAAAGGCCTCTTTTCTGCATATCCAAAATGCAAAAACCCGTTATATGCCAGGTGCAAGGTGTAGCTGCCGCAAACGGACTGGGTCTTGCAGCGTCGTCAGATCTTGTCATTGCTTCCGAGGATGCCAGAATGGGCCTGACCGCGATAAACCTGGGTCTTAACTGTGTTGGACCGGTACTGCCCGTTCTTCGTTGCGTGGGCCGCAAGCGAGCCTTGGAATTTCTCCTCTCCGGGGCACTGGTCAAGGCTCCCGAGGCCATGGCTATGGGCCTCGTCAACAGGGTCGTGCCAGGCGAGAACCTCGAGGAGGAAGCCAGGAAATGGGCCGCCGG
Organism: Synergistales bacterium 58_81; assembly: GCA_001509095.1. Taxonomy (GTDB): domain Bacteria; phylum Synergistota; class Synergistia; order Synergistales; family Thermovirgaceae; genus 58-81. The sequence continues at coordinate 24,151 of LGGV01000009.1, read as the reverse complement.
TTTCGCTTCAAAAAGCCCTCTGGCCCTTCAGTTGGCCAAAAGCTCCTTCTACACCGCCGAGGACATGGAGTACGAAAAACAGTTCGCCTTCATGAACGAGACCTTTACCAGGCTGTGTACCTCAAAGGACGCCCACGAGGGAGTATTGGCTTTCTTTGAGAAGAGGGAACCCCATTGGGAGGGCCAGTAGAACAGTACGCCCTCTGGGCTGGATAAAGGACTTCCGCCACTGATCCATAGAGAGGTATGGGTCAGGTTCGGCATTGTGCTCAAGGGGAGACCAGAGGCCGTTGTTCCCGCTATAATAGGCTTCGTCGTGGAGGTGCAAAGTAATGGCTGACCGTCCGGGCTGGGATGAATACTTCATTTCCATAGCGTCAGTGGTCTCGACCAGGAGCACCTGTCTCAGGAGAAAGGTCGGAGCTGTCATTGTTAGGGACCGGCAGATAGTGAGCACCGGTTACAACGGAGCCCCCAAAGGTGCCCCTCACTGCTCGGCGACGGGTTGTCTCAGGGAGAAGATGGGTATCCCCGCCGGTGAAAGGCACGAGATATGCCGGGGTTCCCACGCCGAGGTCAACGCCATTGCCCAGGCAGCAGCCATAGGGGCATCGACGTCTGGGGGCGTTATCTACTGCACCCACGAACCCTGTTCTTTCTGCACCAAGGCCATAATCAATGCGGGGATAAGGAGGATAGTCTACGTAGATTCCTACCCCGATGCCATTGCGTGTCTTCTCCGGGCAGAAGCAGGTATAGATGCAGAGCGACTGCCGGGAACGCCGACCGAGGACCGTTCTGAGAGGTGATCTGGATTGGCGATCGAGATATCGGGGAGAAAGAAGACCGGGCCAGGGGTCCGGCTTGAAGATCTCATAGGGCTTGAGCCGATCAAAAAAGAGCTGCGCAAGATCGAGGCCATCCTGTGGCTGAACCAGCACCGTAGGAGCGGGGATCTCAGCGAACTCAGGCTCCAGTCGTTCCACTTCTGCTTCAGGGGAAATCCGGGAACGGGAAAGACGACGGTAGCAAGGCTTATTGGAGATATCTTTCACAGGTACGGGATCCTGCGGGTGGGAGATGTTGTTGAAGTCGACAGAGCCAAGCTTATCGGACCTACTCCCGGTGAGACGGAGATCAAGGCCGGCAGGGCAATCAGGAGTGCGCTGGACGGCGTACTCTTCGTGGACGAGGCATATACGCTCCTTGGGTCAGGGGACATCTCTGACCCGGGCATGAGGGCCCTGGAAGTTATCCTCAAGGGGATGGAGGACTATCGGGACGTCCTGATAGTTATCTTCGCGGGGTACCCCTCGGAGATGGACGCCCTTTTCGAGGCCGTGACAGGGCTGAAGAGCAGGGTCCCATTTCACCTTGATTTCCCCGATTACTCACCGAGAGAGCTTCTCGACATCATGTTGTTCATGGCGGCCTCCGAGAATCTGGAGCTTTCAGATGAGGCGGCCGGGAAGTTCCTTCTTATGATGGAGGAACGGGTAGGTCTTCGAGATTTTAGCAATGCCAGAGAGGTCAGGAACCTCCTCGATCAGGCCAAGGGGAAACTTTCAAGGCGCCTGCAGACCCGGAGGAGGGTATCCCAATGGGACATGAAGGTGATCACTGCTGTCGATCTTGAGCAGGACGTTTCGGAACTGGCATCCTCTCTGGAGGCTGCCCGAAAAGAGATGTTCAGGGCCCCATCGGACCCGGAGGCCAGATCTTTCTTTGCCTCGGAGTGCGTCAAGGCGGGCATGTGGTCCGATGCTGCAGCGGCCCTTGAGACGGTGGAGGAGAAGATCTCGCCTGAATACAGAGCCCTGTTGGGGAGAGCTCTTTACACTACAGGAGAGAGAAAAAGATCCTGGAATGTCTTCTCTTCGATGGGCGAATCGCCATTCGGTTCCTTCTACAGGGGTCTTTCCGCCCTTTGGGCGGGGGATCTCCCTACGGCGACATCAATGCTGGACCTGGCATCATCGATGGATCCGGATTCGCCCGACATACTTCTGGCAAGATCGGCAGCGAGGTTCTTCAACGGCGACTTCCGTGGTGCTGCGGAGTCCTTCATGGCTGGGGTGGAGTTAACAGGAGAGAAGCTTCCCCCGGCGGTACTCAGGGACCTCCCTTGGGAGCAGCTCAAGTGGCCGCAGAGTTCTCAGGCCCTCAAGAGTGCACTCTTTTTCGCCTATGGTTACCCCGACAGGTCGAGGCTTCTCTTCACCGAAGCCCTGATCGAAACGGGGGAGAAGGAAGCCCTAGGTCCAGCGGAAGATGTCGTTATGACCTCCATAGATCGCATACCGGACGAGCCGTGGGCACACCGTCTCATGTCAATGATCCACGAGGCGTCGGGCAGGATAAGCGACGCGGCAGCCTCTCTGGACATAGCACTTGAGCTCGAGCCGAGAAATACCGGGGACTGGCGAAGGCTTGCAGAACTGCTCGAACGGATGGGGCAGTCGGAGAGGGCAGAGGAGATATTTCGGGACATCCTCGAGGAGGATCCAACAGGAGGGGCCGGGATAAGGCTGGCCATGACCGCGGAGGCGAAAGGCGACCTCAGGGATGCAGAGGATTTCTACCGCAAGGCCTGGGAGACAGGAGTTTGCGGAGAGGAGCGATCACTTTGCGCCAGGAGACTGGGGGTCTTCTCGGCGGCATCGGGCCGTTCAGGTGAGGCCCTCAGGTTTTTTGGCGAGGCCGGAAGCATGGCAGGAGATCCGGTGGCCTCCTTCTGGCTGGCCAGGTCGCTGATCGAGGACGAAAAGTGGCAGGAGGCCGAGGGCCTACTTATGACACCCTTCGATGACCCGGAGGTGGAAATTCCCCGGTTATACTGGCTGGGACGTCTCTACATTGCGAGAAAAGACCTGTTCAGCGCCAGGAACCTGGAGTGGAAGGACATGTCAAACCCTTACATACGCCTCGTCAGGGGTGTTGTGGAGGCTCTTTCAGGTGACCACCGGGCAACAGAGACCCTTTCAGGCCTGCCCGCCCAGGGCATGGGCAGTGACGCCCAGGCCATGCTGTGTTCGGCCAGGGCCTCTATCAGGGATTGGAAAGAGGCTAAAAGGATGGGGCGGATGGCCCTTAACAGCGAGAACGGTCCCTTCATGTGGGAGAGACAGGCAAGAAGGTCCCGTGAAGAGGCCGGGTACATGGCTTCCATAGCAGAGGCACATCTTGGAGATTGGTCCTCGGCAAGGGACGGCTTCAGGAGAAGCGCCTCCAACCTCAGGCACCCCGGGCCCGTTTTTGCCCTGGGAGTATCGCTGGTGGCCCTTGGCAAAATAGATGAGGCAAAGGTCATACAGGGGCAGTTGAGATCCACCTCGGCCAATCTATCGAGAAGACTGGAGGAGCTGATAGTCCAGAATAGTGGCATTAGGAAGATGCTGGCCGATCCGGTCGACCCCGGCCTTCTGGACCTTTACGCGATCATCTGATGTCATAAGGTATTGGGGAAATATTGAAAATGAAAGGGGAGTCCGCAGGACATGAAACAGTTTGACAGAAATGACGCAATGGAAATTCTTCAGGAGCACAACAGTGAGATCAACCATATCCGGCACGCCCTCGCCGTTGAAGCTGCCATGCGGTTTTTCGCCAGGGTCAACGGAGAGAACGAAGAGGAGTGGGGGCTCGCCGGACTTGTGCACGATATAGACTGGGAGACCACCAACAACGACCCGTCCATGCACACACACCTTGGCGCTTCCTGGCTTAGGGATGCCGGTTATCCTGACACTATCGTGAGGGCAGTGCTGGCCCACGGCTGGGGGATCTGCTCCGACGTGGAGCCCGTCTCTCTCATGGAGAAGCATCTGTATGCCATAGATGAACTGACCGGTTTCGTCACTGCCGTTGCTCTGGTAAGGCCGGGAAAGTCATTGCAGGACCTGACGGTCAAGTCTGTAAAGAAGAAATGGAAGGACAAGGCCTTTGCCAGAGGGGTTGACAGGGATGTCATCGAAAAAGGTACGGCCATGCTGGGAAAACCTCTGGAGGAGCTGATAGAGGGCGTTATCGAAGCACTTAGACCTGTTGAGAAGGAGATAGGCCTGGGCGAGGAGGCCTAATCGGACAAATCGGAATCCAGCAATAGCCATTGGGGCTTGCCATCATCCTCCTGGAACCGGAGAAGCATAAAGCCTCCTATGTGTCCATCCTCTACCCAGGCGATACACCACCTGGGTCCGACGAACCATACCAGTGAAGGGTCATATATCTTCATGGTCCCACCGTGGATCCCCTCCCACGGGATAAGGTCCTCCCTTGAGACGAGGTTTTCCACCAACCAGGACCTCGGGTCGGGAATCTCCCTTTTCCTGAGATCATCCCAGTCCGGCTGCGGGAAGCCGACGGGCAGGCTTCCGAAGGGCCTCTCCTCCCTGATCCTGTGGATCTCTTCTGCGGCTTGCAGTAGCTCTTCCCGGAGTGCCCTGTTCTGTTCGTTGACTTCAAGGTATCTCATGAAGATCACACCCGAAACCCCCATCAGCAAGATCATCAGCACAGCAAGAAGGACGGAAACCTTTTCTTTCATAGCCTTGCCCTCCCAGACCAAATCCTCGGGGATTTGTGGTATTGTCTCGTATTAAGATACTCTAATAGTGTAACATCGAACTGTAAAGGAGAGAGGCCCAGGAATGAAGAAACCTCTGACAGCTCCCGAATTGACATTCCGTTCGATGATCCTTGCCGTGGCAGGTTCCGTTCTGATAGCAGGAAGCAGCACATACGTAGCCCTCAGGATCGGAGCCCTTCCATGGCCTACGATCTTTGTCGCGGTGCTCTCCATGGCCGTTCTGAGACCTCTGGGTGCCTCACTGAGAGAGATCAACGTGGCCCATACCGGCATGTCAGCTGGAGGACTGGTGGCTGGGGGGCTGGCTTTCACGCTGCCGGGGGTCTGGATGTCCGACCCGGGATCGACCCTGGGTATTGGTACCTCCGTTGTGGTCGCCGTGGTGGGGACAGTCCTGGGAGTAGCCTTTACAGGTCTTTTGAGAAGACATTTCGTACAGGATCTGGACCTGCCCTTCCCGATGGGGGTGGCTGCGGCCAGGACCCTTCAGGCGGGCGACAGGGGCGGAAGAAAGGCGGGGATCCTCTTCGCCTCCTGCGGGTTTTCGGGGATCCTGACCTGGCTTCGTGACGCCTCGGGCATCATACCTCCAATTCTGGGGAGAGGTCCGCTTTTCAGCGTCTGGGTATCGCCCATGGCCCTTGGCATAGGGTTTATCATTGGGCCCCTCTATATGGGCTCCTGGGCCCTGGGGGCGGTGGCGGCCCACTGGTTCCTTGTCCCCATCGGTCTCTCCTCGGGCTTTTTCCCCGACGGAGGCACCGCCGAAACTTTCAGGGGGAGCCTCGGGATCGGGGTCATCGTGGGTGCGGGGGTGGCAGTCCTGTTCAGGGGGGCTGCAAGGTCCTTCTTTCAGAGCCTTTCCTCCTCCCGGGAGAACTTGAGGATGGTGGCGATGGTGGCTGCTGTCTCGGCCATTGTGTTGACCTTTGGCGCTGGAATTCCGCTTGTCCCCTCACTGTTCGCAACGGCAGGCGTCTGGGTCACAGTCGTCATGGCTGCCACCATAACGGGCCAGACGGGTATCGACCCCATGGAGATCTTCGGGATCCTGGTGCTGCTGGCAATAAGGACCTTCTGGCATATCGGAGGCCAGGAGGCCTTTCTGGTGACGGCTGTCGTTGCGGTAGCCACAGGGCTGACGGGAGATGCCATGCAGGATTTCAGGGCCGGTTCGATCCTTGGAACGGACCCGCGGGCACAACTTGCAAGTGAAGCCGCCGGGGGAATCGCAGGGGCGATAGCTGCAACCCTCACGATCTTCCTGCTAAGGGAGGCTTTCGGAGCCATGGGTCCGGGAACGGAGCTGACCGCCCCCCAGGCATTCGCCGTCAAGAGCATGATCGACGGTCTCCCGGACAGAGGGGCTTTCCTGGCAGGGCTGGCCGGCGGATCGGTCCTGTCGCTGATGGGAGTTCCATGCATGACGGTGGGGATAGGGATATATCTTCCCGTTGCCATATCCCTTGCGGCAGGAGCAGGGGGGCTCTTCAGAGCATTGTCTGACAGGTTCTTCCCCCGCAGAGAAGAAGGGATGGCCCTCGTGGCCTCGGGTTTTCTCGGTGGAGAGGGTATCGCGGGGGTCCTTTTTGCTATCTGGAAGGTCCTTACCTTGGGATGAGAGGTGATGGAAGATGTGGCGGATAGGGCATGCCCAGGACCATGAGAAGGGGACCGGGTGCACTGTCCTGGTCTTTCCCGAAGGGGCCACCGCCTCCTGCGATATAAGAGGAGGCGCGCCAGGAACAAGGGAGATAGCCCTGTTGGGACCTGAGTTCACGGTTGACAGGATCAACGCCCTGGTGCTTTCGGGCGGGAGTGCCAGGGGGCTTTCCGCAACAGACGGGGTCATGCGATACTGCGAGGAGAGGAGGTGGGGTTTCGATTCGGGGTTCGGAGTTATACCCATCGTACCCGCCGCATGTCTTTTCGATCTTTCCTGCGGCGGATCCTCTGCGTGGCCGGATCCTTCCATGGGAATGGAGGCCTGTCTCGAGGCCCGTCCCATCCAGGAGTCTCCCATGGGGAACTGTGGGGCAGGTACTGGCGCCACCGTCGGCAAGTACTCCGGCATTGAAAGGTCCATGAAATCAGGTTTGGGATGGGCCAGGAAAGTGTCTGGGGAGCTGGAGGTGTTCGCCGTCGCTGTGGTGAATGCCTTCGGTGCCGTAAGGGACCTTTCGGGCGGTTTCATGGCCGGAGCACTCGTCGAAGACAGTATCATTGACCCCGGGACGATGTCAGGCTCGGGGGAGATATGGAATGAATGGGGGAAAAGCACAACCCTCGCTGCCGTCGTGACCAACGCAAGGGTGAGCAAAGCCGCCTGCAGGCGTATCGCCATCATGGGCCAGGCCGCTCTGGCCGGCGTCATCTTCCCCTTCAACACACCATTTGACGGAGATGCGGTCTTCTGCGCCTCGGTGGGGGAAAGGGAATTCCCGACGGTCCTTGTTGGTTGGCTGGCCGCCTCAGCTCTTGAAGAGGCTGTCAGGAACGCAGTTCTCTACGCACGGTCGGCCTACGGGTTCGTCTCCTTTTCGGATCTGGGCCGAGTTTTCCCTGCTCCTGGCAAATAGGTAAGGCTGCGGATACGTTCCATCATTTTCTGAAGCATACTTGTGCCGTAAAACCCCGACAGGGGTCAGGGAGGTGGATCCAATGACGATACGGGTATTCCTTGCCGATGACCACCCCCTCACCCGGGCAGGGTTGAGGGACTACATTGCCAAGGAGAAGGACCTTGAGCTGGTCGGAGAGGCCAGCGACGGTCTTGAGGCCTGGAAGATCATCGAGAGGGAGAAGCCTGATGTCGCGCTGTTGGATATCAGGATGCCCGGCGAGAACGGGGTTTCCCTGGCAAGAAGGATCAAGGGGTCATCCCTTCCAGTCGTGCCTGTGATGCTCACCTCCTTCGATGCACAGCAGTACGTTATGGCATCCCTGAGAGCAGGGGCAAGGGGGTACATTCTCAAGACAGTGACTCCGGAGGAGCTCTCCCGGGCCATCAGGGTGGTCGCCCGGGGAGGTCTTTACCTGGATGGAGAGGTGGCACGGAGCATCGAGGACGGTCATTCAGCCTTCGAGACACTGTCGACGAGGGAGAGGGAGGTCCTCCTCCACGCAGCCCGGGGTCTCTCCAGCAAGGAGATCGCCGGAGTTCTCATAATCAGTGAGAGAACTGTCCAGACCCATCTGGCTTCGATCTACGACAAGCTAGGGGCCAGGAACAAGACAGAGGCAATGCTGTTGGCCCTTAAATACGGCATTGTCGCACTGGAGGAGTTAATTGAATGAGGAGGCACCTTCTGATCCTCCTCACCGTTGCCATAATGATCCCCTCCCTTTCTGCTATTCTCCTGGGTGGGGCAGGCCTGATCCAGCACGAGAAGACCATGAAGATGGTGGCAAGGTCATACGTTGTGGACATCGCCGAAAGCTTTGCGTCCAGGCTTGACCTGAGCTGGAGCAGAACAAGGACCTTCCCTCTCGCTAATCGCGAGAGGTTCATGAGACCGAGGCAGCTCACCTGGGGTCTTTCGATACCAGGCTGGGTGGCCGTAGTGGACGTTCAGGGCAACATTCTGTTGTCCACCGGTGACGCCGACGCCCTGCCCCTCCTCTGGGAAAAGGGCATCCCAATAGGTGCCGCCATAGAGGTAGAAAGCCGAGAGGGCGAGAAGTTCACCCTTGCTGCCTATCCTGCCGGGGAGACCGGATGGTACGTGGTGGCTGCGGTCTCATGGGACAAGCTTCTCGGTCCGATGCTCCGTTTCAGCCGATGGCCCATTCTCGTCGGGATGACGGGTCTTTTGGGACTGATATCCGTTCTCGCCCTTTGGAAATGGCTCGTGGCTCCCTTGAGGGTCCTAGGAACGGAGGTCTCCACCCTCCAGCTCGGCAAGGATATACCTGAAGAGGACGACCCCAGCGCGGTCTTCGAGATCAGGAGGCTCAGGCAGGTTCTCCACCATCTGGCCAGGGGGGCTGTGGAGAGAGCGGAACTTATGAAAAGATACGTCGGGGATATAGTCAGGGTACAGGAGGAAGAGCGGTCCCGAATAGCCAGGGATATCCATGACGGCCCCCTGCAGGACGTTACGGCCCTTATCCACCAGATAAGGCTGGCTAGGATGGAGGGAACCGAGCGAAGTGGTGATCTTGTTCGCTTGGAGAATGCCGAGGAAGGAGCTCGTCATGCCGTAAACGAGATGAGGGCTCTCTGCGACGAACTTTCGCCGCCGTGGCTTGACCTGGGCCTCTCACAGGCCTTGGACGAACTGGCAGAGAGGCTTTCGAGGTACCTGGGGGTGGAGATATCGGTGGAAGTAAATACCGAAGAGGAGCTGCCACCCGATGTTACGCTTGCCTTTTTCAGGGTGGTCCAGGAGTCGGTCCACAACTCTGTCCGTCACGGGGAGGCTTCGAGAGTGAACGTCAGGTTCTTCAGGGAGGGAGAGGTTGCTGTTCTCGAAGTGACAGACAACGGTAAAGGCTTCGACCCCCCCGCCGATTTCGAGGAGCTGCGCGTCAGGGGACACAGGGGCCTGGCCAATATGTCCGAAAGAATGTCCCTTATCGGAGGGGAACTTGAAGTCTCAAAGTCACCGGAAGGCGGGACCCTGGTCCGGTGCAGCTGGTGGCTCACTTCCTCTTCTGCCTGAAGTGCCCGCCCCAAACCGATTTCACGTCGGAGGTGAAAACAAAGCCCCTGTTGCCGATCATCTGCGCAACGTGGCCTATGTCGTTTCGCTGACAGATGATCTTGAGGATTATCCTCTCGCCCGTCTTCCCTGAGCCTGTTACGACGGTGGTTCCGTAACCCTCTTCCCTCAGCTTCTCGACGGTCTCCAGCATTTCATCGGTGACGGGTCCGACAACCTCGACGAGAACGAAGGCGCTGAGGATCTTTTCTTCCAGGGTTGCGCCGAGGAAGTTGCCCAGTGCATAACCTCCGGCGTAAGCTACTATCTGGAGCCATCCCCTGACCCCCTGCTGCAGGACGTACCCCAGGGCCACAAGGTAGATGGCCGATTCGAAGAAAGCCGTCATGGCAGCCTGAAGTTTCTTCCCCCTTACGAGGAGAAGGATCCTGAATGTACCAAGGGAAACGTCAAGAAGTCGTGCTCCAAGGATGAGAATGGCGCCCAAAGGGTCCATTGGGGTTACCTCCCGGTGGATTCTGTTGATCGTAACAGGCCGTACGACCTCGTCATGTGATTCTAGTATAGAATGGAGAGAATTGAAAGAATATCCGAAAGGGGGGAGCCCCCAGGGGCAAACCGATGAGACTGCGCATACTGGGAGCAGCTGGAGAGGTTACAGGATCCAACTATATCCTGGAGACAGGAACCTCCAGGCTTATGATCGACTGCGGTATCTTTCAGGGAGGCAACGAAGACAGGAACAGTAAGCCCCTCGACTTCGATCCCTCCACTATCGACGCGGTAATCCTGACACATGCCCACCTCGATCACACAGGCAGGGTGCCTCTGCTTGTGAAGATGGGGTTCAACGGTAAGGTCATTGCCACAATGCCCACCGTCGAGCTGACGGACGTTCTCTGGAGGGACTCCGCCAAGATCCAGAAGGAGGACGCCGAATGGAAGTCCCGCAAGAACAAGCGAAAGGGGCTACCACCTGAAGAGCCCCTCTTCTCCGATGAAGATGTAGAGAAGGCCACAGCCATGCTTGTTCCAGCGGCATACGATGATATCATAGAGCCCGCCCCGGGCTTCAGGGTCCGTTTCCGGGATGCAGGGCATATCCTTGGCAGCGCCAATCTCGAGGTATGGGGCGACTCAGAGGGTGGCGAGGTGAAGGTCGTCTTTTCCGGTGACCTGGGACCCCAGAAGACGGTCATAGAGAGAACCCCTTCGGTCATTGAAGATGCAGACTACGTGGTTATCGAGTCTACCTACGGGGACAGGGAGCACAGGACCAACGAGGATAGCCGTCAAGAGTTCAGGGAAGCCATGAAGATAATGATCCAGGATCATGGCAAGGTCCTTATCCCTACATTCGTCGTCGACAGGGCACAGAGGGTCCTCTACGAACTGATGCTCATGCAGAAGGAAGGCATCCTCCCCTCCAGTGTTCCCATATTCTTCGACTCTCCCATGGGCCTGAAAGCGACAGAGGTCTACAACAAGCACCTCTCACTGCTGTCGTCGGAGATACAGGAGCAGATAAGGGCGGGCAACGATCCCTTCTCCCCCGAGAATCTCAGGATCGTCTCCGACGTGGAGGAGTCCAAGAAAATCAATGAAATAGGAGAAGCGGTTGTCCTTGCCGGAAGCGGAATGTGCAACGGAGGCAGGATCGTTCACCATCTCAAGAACAACCTGTTCATGGAGACGACCGACGTTGTTTTCGTAGGCTACCAGGCCAGAGGTACCCTTGGGAGGCGCATAGTGGAGGGAGAGAAGGTGGTCCGTGTTGCTGGAGAGGAAGTGACCGTAAAGGCCAAGATCCATACCATCAACGGCTTCTCGGCCCATGCAGACCGCCGGGATCTTCTTGCCTGGGCCACGCAGTTCAGGACCGATCCTGTGTTCTTTATTACCCATGGAGAGCCCGAGTCTTCCCAGGCCCTGGCCAAGACCTTCGAGGAGAACGGGATAAGGTCCGTCGTGCCAGAAGCCGGGAGGGAGTACGATCTGACAGGGAAAGGGGGAAAAGACCTGACCGCGGCGAAAGCGCCCGTGGAGGTCGCCGTGAGCCCCGATGTCCCCTGCAGTGGGCTTGGGGCAGTGGAGGCAGTTCTCTGCGAGATCGTCTCCATTGCCACGGAGCTGAGAGAGGACGGTTCAACCGTCCGGGGAGACGAGGCCCTGAACCTGGCCGTCTCCGCGAGGACGCTCCTGAGGTCGTTGAAGAGAGAGAAAGAGGTTAAAAAGGTCAGCGAGTGAGCCCTGTTCCCATGGAACGGCAACCTCCCCCCTGTGCTAGAATTCTGGGGGCCCTTTTTTAAAAAAATGGCGGCGATAGCGATCATGATTTCCTTCTTCAGAGAAAGACGCGCTGCAAAGGTACTGATCGCTTTCGGCCTGGTCCTGCTCTCTCTGTCCGTACCGGGCAGGGCCGGGGTTCCGCTCGCCATAGTGCTGATTGGGGATCTCCTTGCTGGAGGGACCATGGCCATCTTCCTTATGACTCCCGTCTACAAGGGCATTTGGGATATAAAGAACCGATTCCAGAGGAGGGATGAAAATGCGTAAGGGGTTGTTCTTCTGGTTCTCCATCCTCGTCGCGGCTGGCGTGATCGCCGGAACGGTCTTCTTCTTCGGCAAAGTCCCGGAAAGGGTCGTTGATACTGCAATGGCCATTCCGGCAATAGATATGGATTCACCAAGGTTCTTTTTCGAGGCAGAATCAGGACAGCTGGGACCGGAGCTGCCAGAGAAGATGGCCGAGGAGGCAGATGAGAGCGTCCGGTCTTTGGTCTCAGGTCTCTCGGACCTTCTCCCTCTGGTCGCCATAGCAGAAAGATCATCGGTCCTGGGAGCCTGGGTCGCCAACGAGCCCGTCTTCTATGGCTCCTTCCTTTTACAACCTCAGCACCTTAAGGATATTCAGGAAGGAAGGATACCCGGCCCCTGGCTTGAAAGTTCCTCGGGCCTGACCCTGGGCCCATCTGAAAGGGAAGGGGTTCTGCGCCTTACCGCCGGTAGTGGGAGAGTGGTCCTCTTTCTTCGCGGCGACAGGGAATTCCTTCTCGCCTCTCATTCCTTGGAAGGTCTCGATAGAATGGCGAAAGCCCTTGAAGGTTCGCAGGAAAGGTTCAAGACAGATCTCACCGTCGAGCCATCGTGGCCTGCTCACCTTGCTCTATTCGACGGCAAACTGATCTCCCAGGCAGCCTCCCTGAGAGGGTTAAAAGCCCCCGACGCCCCCATTGCGCTGGAGCTGGCATGGAACAGCCGACAGGATAGCGGCGAGATAGCATGGAAGGCAGAGGGTCTAAAGGAATGGTTACCGGAAAAGATCCGCGAAAAGGTCACCCCCATGGCCTGGAGCGGCCCGGTCCATTTTCCGGAGCCCCTTATAGCTGCCTTGGGAGTCTACGTACCCGAGGGTCTGGGAGGAATGATCGAGAAAGGCCTTTCAGTTCCCGACTGGATGGAGGAGGCCGGATTTGACAGGAGTTCACTGGCCGACCTGATCGAGGGTCCATTGCTGGCCTCCGTCGGAGGTCAGAGCAGGGTCCTTCTTTTCAGCCTCCCCGGCATCCTTCTGCAGCTCCCTTCAAGGGGTGCCGAAGGGATCAGATGGATCGAAGGTCTCTGGAGCAACAAGTGGGCCAGGTTTGCCTTCTCCCCTCAGCCCGTCCCGGGTTTCACTTCCGGAGGGAGACTTTCCATTCCCTTTACGATGATAGCGGCTGCTAATGAAGATATGGTTCTTGCGGGTGTGATAAGCGATTCGACTCTGGGGAGACCGGTCCCTGTGGACCAGGTCGTCCCTGTCGGAAAGGAAGAAGCTGTGCTATGGTTTTTCGCCGACCTGCAGAAAGCCGCCGATGCGCTCGAAAGCCTTTCGAGGATAACTGATCTTGCTGATCGTTTCGGGGTTGACGAAACACCCGATCCCGAGGATATTGCCAGGCTGATCAGAGAGATGCGGTCCATGGGGCAGGTGACCCTGGTGGTCCATGATCTGGGGTCGGGGATGGGCAGCTGGAAGGGAGCTGAAGTTCCGGCCCAGTAAGGTCCGGAACGGAAGTACCATAGAAGTTTCAGGACAAGGAGGAATCGCAATGCGGGGGAACCCCCTGGCTATAATGATGGAACGGGGCTGCGTGGAGTGGTGCAGTCACCCCGAGGAACTGTCATCCCTGTTCGAAAGCGAGATGGTAACCGGTTACATAGGGTTCGATCCGACCGCGGACAGCCTTCACGTAGGGCACCTGATCCCAATGATGGGGCTGGCCTGGATGCAGAGCTTCGGCCATAGACCTATTGCAATAGCCGGTATGGGTACGGGGCTTATCGGGGACCCTTCCGGAAAGAGCAAGGAGAGGAACCTTCTTACCCTGGAGCAGGTCGAAAAGAACCTGGTGACCGTAAAAGAGCAGCTTGGACAGTTCCTTGACTTTGACTGCGGTACCAACTCGGCTCTGATCATCAACAACTACGACTGGCTGGGCAAACAAACATTGCTTGAGTTCCTGAGGGATACAGGCAAGCACTTCAGCGTGAATTACATGATAGGACGGGAGTACGTCAAAAGCCGTCTTGATGACCCAGAAAAGTCCATCTCCTACACCGAGTTCTCCTATATGCTTCTACAGGCCTTTGATTTCTGCCACCTTTACGAAAGCCACGGCTGCAAGCTCCAGATGGGCGGGAACGATCAGAAGGGCAATATAATCGCCGGGATCGATCTGATAAGGAAAAAGGCCGGAGGTCAGGCATACGGGATCACCTACCCGCTCCTGCTGAGCGCCTCGGGTCAGAAGTTCGGGAAGACAGAAAGCGGGACGGTGTGGCTCTCCCCTGATAGGACATCACCATACAGGTTCTATCAGTTCTGGATCAACACTGACGATCGTGATGTAGAGAAGCTGCTGAGGCTCTTTACCTTCCTTCCCCTTGACGAGATCAGGGGCATAATGGAAACCCACGAGATCAGGCCTGAGAAGAGGGAGGCCCAGAAAAGACTGGCAAGGGAGGTAACAGAGAGGATCCACGGGGAGGGAGCCTTAAGGGCTGCAGAGAGGGCCAGCGCCATTCTTTTCGGGGAGCGTTTCGAGCCCTCTGAGCTCACTCCTGATATGCTCCGGATCCTTAAGTCTGAAGTACCTACGGGAGCGTTCCCCCAGGAGGTCCTGCCTTCTCCGGTGGAGATCCTCTCATCCTGCGGGGCCTGCACAAGCAAGAGCGAAGCCAGGAGGCTCATCCAGGGAGGAGGAGTCTACCTCAACGGAAGACGGCTGGGTCCATCCGACGAGATCGAGGAAAAGGACCTTATCGAGGGAAGGCATCTTTTTTTCCGGTTGGGCAAGAAGCGCTTCTTTGTAGCCTCAAAGAGCTAGAGCTGGTGGAGAAGAATGTCCCTTCAGGCCCATGCCCTGGAAGCAGTCAGGAAATGGATCCGGCCGGGGTGGAGAGCAGACCTGGTCTCGGGCGTACTTTATGGTTCCCTGAGAGTGGTCGCACCACGCAGGGAAGTTGCCCTAAGGAACATGGAGATCGCCTTCCCCGAGTCCTCCCCGTCTTGGAGGAGGGAGAACCTTTCAAGGGTTTACAGGCACTTCGCTGCCTCAATGGCTGAATACCTGGTGGTTCAGAACGACCCCTCCCTGGTCGATGAATGGTTCATACAATCCAACGGTCTCGAGTGGCTCCAGAAACAGGCATCGAAAGGCAAAGGGGCGGTTATTCTAATGGCCCACTTCGGGAGCTGGGAGCTCATGGCGGCCTGGCTGGCCCGGAGAGGTTTCCCCATCTACGGGATCATCAAGGATCCCGATGACAGGGACCTGGCCGAACTGATAGAGAAGTACCGCAGAAATATCGGGGGGAGACCCATCTCCAAGCAATTCACTCTCAAGGAGCCTGTCAGGAGGCTCCGGGAGGGCGGAATGGTTGTGATCGCCGGAGACCAGAACTGGGGTGGAAATGGGGCGTTGAGAATACCCTTTTTCGGAAAAGAGTGCAAAACTCCCGGAGGCCCCGCTGCTTTCGCTATAATGGCCGAGGTCCCCCTTATCCCCGTCGCAGCCACCAGACTGGGGTCTTTCAGGTACAGAATAGATATAGGTCCCCCCATAGACGAACCTTGCGATAGGACCCGCGAAGAGAAGATGCTCACAATGACAAGGGAAGCAAGCCTTTGGACAGAAAGAGTGATAAGAAAAGCGCCGGAGCAGTGGCTGTGGATGCACCGGCGCTGGCGGGACTGAGGCAGCCTGGAGACTAACTCTTCTTTTCCGAGAAGAGTTCCCCCCCGACAGCATAGTCACCGTGAGATATCTCCGAGAGGATTATCCTGACCTGCTCCGGTCTTACCTCCAGTGCAAGACAGATGGAAGCGGTCATTTCGCTGACAAGCATCTTCTTCTGCTCCGTGGACCTGCCCTCCAGCAGGTGTACCTGGACTATCGGCATATTTCACCTCCTCGGTTCACAGGATCGGTCCGTTCACTTTCCGATACAAAAGCCGGAAAAGATCCTTTCAAGAAGTTCCTCATCGGCTGATGTCCCAAGGATCCTGGAGAGGCACTCCCTTGAACGGAAGAGCATTTCAATGGAAGCGTCCAGACCGGCTCCGGAGGAGACTGCGTCCATAGCCTCCTCTGCCAGTTCGAGAGCCTTTCTCAACTCCTCGACCTGCCGTTCCGTGGTGTTGATATCTTCATCAACGGAGGTGCTCCCCGATACGGAGAGGACGATAAGGTCCTTCAGCTCTTCCAGCCCCTGTCCCGTCGCAGCTGATGTAACCCTGATCTCGTGTCCGGGGAGAAGGTCCTTGACGTCATCGATCTCCACCGCCACTGGAAGATCCGACTTGTTCAGCGCCACTATACAGCAGCTTCCACGGAGGGACGTGGCGATCCTCCTGTCGTCATCGGTGATGGGCTCGCTTCCGTCGATCACCCATACCCTGATGTCGGCCTCCCGGATGGCCTCCATGGCACGTCGTACTCCTTCCTCTTCGGCAAGGTCCCCCGGGTCCCTTATCCCGGCGGTATCTATCAGCCTGAGAGGAACTCCCTTGTGGGATACCACCTCCTCGATAAGGTCCCTTGTGGTGCCGGGCATTGAAGTGACGATGGAGCGTGCCTCTTCGAGGAAGGAGTTCATCAGGGAGGATTTCCCCACGTTCGGACGGCCGGAGATCGCGACCCTTATCCCTTCACGTAGAAACCGACCCGAACGGGCCGACGAAAGGAGATCCCTTACACGTTGTGCCGCTTCGGAGAGACGGTGAAGGTAGTCATCAGGTGTCAATTCCGGGATGTCCTCATCGGGGTGGTCCAGGCCGGCTTCTGCAAGGGCTGAAAGATCGGCCAGATCATCGTTGACGCTTTTCACTCTGTCGGAGAAATGGCCCCGGAGGCATTTGACTGCCGCCCTGAGTGCCTTGTCGGAACGGGATCTGATCACTCCAAGTACCGATTCCGCCTCGGCAAGGTCGATCCTGCCGTTCATAAAGGCCCGCCTCGTGAACTCTCCAGGTCGGGCCATCCGGGCCCCCCCGGCAAGGCAGAGCTCAAGGCATTTCCTTGCTGCAACGGTGCCTCCGTGACAGTGGATCTCTGCAGCTTCCTCGCCGGTGTAGCTGCGGGGTTCCCTGAACCAGACCGCCAGGACCTCGTCTACGGGATCGCCTTCGTTATCCAGAATGAAGCCGTGGTTCATAAAACGGGGCGGAGAGAGGCTCAGGCCCTCTCCGCCCCTGAAGATGGAGTTTACCAGGTCCCTGGACCCGCCCCCGGAGAGACGGACGATGGCTATGCCCGATTCGCCCCAGGCTGTGGAAATGGCTGTAATAATATCTTCTTCCATGAAAGGTCCAGGTCCTCCAGTCCTTATAGGTCGCTATCAGAGCATCTCCCTTATGGCTTCGCCGAGACGTTTGACACCTTCCTCGATGACATCCGGTTTGGAGTAGGTGTAGTTGATCCTTGCATTGTGCTCTCCGCCTCCGTTGGCGAAGAAGGGGGATCCCGTCACAAAGGCCACCTTCTTCTCAATGGCCTTTTTGAAAAGTTCACCGGCGTCGATCCTGGGCATGTGGATCCAGTAGAAGAAACCTCCTTCGGGTTTAACCCAGTTGACTTCATCCAGGGGGAGGTACTTCCTGAAGCTTTCCTCCATTGCATCCCTTTTGGCCCTGTAGTCGGCAATGATATTTGGGAGGTGTCTGTCAAGGTAGCCTTTTCTGCAGTACTCGTAGATCAGTGCCTGGGATATGGGGCTTGAACAGAGGTCCAATGCCTGTTTGAAGACCGTCAGTTTCCTGATGATATCCCTGCTTCCGGTGCACCACCCTATCCTCGTTCCCGGGGCAAGGATCTTCGAGAAGGAGCCTGCATAGATCACTCCACCCTCGGGGTCGAGAGAAAAGATGGACGGAAGGTGCTCGCCGTCAAAGCGGACGTACCCGTATGGGTCGTCCTCGAATATGGGGATCCCGTACCTGTGGGAGATGTCTACCAGTTTCTTCCTTCTTTCCAGGGTCAAGGTACACCCGGCGGGGTTCTGGAAGTTGACAATGGTGTAGATGAACTTTATTTTCTTGCCTTGTGAACGGGCTTTCTCGATCGTTTCGGGGAGCGTGTCAACGACCATACCTTCGGCGTCGGTGGGGATCCCGATGAACCGGGAACCGTGGTTGTAAAAGGCGGTGAAGGCCGCTAGGTAGGAGGGGTCCTCGGTGATTATATAGTCGCCGGGATCGATCATCGCCCAGCCCATAAGGTCCAGGACCTGCTGCGAGCCCGAAGTAAGGAGCATCTCGTCCGAAGATACCTTCCTTCCCATCCTGGGCGCCGTCCACTCGGCGAGGAATTCCTTCAGGGGGGCGTAACCCTCTGTGGTCCCGTACTGCAGGAGGTTCTGACCATCCCTGAGAAGCACCTCTGCCCCTTCGTGGAACTCCTTTACCGGGAAGACATCCGGGGCCGGCATTCCTCCTGCAAAGGATATCATTCCTGGCTGACGGATGACGCTCAGCATCTCCCGTATCGGTGAAGGACGGACATTCTGTGCCTTTCCGCTGAAGTTCAGTTCCCAAACCTTGCCCAATTCTATCTCCTCCTTAAGGATCGGATACCTCTGCTCTTCTTGGGGGCAGGCTCTCACTCGAACTCGCTGATGGCTTCACTGAGCTTTTTCACGCCCAGATCTGTCATTTCGGGAGAGGCGAAGGTGAAGCACATCCTGAAATCGTCACGGCCTCCCGTCCCGGTCGGGTAGAAGGCTTTCCCGGGGACGAAGGCGACCTTTTTCTCGACAGCCCTTTTCAGGAGTTCCTCGGCCGGGATCCCCGGAGCGGAGATCCAGTAGAAGAATCCCCCCTTTGGTTTTTGCCAGTAGACCCTTTCGGCGGGCATGTATTTTAGCAGCGCAGCCTCCATTCCGTCTCTTTTATCCCTGTAGTGGCTAACTATACGGGGGAGGAAGGAGTCGAGGTGTCCCAGCCTGCAGTACTCCCATACTATCGCCTGAACCACAACGCTGGTGCAGGTGTCGGTGCCCTGCTTGAATACGGCCATTTTCCTTATGATCTCGCTGTTCCCCGCGCACCAGGCAACACGGGTACCAGGGGCAAGTATCTTCGAGAAGCTTGACGCGAAGACCACCAGTCCCTGTTCGTCCATGGAGAAGAGGGACTGGACCTCCTCCCCTTCGAACCTCACCCATCCGTAGGGGTCATCCTCGAGGATCATTATGCCGTAGGTGCTGGCGATCTCCAGGAGTCTCTTCCTTCTCTCCAGAGAGAGGTCGCAGCCAAGGGGGTTGTGGAAGTTGACAATGGTGTAAATGAATTTTATACGGTTCCCGGAGGCCAGTGCCCTTTCAATGAGATCCGGTAGAAGTTCCACCTTCATGCCTTCGCTGTCGCAGGGGACCGTCAGGAACCTGGCCCCGTGGTTGTACATGGTCCCTGTCGCTCCCAGGAAGGTCGGCTCCTCGCAGATGACCCAGTCCCCCCTGTCGAGAAGGGCCCAGCAGAGAAGATCGATAACCTGAGAAGATCCCGTGGTGATCAGCAGTTCTTCCGGAAGCAGCTTTCGCCCCATCTTGGGGGCGGTCCATTCCGCGAGGAATTCCTTGAGGGGAGGGTAACCCTCTGTCGTGCCGTACTGAAGAATATCCTTCCCCTCCCTGGAGATTATCGAGGCGGCCTGCTGGAATTGCTCTACAGGGAAGATGTCCGGATCGGGCATCCCCCCGGCGAAGGATATCATCCCCGGCTTTCTAACAAGATGCAGCATCTCCCGGATGGGGGAGGGTCTGATGCTCTTCGCCGAAAGACTGTAAAGATTGTCAAGTATGTCCTCCACTCCCTGCACCTCCCGTCAAGGTAAGGGGAAGGGGTCATGGACCTTATCCCCATCGGTATTGTATATCATTATTCGCTTCCTACCTCTTCTCTCCGCTGATCCTTTCAGTGGTCTCCCTGATATGGACCAGGCGACGCTCCGTCGGGGGGTGGGAGTTAAAACCGCTCGGTGTGGTCTTGAATCCGGCCCCGACCATGCTCTGAAAGGCATTGAAAAGTCCCCAAGGGTCGTAACCCGCCTTTGCTGCCAAAGCCACTCCGTAGTCGTCGGCGGCTATCTCCTGCTCCCTGCTGAACCCGGCTTCGGCGAGCACCATCCCTGTGCCCACCACATCAATGCCGCCCAGCTTCTTTTCTCCCATTGCTTTGTAGAGTAGCATCCAGAGAAGGTTTCTCTTGATGGTGTCGTCGTAGTGGCCCAGTTTGATATGCCCTATCTCATGGGCCAGTACTCCGGCCAGTTCATCGGGGGATCTGAGGGTCTGAAGAAGACCGGTCGTGACATGAACGGAGTATCTGTTCATGCTGAATGAGACCCATGCGTTGGGTTCCTCCTTCTCCTCAATGTTCACGGCTCCGGCGTCATCCAGTGAAGCCGTCGAGGTAAGGTCGCGCCATATGCTGTCCAGTGTCTCCGGGGCCAGTGCCGCATCGCAGGGAACAGCGACCGCTGCCAGGAACATGAGAAGAAGCAATGGGAAAGCGGACTTTCTGATCAGGGGGCATACCTCCCTTCGGTTTGCCTCCGACCATTCTGCAGCTGGACGGCTGCAGAAAGAAAGGGCCAAATGGCTTATTATATTATTCAGCAAGAGAGGGGAAAAAGGCAAGGGAGGCTTCGCCTTCCATGGGGAGGTCCCTTGGTGAGGGGGGAACAGCGCTGATGGAAAGACTGGATATCCTGAAAGGTTTGGCGGTGGAGAACGGGACGAAAATTGTGCTTCTAGTCATGGATGGACTGGGAGGACTTCCGGGACCTGGAGGCGAGACGGAGCTGGAGGCAGCTTCCACTCCTAATCTTGACCTTCTGGCCTCCCGTTCGGACACGGGTCTTCTCGAGATGGTCGATACGGGGATCACCCCCGGGAGTGGACCCGGGCACCTCGGTCTGTTTGGCTACGATCCTCTCAAGTACCAGATAGGCAGGGGGATCCTGGAGGCGATAGGTGTAGGTGTCGAGGTCAATCCCGGGGAGATCTGTGCAAGGGGGAATCTTTGTACCTGGGGTGAAGGGGACCTTGTCCTCGACCGAAGAGCGGGCCGGGTGGACACGGAGACCAGCTCCAGGATAGTCTGCAAACTCTCTGAAAAGATCAGGAGTATCGACGGATACGGGGTAAGATTCTACCCCGGTATCGAGCATCGTTTCGTCGTTGTCCTTTCAGGAGAGGATCTAAACGACCAGGTCAGCGACGCCGACCCACAGGTCGATGGAAGGCCCATGGTTTGGAGCAGGCCGCTGGCACCCGGTGCCGAGAAGACAGCTCTTCTGATAAACGGCCTTATACGGAAGGTAAGGGAAACACTTTCCGATGAGCTCAAGGCCAACGGGTGCCTCCTCAGGGGAGTATCGGGAACCCCGGGTATACCTCTTATGCCTGACCTTTACCGCTTCCGCCCCGCGGCGATAGCTACATACCCGATGTACAAGGGACTTGCAAGGATTGTGGGCATGGAGATACTTCCTGCGGGTAAGACCATAGAGGGGCTCTTCCAGGCCCTGAGGGCGAACTGGGCGGCTTTCGATTTCTTTTTCGTTCATGTAAAATACACCGACAGTCGGGGTGAGGATGGCGACTTCGATTCCAAACGGGAGGTCATTGAGAAAGTCGACAGCCTGGTCCCCGAGGTCCTCGACCTCGGGCCTGATGTTCTAGCCGTTACTGGCGACCACAGCACTCCCAGCATTATGGCATCCCATTCCTGGCACCCTTCGCCCTTTTTGCTGGCAAGCAGCCTTGTAAGGCCCGACGGGTCTACCTCCTTCGGCGAGCGGAACTGCGCAAGGGGGAGCCTTGGGATCATACCGGCCCACAAGTTAATGGGGCTTCTGCTCGCCCATGCGGGGAGGCTTTCGAAGTACGGGGCCTGATCTTCCTTGTTCAATCTCGATGGATCATCAGGTGCAGCGATCCTGGGCGGGGCCCGACAACGCCCGGACGAGGTCAGTCGTTATAGCCTTCAAATGGGGGGATAGTCTTGTCAGATATGGTTCCGGCCACCACTTCACAGCTCCGTGGTCTTGTTCCCGGTGAACGTTTCAAGATCATGGGTGTTCTTCAGCAGATAAAGTCTAGATCGGACAAGAACAAAAGGCCCTTCTGGGAGGTCGTTCTTGTGGACTCCGAGGGATCAGTAGAGGCAAAGGTCTGGTCCGATGGAAAATGGTGGGACGCAAGGGCCGGGGAGCGGTTGCCGATGGAGCCGTCCTCGCCGGAGATGCCCGGCGCCTTCCTCAACGTTCCCGTAGGAGCCATCGGAACCGTGTCGGAGTTCAGGGGCAGACAGCAGTTCCAGTTCTCCGAGCTCTTTCTGCTGGATCCAGAGAAGTTCCCCATTGGCGGATTCATCCAGTCCTCTCCGGTCCCCGTGGAAGAAATGGAGGATGAGTTCAGGTCCATGATAGAGAGCTGCCGCCCCGAGGTAAGGGGGTTCCTGGAAAAGGTCTTCCAGGGGGAGACATGGAAGAAGTTCCGGGAGATGCCCGCTGCCGTCACTCATCATCATGCCTATGTACATGGACTTCTCGAGCACACCTTGGCCGTCACCAGGAGCGCGAGGGCTCTCGCCCGGTCATACAACGGTTCCGGAGTCGACATCGACCTTGACGTGGTGACAGCGGGAGGGCTTTTGCACGATATCGGCAAGATAGACTCCTACAGGCTGGACCCCTTTCCATCCATGACAATACCAGGGACAGTCATCGATCATATAGCTCTGGGGTTCACCCGCTTTTCTCGTATGGCCAGGGAATATGGCCTGGACGAGGAACTCGAGACGGCCCTGGGGCATATCCTTGTGAGCCATCACGGCCGGAAGGAGTACGGGTCGCCAGTACTTCCGGCAACCCCCGAGGCCATGGTCGTCTCCTCGGCGGACGAGCTCAACTTTATTATGTTCTGTTGGGAGACCTTTCCCGAGAGCGGAAACGCGGAACCATCCATATCGGACTTCCACCCCTCTGTGGGCAGAAGGTTCTGGAGACCAGGACCCAGGAAAGTTGAGGAATGATCTATATGGGACAGGATTTTCGGGTATCAGCGCATGATGACGGCAGAAGGATCGACAGGATAATCAGGAAGAAGTGGCCCGATCTCCCGCTGAGTGCGATCATGCGATCCTTCAGGAAGGGTATGGTGAAGGTCGACGGACGCCGGGTCGATTTCTCATCCCGAGTGGCCTCAGGGAACTGCGTCTCTGTCCCCTGGGACGATCCGGAGGCTGGGATCGGAAAGGATGCTCTTGCCCGGTTCCGGGACTCCAGACCGGAGATAGAGATAATATATGCCGATAACGATATCTGCATTGTCAACAAGCCCTGGAACCTGCTTTCGCAACCTGATACTGCCGGCGGAGAGAGCGTTATCTCCAGGACGGCTGCCGCTCTCGACTGGAAAGACACTACCTTCATGCCAACGCCGGTACACAGGCTCGACAGGAATACTTCAGGGGCCATGGTGCTGGCCCTTAACGGGGTCGCACTGAGAGGGCTCCACGAGGCATGGCGGCGGGATGGTGTCCGCAAGACTTACCTTGCACTGGTCTCTGGAGAAACGCCTGACCAGGGTCGGATAGACTCACCCCTGCTCAAGACCGGAGAGGAGAACATCGTGGGGGTCGACACCGACAGGGGGAGATATGCCCTGACCAGGTTCGAGAAGATCAATGGTGACCCTTCTCTCTCACTGCTTCTCGTGGAGCTGCTCACCGGACGTTCGCACCAGGCTAGGGTCCACCTTGCTTCCATTGGTCACCCCCTTATCGGGGATATAAAGTACGGCGACCGAAAAGTGAATGCCGAATGGAGGCTTCTGGGCGTCCAAAGACCAATGCTTCACTCCAGGAGCATCGAGTTCCGGTCCCTTCCTGACCCCCTGGGCCATCTCGCCGGGAAAAGATTCCTTGCCGTTCCTCCTTCAGATTTCATGGATATACTTTCGGGGAGGGGTTGGCGTTTATACAACCGTGGGGTATAATGAATGTGCTATTCGAAGACAAAACTCTATGGGGGGATCGGGTATGAGCGAAAGAAAACTGAAGCTGGAGATCAGCGACAAAGCGAAAACCAAGATCGAGTCAATGGGTAATGAGGGGTATGTTATCGTGAGACGTCTGGGGGGAGGTTGAGCCGCACGTTATGCAGCTCTCGTTGAGAGCGGGAAGCCCCCTGTAGATAGCGGATACATCAAGCTTGCCGACCAGGGCATCACTATTTGGGTCCCTGAGGATATGGATTTTTCAGATGACCTCGTGAGAGTTGAACAGACGGGATTCCTCTGGTCCGCCAACTTGGAGGTAATGACCGCTCTGGGTATCCGGAGCGGAGGG
>LGGV01000008.1 GCA_001509095.1 Synergistales bacterium 58_81 | reverse complement strand
CTCAAACCTCTGATCAAGAACGATACGGCCGTTGTCATAACCACCCGATGCCGGAGAGGTCACACCAACACTCTCTACGGCTACGAGGGGAGCGCAAGGAGACTGCTCGAAATGGGCGTGATGGACGGAGGAGGGCTGAGGCCGGAGCAGGCCAGGCTGAGGCTCGCCGTAGGTCTGGGAGCGAACTTCTCAAGGGAAGATCTTCAGCTTTACCTTCTGGGTAAAAAATGAAAAACCCGGCCGGGGGATAGACCTCCGGCCGGGTTTTCCCGTCAGCTCCCAAAGGCCCCGAAGATCATCCTCAGGGCACTGATGACCACCATTACAACAAGAATGTACCTTATCCATTTGTTCCCCTTCACCACCGAGAAGCGGGTCCCTATCCATCCCCCGGCCATACTGCCGAAAGCCAGGGCAAGACCGTACTGCATGTTGATGAGCCCCTTTGAGAAGAAGATCATGAGGCTGACCACCGTAAAGCAGAGAACGATCGCCGCCTTCAGGGCATTGGCCCTTACGAGGTCCTTTCCGACAGCCCCTGCAAGGGCCCAGATCAGCAGGAAACCCACCCCTGCCTGGATGAACCCTCCATAGGCACCTATGGCGATGAAGAGACACCACTTGGCCCAGGTAGGCCACGAGGTCTCCCGGTAGGTCTCCCACATCCGAGGTTTGGCAACAAGGAGGATCGCCATGAATGAGATCAGAAGGGCTATGGTTATCTTCAGGAATCGTTCGTCAAGCTGTACGGCCAGGAGGGTCCCCCCAACCGCACCGATGGATGCCGGAATGCCCAGGGAGAGGGACTCTCTCAACGACAGCACCTTGTCCCTTCGGAACTGCCACACGGCCACTACATTCTGAAGGAGTATTCCTACCCGGTTAGTGGCATTGGCGGAAGAAGCGTCAAGACCTAGGAAGATGAGGAATGGAAGGCTAAGGAGCGAACCGCCCCCGGCGACAACGTTCAGGAAACCCGTCACCCCTCCCAGCAGGGTAGCAAGAACAAGCATGAAAAAGCTCAAATCTGACTCCTCCATGAAAATACCGGATAAAGGACAGGCGATATTCTAACACACGATCCTCCAACAACACCGCTATGATATGGTAAAATGATGTTGTTTAGGAAGGGAGGAATACCCTTTGCGCTACTCCGTAACTGAGGACATGGCCTTTGTTCGATTGAGCGACGGCGAGGAACTGCATCGCTCAATATCAGCGGCCTGCGAGGAGTACTCCCTGGACTCTGCGATCATTGTCGGAGGGTTGGGGATGGCCCGGGAGATCATCTTCGGATGGTACACCGGGAAGGAGTACATCCGGGAGCGGTTCGAAGGGACTTTCGAAGTTGCTTCCCTGAGCGGCGACGTAAGCATGAGGGAGGGGGCTCTCTACCCCCATGTTCATGCCGTTTTCAACGGAATGGATCACGCTTCGCTGGGTGGGCACGTCCTGAAGGTCGTTACCTTCCATAACCTGGAGGTCTTCATACGTCCTCTGAGGTCGATCCGCCTCAACAGGGAATTCGACGGCTGGATGGAAGCTATAGTACCCGAGAAGCGTTAACTCTCCTTCTTTATGTCCGCCTCGACACCACCTGTGTAGACCTCCAGCATTCGTGGACTTACAGGGAAGAATGCGTGGTCGGTTCCTGCCGCCGCCCATACCAACTCGAACCGGAAAAGGTCCCTGTCGATCAAGGCACAGGGTCTCGAGGGGAAACCGACCGGGGGTACCCCGCCCACCTCGAACCCGGAATACTCCAGGACCCACTCCGGCCTTGCCATGGAGACCTTCCTGGCACCCAAAAGGGCTTTGACCTTTTTCAGGTCGATCCTGTTAGGCCCCGACATCAGTGCAATGACAGGTCTTCCGTCAGCCAAAAGGACAAGGGTCTTCAGGATCTCCTCCGGGGGAGCTCCCACGCTTCTGGAGGCATCATCGACGGTCCTTATCGTCTCCTCGCTGAAATGGATCTCCCCTTCATAGCCTGCTTCCTCCAGGAAAGCCCTTACCTTTTCTACGGGATTCATGACGGTCTGCTCCGGGAGCGGCGTTCGTTCCCTCATTTCTGCTGATCCCCCTTCAGCCCTGTCTCCGGGTAGGTGATCCTGTAGATGTACCTGTTCGCCATGACCTGACGAACGAACTCCCTCGTCTCGCCGTAAGGTATATCCTCGACCCACTCCTCTACTGACCTCTTTGGCGGGAGCCATCTTCCGACAGCACCCTGGCCTGCGTTGTAAGCGGCCACGGCGAACTCTATCCGGTCAAACATCTTCATCAGCCTCGAGAAGTGATGTACCCCCAGCAGGATGTTCTTCGCAGGATCGAAGTAATCCCCCTCCTTCTCCCCGAGCATCAGTGCGTTCTCTCTCGCCGTGGGAGGCATCAGCTGCATCAGCCCCATGGCACCAGCGCTGCTGACAGCCTCTTCGTCGAAGGCGCTCTCACGGCGCATGATGGCCCAAATGTCGACCGGGTCGATGCCGAACCTCGAGGAGGCCGCCATCACCTCTCTCTCCCTGGCCCGTGGATAGAGAGTCTCCAGAAGGGGGAGGGGTATGTTATCATACCGGGTCAGCAGCGGGACCAGGGGAATGGAGTCCAAAAGCGCGCTTCTGGCGTCACCCAGCCAAAGCGCAAGCCTTGCAGAGGCAAACCTGGATGCGGGGTCTTCCGATGAAGAGAGCTGCATTCTCGCGTATATGACGAACCCCCATTCGGCCAGTTTGCCGCCTCCACCGGCCAGTTGGTCGGGGACGAGGTTCTGCACTTTCCCAGGGCCGGAGGGAAAGGCAAGGTACGTGTAGTAGTCCGTCGGATAGCTCTTTCGGAGCCTCTCAAGGAGTTCTGTCGCGGTCCTTGAATCACCCAGCCTCTCGTTCGCCCTTGCGGTCCAGTACAAAAGACGGGATTCCTGCCTTCGGTCGTTACCTGCATCTAGGGCCCGAGTCCAGGCTGCATCGGCAGCCCTGATATCCCCCCTCTTCCAGGCAGACCATCCCTTTTCCCACAGAGCTGCCGCAGCGAACCGGCTCGAGGAATGCTTCTCCAGGAGTATCTCCTCGAATCGCGAAGCCTTATCCTCTTCCCCGATCCTGGCGAAGAGGTTTGCAAGTTCGGCCAGTGCCGAGGCGGCAGGATCGCCGGTTCCTGTATCGGCGATCTCCATCAGCGCTTCAGTAGCTTCTCCCCCATTTTCCCGGGCCATTCCGGAAATGGACTCGATCGAGGACTGCGAGTACCTTGAAGCCTTCAGGGCCAGGTCCTTCCAGAGCTGCAGGGCCTCGTCACCCCTTCCAAGGTTCGAAAGGGTTCTTGCCCTGAAGAAGGCAGCCCTCTCCGCCCTGGGGTCCTCGAGAGGAACCCGTTCGAGGTGGGTCAGAGCTCCCTGGTAGTCGCCGGAGAAGAAAGCAGCATAACCCAGGGGGAAGGCGGTACTTGGATCCTCCGGTCCCGGATCCTGCCTGATCATTGAGAGGGCCCCTCTGTGGAATGGATCGATCTCAAGGAGGGCCAGGGCAAACCCAGGATCGGGGTCGGAAAGCTTGAGAAGGGCCTCCAGGGCCTGTTTGCGTAGTGACGTGTCCTTGGCCCTCTCTGCCATCGCCCTGAACCATCTCCCTGCCTCTGCAGCCTGCCCCTCATTCAGATAAAGCCTCCCCAGGGCGTAGGCAACATAAGGCGCAAGTACCCAGTCCTCTTCGCTCCAGAGAGAAAGGGCCACATCCATCGCTTTCCGGGGAGATCCCGTCCTTTCGAAGCCCAGCAGGATAAGCATGTCCACGAAGGGTTGAATGTCTTCAGGTACTGAATCTCTCTCCTCGAGGAAGATCTCCAGGGCAGGTGCCCATCTCCCCTGAAGCCAGAGCGAGTTTGCATAGATCACCCGGTCTTTTGGGGATAACTGGGTTCCAGGAGAAAGGACCCTACTCTCAAGGGCAGACCACTGCCTTGACCAGAAAAGGTCCTCGATCTCCGAAGCCTCCGACCCCGGCGTCAACGCAAGAAGGGGCAACAAAAGGGTAATGACTAGAAGCGTCAGTCCTTTTCGCATGCCTTTTCGTCCACTGGCAAAATCTCGCTGCACCTGTCGCAGGGAGGTGGCTCTCCAGTCAGGACAAAGTGCCGGAAATGGCCGAGCCACTTTGGGGATCCTCTCCCGCATATCTCCAGGAATTTAATGAAGGAAACCAGCCGTTCCCTGCAAGTAGGGGTAATATAATGCTCGATGTTGCAGGCGTTAAGTCCTGCCTCCTCGCTGTCCAGGCTGAAGACCTCCTCGAAGAAGGAGCGCAGGATATCCTCGTTCTGGACCAGGGATCTTGCAAGGGCGTCCCCTTCAGAGGTCAGGGAGATGTACCCGTAATGTTCCTGGTCGACCAGCCCGCTCTCCTTGAGGCCGGATATGACACCCACGACGGTGGGTGATCTCACATCGAGACACTGGGCCAGGTCCTTGACCCGGACCACTTTCTTCTCCTCCTGGAGCTTGAATATGGCCTTAAGGTAATCTTCGCTTCTTGCGCTGAGGTTGGACATTGTTAGCCTCGCCTATTTTTGTTATCATCCGTTTCAGTATCCGCTTTATTCAACATTCAGTCAAGGGAGATCTGGAATGCCCCTTCATACCGTCCTTGGAGCAATTGCTGTCTCTGCAACCCTGTGGGAAGTTTTTATTGCCCCGAAACCCGGCCTGGTCGACCGTTTTGGCCCCGGATCGCATCGGGATATGGATTTTGTCACCTTCCTCCTGAGCGCTTCAGCCCTGGCTCCCTTCTGGCAAAAGCAGGCCCTTCAGGGTCTGAGAGGAGTCCCCCCAGCAGAGGCGCTCGATATACTGCGGAGGACCGGGATAGAGATGGACAGGGCCATGTTCGAAGCCACTTCTGGGATCAATACTCACAAGGGTCTGATCTTTGCCCTGTCGCTCCTCCTCTACGGGACAGGGCGCTGTTTTTTTCTTGGAGAAGGTCTCCGGCCGGGAAAAGTGGCCGCCGCAGCCGCCGCTGCGGTCAAAGGATGCTGCGAAAGGGAGCTTGGATCCCTTGAGAGCGAGCTTCCTGCGAGGCCGCTGACGAGCGGCGAGAGAATCTACCTGGAACACGGTATCACTGGTATCAGGGGTGAGGCCGAGAGAGGGTTCCCTACCGTCCTGGAACACGGAATACCCCACTTCAGGATGGCCCTGGACAGGGGGGCGACCAGGCATGACAGCGCCCTCTACGCACTCTTCAACCTCATGAAGCACGGAGAGGACACCAACATCGTAGCCAGGAAGGGTTATGCCTTCTGGAAAGCCGACTACCTTCGCCTGGTGGAGGACCTTTTGGCCCATGAAGTCCCCTATGATACAGTGTCCCTGGGGTCGATAAGAAAGATGGACGAGTTCTTCAGCATTCACAGGATCAGCCCGGGAGGGGCGGCCGATCTCCTGAGCTGCACCCTCTTCCTTCACGACTGTGACACTCTATTCCCTGTAGTTGTCAACATTTAATACTACAGGTATAATATATGTAACATAATGACCGGAGGTGTACCCCATGAGCCTTGGACTGAGGATCAAGACCCTTCGCAAGTCGAAGGGACTCACCCAGAAGAAACTTTCCGAAATGGTGGATGTGAGCCGAATATACATCCAGTCCCTGGAGAGCAACAGGAGACTCCCTTCGATGAAACTGCTGAAACGCCTGGCCGAGGCCCTCGACGTGGACGTGGTCGACCTGGTGCAGGACCCCTACAGGGACAGCACGGGAAGGCTCATGCTCGAAGAGGTGCTTAACGGCCGGGAACCGGTGGAGATCTGGTATCGAAGCAGGAAGCTTTCCAGGAGCGAGGTGCAGCTTGTCCAGAAGCTCGTTGAGGCGGCTCTCTCCGACTGGGACAGGAAAGATGGCTGAAACAGCCCTGGGAGACGCTCGCACCGACGGGTTCGAATGGCCATCCCCGCCCGAGAGGATCCCGGATTGGGCCTTCGAAGAGGCCTGTCAGTGGAAGGGTCTTGACGACCTTGACCTTCTGGCTAAAGCCGAGGAGGCCTGCGGAAGGTCCGTCGAGATAGTAACTCTGCCGTTGCCGATATCGATCTGGGGCCTGCACGTGGCAAGGGGGGAAAGGGCACGTATCTATCTTAACGGTCTCCTCCCCGAAATATGGAAGCGCTTTGCCGTCTTCCACGAGATATACCATCTGGTCCATCATACAAGGGGTGAAGACTTCTGGTCGGGAACGGCCACCCCAATGACCAGCTTTGAATACCAGGCGGACATGTTCGCCTGGGCCGCGGTGTTCGATGAGTGGACCGAAGGGGGCTCCTGGTGAGGCGCATACCCTTCTTCCTTCCCATGAAGAACTGCCCCGACAGGTGCATATACTGCGACCAGAGGACCATTACCGGCCATGAGTACCAACCCGGTCCGGGTGAAGTCAAGAGAGCCCTTCAGGAGGCCAGCGAACCGGTAGAGACGTGCTTTTTCGGTGGCAGCTTCACATGCCAGCCCCTGGACCGTCAGGAGGAATACCTGGAAGCTGCAGCCCAGGCTCCCGCATGCAGCCGGATCAGGATCTCCACCCACCCACTTTGCGTAGATCCCGGGATCCTCGACTTTCTTTCACGGTTCCCGGTGAGATTTCTGGAGCTGGGAATATCTTCCCTCGATGACAAGGTGCTGGAAATGTGCAACAGGGGTTACACCGGGTCCGCGGCCGTGGAGAGGATCTCCCTGGCAGCCGGCAGTACCCGGCTCGTTCCTGGAGTACAGCTCATGACAGGCCTTCCGGGCCAGGATCTGTCATCATCGCTGGAGGACTTAAGGGTTCTCGCTGAAATTAAGGGAGACAGAGCCATGCAGCTGAGGATATACCCCTGCCTGGTCCTCAGGGGCACCCAGCTGGAGGAGCTCTTCCTCTCCGGAAGTTATACCCCTCCCGGGATAGATGAAAGTGCCCGTTGGGCAGGGAGGATGATCCGGGAAGCACTTAGGTCGGGTTTCGAACTCCTCCGGGTCGGCCTCCAGGAGACGGCCTCCCTTGGCGAAGGCGTCGTGGCCGGACCTCACCACCCAGCCCTCGGCGAGTTGGCACGCTCTTACGCCCTGGCCCTTTCCCTGGTCGATCTGGCCGGTTCAGGTCCGTGGCCCGTCCCTTTCAGTTCCCGGTCTCTTCTCTCGGGACACGGTGATTGGGGTTTCAGGGAGCTGGCGTCCCTGTCGGGAATGGCCGTCGATGAGGTGAAACACCTGGTCAAGTGGACCAGATGACACCTTCGCGGGAACATTTGCCCCCGTCGCCTTTTTTACATACAATGCTCTGAGTCTTTCACTGCGGAGGGATCAATGGCCATCCTCAAGAGGAACGTGGACATGGGAGCCGGAAGCGTCGCCGGTTCACTCTGGCAGCTTGCCTTGCCATCGATGTTCTCCATGCTCTTCCATACCCTGTTCCACCTGGTCGATACGGTCTTCGTATCATGGCTGGGAGAGTTCTCCCTGGCCGCCATGTCGCTTACCTTCCCCCTTGTCTTCGTGATCTTCGCCCTGGTTAACGGTATGGCCGTCGGGGCGACCACCAGAATGAGCAACTCCCTGGGCAAGGGGAGGCGAGGTGAAGCAAGGGAGTATGCCGACGCAGCTCTTGTCCTTGTTCTGGTCCTTTCGACACCGGTGTTGCCTCTGCTCTTCCGTCAATCTTCAAATGCCTTTTTCTCCCTCCTCGGCGGTTCCGGAGAGGTCCTCGTTGAAAGCCACCGTTATGCTTTCTGGATGGTCCTTGCAACCCCGCTGATGTCCTTCTCCCTGGTAGCCGACTCCATCTTCAGGAGTCAGGGTGACACGGTGACCCCCATGAAGAGCATGATCCTAGGCAACGGGATCAATGTCCTGCTTGACCCCCTTCTGATCTTCACCTTCGGATGGGGGATAGCCGGCGCGTCGATAGCCACCTTCATCGGCCGGCTGGCATCTTGCCTGTACCTGTGGTCGAGGCTGAAAGAACGGAGTGCCATCATTCCTGCCGTTACCTGGAGACCCGACTACCTCGGCAGATGGATCAGCATAGGCAGTATAGGTCTCCCGGTGGCAGTATCCCAGGGCAGCATGGCCGTTGCGGGCGCCATGCTGAACAAGATCCTTTCAGGCTATGGTCCAGCAGCCATAGGTGCCTTCATGCTGGGCAACAGGGTCGAGACGTTCGTCTTCCTCCCCGTATTCGGCTTCAACTCTGCTCTTATTCCCTTCATCGGCTACAACATCGGGAAAGGCGATTACCCCCGGATCCGGGAGGCGTTGAGAGTGGTCCTTCTCTCCTCGACGGTAATGATCGGTGCCATCGGGACCATGGTCTACATGTGGCCCCACCTTGTGCTGGCCCTCTTCAAACCATCAGCCCAGGTTATGGATATGGCCGTCTCGTCGATCAGGGCTTCGGCGACGGCCTATCTTTTTGCAGCAGCGGACATCTCTTTCTGGGGTGTCTTCCAGGGAAGCGGCTACCCCGTCTACGGGATGATCGCCCAGGTAATGAGGACCCTGGCGGTGCGCATTCCGGCCGCAGCCATTCTCTCCAGGTCCTTCGGCCTTTCGGGGGTTTGGTGGTGCCAGCCCATCTCGGCCTTTATCTCCTTCCTCCTGTCGACCTACTTCATATTCAAGGTAATGGACAAGATCAGGGTAGCGATGGAACCGTCATCGGAGAATGGAGAGGTTCAAAGGCGTGAACGGTCAACGGAAACCCGTTAATCGTGGTTCACGTTTCACGGTTCACGGTTCACGGTTTACGGCTTTTCGTCCAACGCTCTTTATGTTTCCCTGCCATTGACTTCCACCAGTACCCAAAGTATACTAAAGTCAACTTTTTGCCCGAATGGTTCATTTTCTGCGGGTTTTCGGGAGGTCGTTTCAGGTGGAAGCCGGACAGTTGCAGGAGCTTCTAAGGGAAAAGATGCAGGGCATGCCAAGAAAGGCCAGGCGGGTCGTCGAATATCTTCTTATGAACATGAGGGAAGCGGCCTTCCGGTCCATTGGGGATGTGGCCGATGAACTGGGGGTATCCAAGGCTCAGCTGGTAAGGGTTTCAAGGATGCTGGGTTTTGACGGCTACTCACAGCTTAAGGACGCGCTAAAATCCGCTGTACTGGGGCAGGTCAACCCGGCCGCTATGCTTGCGAGGGTCTTGGACAACCGGCAGGACCTCCCGGTGACCATTCACCGGCTGGAGCACGCGAACCTGGATGATACGTGGACCCAGATCAAACCTGACGATGTCTCACTCTTTTGTTCAAAGATCCAGGAAGCGGAAGCGGTCTACTGTGCCGGGTGGGGCATCTCATCCCTGGTGGCTGAATCGCTCTTCATCAGGCTCAGGACCATGGGGTTGCGGGCCGTCCTCATGACCAGGTCCGGAATGACCCTTCAGGAACAGGCCAGAGCGGTCAAAGGGGGCGACCTGGTGGTGGTCTGCGAACTCCCCAGTTTCGTGATCGAGGTCACGGAAGCGGTGGAGATAGCCAAAAGGAATGGGGCCGGGATAGCCACCATTACCGACAGCCCCGCGGCCCCTATCTGCAGGTTCTCGGACCTCTCCTTCTTTGTCAGCGCCACCAGCCCGATGTTCGGGAGCAGCATTATCGGCCCCCTCTTCCTGGTCCATATCCTGACATCGGTACTTGCAGTAAATATGGGTGACTCGGCAAGGATGGCACTGGAGGAGCAGGCCCAGTTCCTTCACGACGAAAGGATCTTCCACCCCGTTTTCGGGTTGAAGTACTCCTGATATGGTTCAGATCTCCAGGCTCTCCCCCACCTTCAGAACCTTTATCTCTGCGAGCCCTGAGGCCTTGGAGGCAAACTCCTCGGGAGAGGCCTTGATCACCGGAAAAGTATCGAAGTGCATGGGTACAGCGATGCGGGGTTTGACCATTCTGACGGCCCGAACTGCATCGTCGATATCCATGGTGTAATTCCCACCGATAGGAAGAAGTGCGACATCGACACCATCGTCGGCGAGCAGCCCCATCTCGACGGTGAGCCCCGTGTCGCCGGCGTGGTAGATCTTGTGTCCGTCGACCTCGATCAGGAACCCGCCGGCCACACCCCCGTATAGCATGCCCTTCTCATGCTGGATCCCCGAACCGTGCCAGGCGGGCGTCATTTTCACCCTTCCGAAGGGGAAAGTGAACGCTCCTCCTATCTGTAGAGGGTGGCTCTTGACCTCTGCCTTCGCCAGTTCGCTGCACATCTCTACCGTCGCGACCACCGTCGCCCCAGTCTTCTTTGCTATCTCGGGGGTGTCTCCGAGATGGTCCCCGTGTCCATGGGTTACGAAAATGTAATTGACATCTGGGAAATCCCCGGGAGAGTAGTGTGTCATATCATTCCCCGTGAGGAAGGGATCGATCAGGGCATCGAGGCCTCGCCCTTCCAGATGGAAAGCCGCATGTCCAAGAAATGTCAACCTGGCCATTTTCCTGCCTCCCCTTTGTCTGATTTACTCCATTATATTATATCAGCCGGGGATCCTCATCCTCCTTCAGTGTCTCGAGAAGGAAGCCCTCAACCTTTACGATGCTCTCGTTATGATGACCTGATTCATGGATATGGATCCCCCTGGGGGTCAGCCGGACTCTCCCCAGGCCCTCGAGCACCATCTCGACCTCTTCCCCGTGGTTCTTTTCGAACCACTGGTTCATCTCTCCCGATCTTTCCCAGCCGTCCACCTGGAGCTCCCCTTTCAGGGAACCGCCTTCCTCGTCCAGATGAAAGTGCCAGGCCATGGTCTTCTTACTTATCCTTACTCCCCGCCCCCTGATCCGCACTCTCCACCCTCCCCGGCAAGGTCCAGCGAGATGTGAAGTTCCTCCAGCTGCGCCTGGTCAACGCCTGAAGGCGCCCCCGACATCAGGCACTGGGCCTTCTGGGTCTTCGGGAAAGCGATCACATCCCGTATCGAATGAACCCCGCACAGGAACATGACCAGCCTGTCGAACCCGATGGCAATACCGCCGTGTGGTGGGGTCCCCGAGGCAAGGGCGTCGATCAGGAAACCGAACCTCTCCCTGGCCCTTTCAGGGGTGAAGTCCATTACCTCGAACACTTTCTGCTGGACCGAAGGGTCGTGGATCCTGATGGAGCCTCCACCGATCTCGGTACCGTTCAGGACCAGGTCGTAAGCCCTCGACCTTACCCTGCCCGGATCCTTCTCGAGGAGATCGAGGTCCTCGAGATTGGGAGAGGTAAAGGGGTGGTGGACCGCCGACCATCGTGATTCCTCCTCGTCCCACTCAAGGAGCGGGAAATCCGTTACCCAGAGGAACCTCCAGGTCCCCTCCGATACCTGGGAGGACCTGGTCGCTGTCTCAAGACGCAGATGACCCAGGATCTCGCAGGTCTCCCTCCAGGGGCCTGCAGCAACAACCAGGGCGTCTTTCTCAGTAAGACCGGTCCTCTTTACCAGGTCTTGCTGAGCTCCATCGGAGAGGAACTTGACCAGCGGCCCCTTGAGGGCACCGTCACGGATCACGAATGAGGCAAGACCCGAGGCTCCCAGTCCCCTGGCCCTGACCTCGAGATCGGACATCTCCTTGCGTGACATGGCCGCGCCTCCCGGTATCAGAAGCCCCCTGACGACGCCGCCGTCTCCAAGTACCTTACGGAAGCCTTCGAAGGCGCACTCCCTGAAACTACTGTCCAGGTCCAGGATCTCAGACCCTATCCTCATGTCCGGTTTGTCGCTGCCGAAACGGTCGATGGCCTCATGCCATGAAAGCACCGGGAAGGGATCTTCAAGGGACCCGCCAAGGACGCTCTGGAAAAGCCCTTTCATATACCCTTCCATAAGGAGCATAATGTCCTCCTCGGTGATGAAGCTCATCTCGATATCTATCTGGGTGAACTCCGGCTGCCGGTCGGCCCGAAGATCCTCGTCCCTGAAACATTTGACTATCTGGAAGTAGCGGTCAATGCCCCCCACCATGAGGATCTGTTTGAATATCTGCGGTGACTGGGGAAGGGCGAAGAAACGGCCGGGAGTCACCCTTGCCGGTACTAGGTAATCCCTGGCCCCCTCCGGGGTGGATTTGGTCAGCATGGGCGTCTCGATCTCGACGAACCCCTTCCCGGTGAGGTAGGACCGGGTGAACTCCGCAGCCTTGCTCCTGATCCTCAGGTTGTTCTGCATGAAGGGACGCCTGAGATCAAGATATCTGGATCTCAGGCGGAGGTTCTCGTCGACCCTGTCGGCTTCGGATATCTCGAAGGGAAGAGGCCGTGATGGCGAAAGGACAATGAAATCTTCAACGACGACCTCCCTGTCACCGGTCTGCATGGAAGGGTTCTCCGTACCTTCAGGCCTCTTCCTGACCCTCCCCCTGACAGCCAGGACGAACTCATTCCTCAGGCCCTTGGCTTTTTCATAGAGGCTCCCAATGTCGGGGCCGAAGACCACCTGGACCGTGCCGGTGTGGTCCCAGAGTTCGATGAAGATGATGCCGCCCAGGTCCCTTCTCCGTCGGAGCCATCCGTTGAGTACCACTTCGGCTCCGTTCTCTCCCGGCAAAGGCACGTAACCGCAGTAGGAAGTCCTCTTCCAGCTGCTGTCGAAGAACTGGCTTTTCATAGGGGTCCCTTCTTCCTGTCTCATCTCAGCCGTGTCTTCAGGAAGTCCGTCAGTTCAGCCCTTCTGACCGACTTCTGTTCACCGGTGCGCAGGTCCTTCAGGGTGACTTGTCCCGACGCTACTTCCTCAGGCCCGAGAATGCAGGCAAAAACAGCGCCGCTACCACCGGCAGCCTTGAACTGCGCCTTGAAGCTCCTGCCCGTGTAGTCGATATCGGCGGATATCCCGGCTCTTCGCATGTCGTAGAGAGCCCTAACGGCCTCCTCCCTGGAGGGTCCGTCGGCAGAGATCACGAAAACTTCAATGTTCGGGGCTTCCCCGAAAGAACACCCCTGCTGTTCCATGGTGAGGACTATCCTCTCCACGCCCGTCGCAAATCCCACTCCAGGCGTATGGGGACCCCCTATGGATTCGGCCAGGTTATCGTAGCGCCCCCCGCCGCAGACTGCGTTCTGGGCACCGAGATCTCCTGAAAGGACCTCGTAGGCGGTCTTGGTGTAGTAGTCCAGTCCACGAACAAGCCTGTTGTCTATTCTGAAAGAGGCCCCGATCATCTCGAGCCCCTTCTTTACCACCTCAAAGTGTTCTGAACACTCTTCGCAGAGGCAGGATATGGTC
This sequence comes from Synergistales bacterium 58_81, assembly GCA_001509095.1. Taxonomy (GTDB): domain Bacteria; phylum Synergistota; class Synergistia; order Synergistales; family Thermovirgaceae; genus 58-81. Next base: position 18,874 of record LGGV01000008.1, on the reverse strand, counting down.
CCCGGAGCGTCATCGGTCAGGGCCCGACAGGACGGGTTCTTGCAGTCCAGGATCCTCAGTGGGTTACGGTCGAACCTTGCCTGGCAGGTCTCACAGAGATCGTTCAGTCTCGGCCTCAGGAAATCCTGGAGGGCCTTCTTGTGGACTGGCCTGCAGACGGGACAGCCCACGGAATTGACCACCACCTCCAGGTTGGAAAGCCCGAGTCTCTTGAAGATCTCCAGGGAAAGCTCCACGGACTCAACGTCCACAAAGGGATCCTGGCTTCCGATGGCCTCGAAGTCTATCTGCCAGAATTGACGGTATCGCCCTTTCTGGGGTCGCTCGTAGCGGAACATCGGCCCTGCGCTCCAGAGTTTTGCCGGCTGATGCTGCCTGTCCATCCTGTTCTCAAGGTAGGATCGCACCATCGACGCCGAGAGCTCCGGGCGGAGGGTAAGGCTTCTCCCGGCACGGTCCTCGAAAGTGTACATCTCCTTCTCGACCACATCGGTGGTCTCTCCGACTCCCCTTGAGAAAAGCTCGGTATGTTCGAACACGGGGAGGTGGACCTCCCTGTAGCCGAAATCACTAGCAGCCTTTCTCGTTACGGCAAAGACATACTCCCACTTCCACGATTCGTCGGGAAGTATATCCCGGACTCCCCGCGGGGCCTTGATGCTGGACATGTAAAAACCCTCCCTGCTGCAGTTTGCCTGATCGGAATCGTTAGATTGTAGCACTAGTTGCAGTAGCCATGAAACCGGTGATCCTCCAAAAGAGGTGTAAACCTCGAAAGAGAGCGGTCAGCTACAGGTGACCAAAAAAAGTGCGGGCCCTGAGGGCCCGCGGGTTTTAGGATATGGATCGGATCGACAACGGCTCAGCGGTTCTCGAGCTGGAACTTCATTGCCGTTCTTTCCTCGCCGTCAATTTCGATCTTGGCGAAGGAAGGGATACAGACAAGATCGATCCCGTTGGGCGAGACATACCCCCTCGCGATAGCAATAGACTTGACCGTCTGGTTAACGGCACCCGCTCCTACCGCCTGGATCTCGACCGCACCGCTCTCTCTTACCACAGCCGCGATCGCACCGGCGACAGACTTTGGCTGAGAGTTTGCAGAGACCTTGAGTACTTCCATAGAATATCGCCCTCCCCTGTATTCCACGATTCTTCTCCGCTGTCACCTTCGATCCACTCTTTACCGCATTACGCATCTGTAACGATAAGTATACCTTTATTTTTCCTTGTCAACAATACCCCTACCCAAAAAGATTTCAATAAAATGAAACCCATGCCTCTCAGGAGGGTATCCAGTTCATGAACTCTCTTAAACCCAACCCTTCAAGCTTTTCCTTAAGGGGGATCCCATCGTTGCTCCAACCCCTGTAGCTGTAATACTCATCGAGCTGCATATTCAGGTCCGGAAGCGTATCGGCAGAACCTCCGCTACCCCTGGGTTCTTCAAGGATCCTCTGGGGGAGTGTGTCGTGCCTACTGTCAAGTCCCAGGGCAGCATTAAAGATCCGTTTCATATTATAGATGCGTTCTCCCGTCTCCTCCAGCTCCTCGATCGAATACTCCCAACCGGTCACACACTTCAGCCACCGTGAGATGTCGGAAAGGTTCACCCCCATAAGGAGGATGAATTTGCATATCTTGAGCGAATCGACAAGGCTGGAAAGGTTCTGGAACCGGGCGTTCATGACCCCCTTGCCTTGGTCGGCGGTCCTGTCCTGCTTCTCAGGGTACCCGAACTCGGGGAAAGTGGCGGACCTCTCCCATGCATAGGAGTATCCGTTCAGATGGCAAGCCCCTCTCACTGACGTTGCGTAGCCAGCTGCAAGGCTTTTGAAACATCGCGGGTCATGGGCAGGGAATTCCAGCCCCTTGGAGTGGATGGCGAACCTTTCCGCCCCTCTCCCAAGCTCTTGCGCAGCCGCCCGCGTCCCCATTCCGAGGAGCCCCCCGATCCCTTCACCATTTCCTATCTTGGTCACCAGGTAGTTGACGGCCTCACCGCTTCCCCAGTGAAGGGGCATTCCTGCCTGTTCACCGGTGAGGATCCCATGTTCGTAACACTCCATCGCGAAGGCGATAACCGAACCGGTGGATATGGTGTCTATCCCGAGACGGTTGCACTGTTCGTTGGCCCTGGCTATGGCCTCCAGGTCGTTGACCAGGCAGTTGCTCCCCAGCATGGCCATGGTCTCGTATTCCGGGCCACCGATATTCCCCCCGCCGATATTGACTACCCTGCCGCACCTGACAGGGCATGCAACACATCCGTAATTGCCTGTGAGTATCGTCTCGGCCATCCTCTGGCCTGTTATCTCCCTGACCTCTTCCTTCCAGGATCCCTGTTTCCAGTTCCTGATGGGAAGGTCCCCCAGCTCCTCCGCCATCCCCATTCCGCCGGCGGTCCCGTAGAGGGTCATTCCCGCTCCCTTCTCTTTGAGGATGGCGTTCTTTTCGGATATCAGGGCCGTGAGGGCCTCTCTGTCATGAACTTCCGTTCCGGAGCTCCCACCGGCAACGATGGCCTTGAGGTTCTTGCTGCCCATTACGGCCCCCGCCCCTCCTCTCCCTGCGGCCCTGGCGTCTGTTCCGTCGTGGAAGATCCCTGCAAGGGGTATCTGTTTTTCGCCTGCCGGGCCGATGCAGGAGACACCGATCTTCTCGCCGAAGATGGATTTGAGCATCGCATCGGTCTCCATGGTGTCCAGCCCCCAAAGGTCCTGGCCGTCCTCAAAGCCTATCTGGCCGTCCAGCACCTTCAGATAAACCGGCCTTTCAGACCTTCCGGTAATGATAAGGCCGTCGTAGCCTGCTCTCTTGAGATGGAACCCGAAGCTGCCTCCTGCATCGGACTCCAGGAATACCCCTGTAAGAGGCGACCTGGTTACCACCTGGTGCCTCCCGGAAGTCGGTATGCCTGTGCCCTGGAAGGGGCCTGTGGTGAAGATCAAAGGGTTCTCCGGAGAAAGGGGTTTGGTCCCGGGGGTGCAGAACTTCATCAGGAAGTAGGTCCCAAGCCCCGACCCCCCTATATACTTTCTGACAAGACCCTCGTCGAGGGGGATATCCCTGTACCTTCTCTTCCCCAGGTCGATCATTGCAACTCTTCCCTGATACCCATCCATACCTTTCCCTCCCTGCCTTGTTTAACCGCTCTCCACGATCCCCAGGAAGAGAATGGTGGAGCCCGGAAGGATCTCTTCGTCCAGATCAAGGGCCCTGGGACCCTTTCCGCTGTCATAAAGACAGACCAACCCCTCCCCGTGGGAGGAGAACTCCTCTCCGAACCGGGCTTCCAGCTTCTTGAGAAGACACCGAACGGTCGTGACACCATCCTGGGGCATGAAGAGCTCTTCAACACCGGCCGCCCGCTGCCATGGGCCGTAGAATTTCAGCGTTACGCCATTACGCGACATCAGTCCGAAGGCTCCTCCCTGGAGTGAAGAATGTAGTCAAGGAGATCGGCCCTGCTGATGACCCCTGAAAAGACGCCGTCTCTCACGACTGGTGCCCTCTTCAGGTTTCTGGAGATAAGGACCATCGCCGCGTGCAGGTCCGTATCCTGCTCTTCGAAGACGATAACATCGCCTTTCATGTACTTGTCTACTCTTTCAAGACTGATCCTCTGTAGCCTTTTCCTGAACTGGCCGTAATCCGGTAGAAAGGAGGAGTCCTGCAGGAGGTCGAAATACCCCGGAAGGGCCGCCCTGATAACGTCCTTCTCACTCAGGAAGCCCAGCACCCTGCCCTCTTCATCGACCACCGGAACTCCCGAGATCCTGTGACCGGCCATTATCTCCACGGCCTCTGCAACGGTCGTTTCAGGGGATACGGCCGTAAGGTCCCTGTCCATAAGATCTCCCACAAGCATCAGGGAACCTCCTTTCTTAGATCCCTACAAGTATCCTCTTTACGGATAAAGAGGTAAAGCAGGGCTATGCCTTTCAGAAAAGACCTCCCCATCGAACAACAACATAAAGGCTTGCAGTGGTCAGTGATATCGCTACCACTTTCAGCCCCGTCCTCATGAATGTCCTGAATTGGATCCGGTTACCGCTTTTTTCTGCAATGTCCGCCACGATGACGTTCGCCGCAGATCCAAGGAAGGTCCCGTTCCCACCCAGGCAGGCACCCAAAGCCAGAGCCCAGAACAGCGGATCCGGATCCATTCCTGTCGCTGTTGCCATGTCACGGACCACGTATACGAAGGTGGCCGAGAATGCCACGTTGTTGACGAAGGCACAGACAAGACCGGAGAACCACAGTACGGCTATGGCGGCCAGAATAGGCCTTCCGCCGAAGAGTGAACCGAACAGGCCCGACGTGGCGGCTATGACACCCGTATCGTTGAGCGCTCCGACGATTATGAAGAGGGAAGCAAAGAACAGTATGGTGGGCCACTCGATATCCCTGTGAATGATCTCGTCGCCGTTTACTGGTACTGCGGCAAGGAGCAGGGCCGCGCCCAGGAGGGCTATGACCGAGGCGGGCAGATCCAGCAAATGGTGCACTCCGAAACCGGCCACCACAAGGATCATGGCGGCCGAGGCACGGACCATGAGATACCTGTCCTTTATCAATCTTGATTCATCTACCTGGGCTATTCTCTCGGCTGCCTTTTCCCCGCCAGCAAGATCCTTACGAAAGTGATAGGTGAGCCAGGCGGTGACCACGGCCAGGACCAGTATGGCGGCAGGGGTCAGGTTGAAAATGAAATCCATGAAGGAGAAGTTCGCGAAGGAACCTATGATTATGTTAGGCGGATCTCCCACAAGGGTGGCCGTCCCTCCGATATTGGAGGCAAAGGCCTCCCCGATAAGGAAGGGGATGGGGTTTACATCCATCAGGTCCACCAGGGAGATCACCACCGGGCTGACCAGAAGGACCGTGGTCACATTGTCAAGAAAGGCTGAAAGAAGGGCCGTGACGGTCAGGACGGAGATGAAGGTGAGATGGGGCCTGCCCCCGGTGGCCTTGACTGTCATGACGGCGATATACTGGAACAGGCCTGTTCTGGAGATAACGCCCACAATTATCATCATCCCCATGAGCAGGCCGATGGTGTTGAAGTCGATGTAGGCAACAGCCCTGTGGGCAGGGATGATGTTGAAGGCCATGAGCAGGCTTGCGCCCAAAAGGGCCGCGACACTCCTGCGCATCCTTCCCGATGCTATTGCTATTATTGTCAGCACAAATACTGCAGATGCCGCTGTTGCCTGAAATGACATAAAGAAGGCCCTTTCTCCTGCATCCGGTCCCGGCAGGCAGTGGAAGATCACGGCTTTTCCCGTATTATCAATGTCCCTCGCTCCGGATTCAAGGCTCCAGAACGAAGGATCCCGTCAAACCTGCCGGCCACACGATCCGCGCAGTAATTTTGACAGGATTTGAGCGACGGACTATCATTGTTGTAAAGTGATGAACAAAATCGAACCGGAGGTGACGTCATGTTGACATTAAAAAAACCCGGCATACGACCAAGGATAGCCGCCTCTATCCTTTCGGTTTTCCTGATGGTATCCTTTCTTGCCCTTTCGGCTCACCCTGGACTTTCCGCCCAGGGTACTCTGACTGTGGGTTCAAAGATAGATACCGAGGGAAGCCTGTTGGGACAGATGATAGTTATACTGCTAAGGTCAAAGGGTTTCAAGGTCATTGACAGAACAGGCCTGGGAGCGACCAGCGTGGTCAGGCAAGCTATCATCGCCGGAGAGATCGATATATACCCTGAATACACCGGGAACGGCTACTACTTTTTCGAGGACAGCGACGCCGAGGCATGGAAGGACCCGAAAAGAGCCCACCAGAGAGTGTCCGCTTTGGACCTGGAAAAGAACGGCATCGTCTGGCTAAGTCCGGCTCCGGCGAACAACACCTGGGCCATTGCCGTAAGAAAGGACCTTGCCCAAAAGGAAGGGTTGGCGACCCTTGAAGACCTTGCAGCTTTCGTAAACAGTGGCAGTAGGATAAGACTCGCCTGTTCCGAGGAGTTCGCTACGAGGCCCGACGCCTTACCGGCCTTTGAGGATGCCTACGGTTTCAAGCTTGACAGTGCAAGCCTGCTGATACTCTCCGGAGGGAACACGGCCCAGACAGAACAGGCCGCATCCCTCGGCCGGGATGGGGTAAACGCCGCCATGGCCTACGGCACCGATGGAGGTATCGCCATCCTTGATCTTCTGGTCCTGGAGGACACCCTTGGGGTACAGCCCGTCTACGAGCCTGCCCCGATAATCAGGAAGGAGATCCTCGAAGCATATCCCGAGATCGCCGACATTATGGACCCTGTATTTGAAAAGCTGGACCTCGTAACGCTTCAGACCTTGAACGGCAAGATCGCCGTGGAAGGTCAGGATCCGGCGAGGGTTGCAGGAGAATTCCTCCGTTCCCAGGGGTTCATAGACTAGATACCACCGGGATATGCGTGAAGAGACCGGGAAGGCTGCCATGGAGAACGCACCTCGCCGCGACAGGGTAATGATCGCCGGTTCCCTGATAATTGTCTTTGCGCTGTCCTTTCTCCCCTTTCTGGTGGTCAGGGAGACCAGGATATCGCCTCCTACGGCTCTTCCTGTCTACCGGGCTCTTGGTTCCGCCCCCATTTCAGCCATTGTGGTTCTGGTACTGGCTTCTTTTGTATCGGCGATGATCGGTGCGGGCCGCCGGAGATCAGCAGCGGCAGCCTTTCTGTCAATGATCCTGATCCTTCTGATCCTCTGGCAGGCCGGTGCTTCGTCATCAAAGATCCTCGAGGGAGATCTTCCCTTCGCCAGGGTATCGTTGGGTTCGGGAGCCTGGATCTCCCTTCTCGGCGCCTATATGATCATGTCCTCCTGCCGTATCGCCTCGCTGAAGGAGAGATCTTTCACCTTCATTTGCTTCAGTTTCTATGCCGCCCTGTTGATGCTCTTTCTTTCAGGGCAGCTCGACAGCCTCTCCTTCATGGTGGAGTTCTTCAACAGGAGCTCCCGTTTCTGGCAGGAACTCTCACGTCATTTGACCCTGTCTCTTTCGGCAGTATTCCTGGGGACGGTCATAGGATTTCCGCTGGGAATTGCAGCTTTCAGGAAAAGGAGGATCAGAGCCATCATCCTTTCCGTTGCCAACACCCTCCAGACCATACCCAGTCTCGCGCTTTTCGGGCTCTTGATAGCACCCCTTGCTGTCGCATCAAGAAAGATCCCGCTGCTGGCCTCCATGGGGATAGGGGGGATAGGATGGGCTCCAGCCCTGATCGCCCTGACGGTCTACTCTCTTCTCCCTATAATTCGCAACACCCTTTCGGCCTTCTCCATGATAGACCCCAGCGTGATCGAGTCAGGAAGAGGTATGGGAATGGATTCTCTGCAACTTTTCCTCAAAGTGGAACTGCCGATCGCTCTACCCGTGGTTGTAACGGGAGTCCGGATCTCAGGAGTCCAGGCCATCGGGAATACCGCCGTAGCAGCCCTGATAGGCGCAGGGGGACTGGGTCAGTTCATCTTCCAGGGTCTGGGAGAGGCAGCTCCTGACCTTATCCTGCTCGGTGCCATCCCGACGGTGGTTCTTGCGCTCTCGGCGGACGGGCTTCTCAGGAGGCTGTCCGTAGCACTCAGGCCTGGAGGTGCATCATGAGGTCCGGCAAGGTCCTCTCAAGGTGGGCACTTGTTACGGCCATGGTTGTTACCTTGCTGGTCATACTGCTGGCCGAACCGGCCTGGGAGTGGTCCCTTCGGTACCTTTTCCCCGGCCAGAGAACGGTGCTCTACGAGCGTTCGAGCCTGGCGGGACTGGCGTGGGAGCACTTCTTCCTTGTGGGGTTAGCGTCACTTTTGTCCACCCTGCTGGGAGTTACGGGGGGAGTTCTTGTGACGAGAACGGGGGGCAGGGACTTTATCCCCGTTATCGATAACCTGGCCTCCATCGGGCAGACCTTCCCGCCTGTTGCGGTCCTTGCACTCGCCGTACCCCTCCTCGGTTTCGGCTTCACTCCGGCTCTTTTTGCTCTCTTCCTTTACGGGCTCATGCCCGTGCTGCACAATACCGTAACAGGACTGATGTCGGTACCACCTGAGGTGCTCGATGCCGCTGAGGGTATGGGTATGCGCCCCTTGCAGTCGCTGTTCAGGGTTGAACTCCCAGTGGCTATACCGGTAATAATGGGAGGGATCAGAACATCCACGGTGATCTCCGTCGGGACGGCCACCATTGGAGCGACTATAGGTGCCGGCGGACTGGGTGCCCCGATAATATCGGGGCTGATCTCCAATAACCCCGCTGTGGTCCTTCAGGGTGCTATCCCGGCTGCTCTTATGGCGGTTGTTGTGGACAAGGTGCTCGGAGAGATCGAAGTCGCCCTGATGAGAGGTCGCTAATGCCTTATAATCGTATCGGCACGCCAAGATGAACCAGGGAGGAAGAAAAATGGTCCCGGAACCCGAAAGACAACAGAACCTCGCGGTACTGATCGATGCCGACAATACTTCCCCCTCGGTGGTCGAGAACCTTTTCGCCGAGATCGCCAAGTACGGCATAGCAAGCGTAAAGAGGATATACGGAGACTGGACCTCTCCCTACCTGAAGGGTTGGAAGGAGGTCCTCCTTACTTATGCGATCCACCCGATCCAGCAGTTCCACTACACAGTAGGGAAGAACGCCACCGACAGCGCCATGATCATTGACGCCATGGACCTGCTCTACTCCAACCGCTTTGACGGCTTCTGCCTGGTCTCCAGCGACAGCGACTTCACCCGCCTTGCCACACGCATCAGGGAGGGCGGCATCACTGTTTACGGGTTCGGCAAGAAGAACACTCCCAACGCCTTTGTAAGCGCCTGCGACAAGTTCATTTACACGGAGATCCTTGAAAAGGAGTCAGCGGAGGACGGATCGGAGCAAACTGCTGGTGAAGACCTGGCCGCGAAGAAGAAACAGGCCCCGAAAATGCTCAGGGGAGACACCAAACTGGCCAACCTCCTCCGGAACAGCGTGGACGCCGTTGCAGACGAGGACGGCTGGGCCGCCCTCGGGAACGTGGGGCAGCATATTTCAAACCAGTCCCCTTCTTTTGATTCCAGGAACTACGGCTTCAGGAAGCTGAGCTCCCTGGTCAAGGCAACGGGGCTTTTCGAGATGGAATCCCGGGCCGTCGGGGGCGAGTCAGGCAACAGGGCCATATTCATCCGCCACAAGCAGCGCAAGGGGAAAAAACCAGGGAATTGATCGTTGGAACTTAAATACCCTTGAGAAGGGGGAGTTTCAGGAAGACCGACCGGGCATCCTCCCCGCTCCCGGTCTTCTCTTTTTTTGTCTTTTCGAACCATGCTTTCCAGTGGGCCGCTTCCCCGGCGTCGTTGAACTCGAAGGTGAAGGCGGTCTTGCTCTTTCTACCGACTTCGAAATCGAGAAGGTCGGGGTCTTCGTCGTTTGTCTCCACGGAGATAATGTCACCGGGTGAGAAGACCTCGAGCGGATCTCTGCCGCTCTTGCGGAATGCGAAAGTACCTCTCTGCTCGTCTACGAGAAGAAGTCCTCCCTCCTCGTCCAGCAGAAAACCTTCAGTGGGGGCGATTCCCTGCAGGTGGAAGAAGCCATCGCCGGGGTGCCGTTCAAGTTCCCTGAGAGGTGGACAGAGGGTCCTGCCTCTCGTCCTGTCGATCAGGAACCAGTCCCGGTTGCTGGAGGGTATCTCCTTTTCACCGAACTTGACGCCTCCTGTTCCTCTTTTCACGTAGCATATTGTTTCTGGGACAAAATCCTTCATATCCAGGAAGAATATATTTTTACCCCTTTCCACGCAGACAAGGGACCTTGACCTCTCTCCATCAGCCAGGAGGACCCCGTCAGGAGGTATATTCACCACTTCTTCCGGCCTGAACCCGGGGATCTCGATATGCCTGTCCTTCAGGAAGAAAACGAGCAAAAGGCTGTCGGAAGCGCTCCTGATGATCCTTGCCATGTTCACGAACCGCGTCATTTCGAAATCCACCCCAGGCATCTGGAGCTTCTCTTTAACGTATCTGGTGGCCTTCTTCCTGTTCCTGCGGTGATCTATGTAGGCCCAGACTATCAAGGTCATAATGGCCAGAAGAGCGAATCCGAAGAACCTGTAGAGACTTGCCACGGCTCAGATCACCCCCTTGCAAAGAGCGGGCACTCCGCTGCAAAGGCGGGATGCCCGCCCCGGTAAGGCCTGTTGATCCGGCCTGCACTATTGCATCTTTTCAAGGACCAACTTGTACCCGTCAGCCCCATAGTCAAGGCACTTTTTCACACGACTGATCGTAGCAGTACTGGCACCGGTCTGCTGGGCAATTACGGGATATGTCTCGCCTTCGTTGAGCCTTCTGGCCACTTCTAGCCTCTGGGCCAAAGCCCGTATCTCCCCGATGGTCGCCACGTCCTCGAGGAAATCGTAGACTTCCTCGACTGTCTCGAGGGACAGGATCGCTTTTGCCAGCTGTTCGGTAAGTTCGTCCTTCCACTTTTCAGACACGCCAGGTTCCCCCCCTTCGTTTCCTCTGATATCTGCCGCTCCTAAACGGTTTCCCGAAGGGGAACCCCAGGAGACAGCACTGAACTTTCTGACCTGAAAAAGGACACCAACAGGCGGAATTATAGCACTCATGACCGATCAGCGCATCAGAGTGCGTTGCAGGTTTCAGGACCTTCCGAACTAGCGGCCGTTGCAAGCCATATCGAGCATCTTTTCGAGGTCTGCCCCCCGGTAGGGTACGAAAGACCTTCCCCGTACTCCGATAGCCTCCCCTGGACAGAGAGAGATGCATCTCTGGCAGAAGAGGCAGCTATCTCCGAAACCGGGAAAGGCCTCCATGATAATGTTCCCCACTGGGCATACCTTCGAGCACAAGCCGCATCTCGAGCACTTCTGGACGTCGACCGAGAGAGGGAATTTCCTGCGCATCGCCCTCCATGCAGAACTTCGGGGATCCCTGCCCAGCCTTTTCACAAGGTCCGGCAAAAGGGGTATGGACGGCCATGAAGCCCTTCCCGAAGCGAGATCCTTCGCAAAGGATGCCGCCTTTTCACTGCCTCTTGAGCGAAGGCGCCCGTCTTCGGGCTTCTCACGATCGGTCCTTGCATAGTTTGAAGGCATACGTATCTCCGTAGCACCTATGGGACAGTATCCCCTGGTCGATACGGCTCTTTTCAGGGGACCGACGATACCGCCGCTGAACCCGGCGAGGGTGTCGAGCATGAAAATGTCCTTGTTGTGCCCGTCGGGTAGGTTCTCTACAAAATCCCAGACGAAGGGGTAGGTCGAGAACATGGCCACGGGGAAGGCAAGCCCGATGGTCCCGGCCCGACGGGTGTCCCCTGGGTCACTCCTCTCAAGGGGTCTCAACTGGGCAGCGATCCCATCCTCAAGCAGCACGTCGGCGACCCTTTCAGCCAGGGAAAGGGTGTTCCCAGACCCTGAAAAAACGTAGATCAGAACAGGTTCCTTCAACACCAGAACATCACTCCTGTCCGTCAACACTGACTGATTATAATGTCTGGCACGGATCTTGCACCCCTTGGACCAAATCCACCCCCGGACAGGGTCCACTTTTGGACAGGTTCCATTTTTGGACAGGGTCCATCCTTGGATACTGTCAAGGGATCACAAGGGAGTGAAACATACAATGGATAACGAAGAGTATGCCAAAACACTCTTGTTAGTCTGTTTGACTGGCTTTTCTGGAGGTGCTATAATGCATGAAGATTAAGAAAGGAACGAGGTTGGAAATATGCGAGATTTGCCTGTACGGCTCGTCTTCAAGGACGGCGTAGCACACTGGCGCCTCCCTGAGGGAGCCTTCCTGAAGGCCGATCTCCGCGATGGAAATATCGTGGAACCGAACGTAAGGCTCAAGAACGCGAACTGCCCCTGGTAGGGCACATATCGTCAGAGTTGGCATCGGATCATTCAGGAAAGAAAGGCAGCGGTGGAGGTTCTCACCGCTGCCTTATTCGTACCGGAGCGCTTCTATGGGATTCAGCAGCGATGCTTTCCATGCGGGGTAGTACCCGAAAAAGACCCCCACGAAGGCCGAAAAACCGAAAGCCAGTGAGATCGAGAACAGCGATACCTCCACCGCCCAGCCGAGGGCCCTTGATATGGAAAGGGCACCCGCCACCCCGAGAAGGATCCCCGTCGTCCCCCCCAGCAGGGATAGCATCAAAGCCTCGACCAGGAACTGAAGCCTTATATCGATGGTCTTCGCCCCGAGGGCCATCCGGATGCCTATCTCCCGGGTCCTCTCGGTGACGGATACCAGCATGATGTTCATTATCCCTATCCCGCCCACGAGAAGGGAGACCCCCGCCACTGCCGTGAGAAGCATGGTCATCGTCCTCGTTGTGGCCTTGGCGTTCTCAACCATCTGTGCCATGTTCCTTACGGAGAAGTCGTCCTCTTCACCTTGACGGATGCGGTGTCTCATTCTCAGGAGCGACTCGACCTGATCCTGTGCCGCATCGAGAAGTTCGGAGCTCCGGGCCTTGACCATAATGGTTGAGACCGACCCGGACCTGGAAGAGCTGAAAAGCCTTCTCTGGGCTGTCGTCACAGGCACAAGGATTATATCGTCCTGGTCCCTGCCCATATGATTGGCCCCGATCTCACCAAGGACCCCAACCACTACCACCGGGACGTTCCTGATCCTGATGGTCTTCCCCACGGGGTCCTCCCCCCCGAAGAGGTTCTCCACTATCGTCTTTCCGATAACGCTGACCTTGGTCGCGCTTCTGACGTCCTGCTCTGTGAATACGATACCCGATCCAACGGTCCAGTCCTGGACGAAGAGGTAATCGGGCGTGGTACCTGTGACCGATGTGGACCAATTCTGGTTGCCGTAAACGACCTGGGCGCTGCCTCCGTAGACGGGGGCAGCGTATGCCACGGCCATGCACTCCTCCGATATGGCCCTGGCGTCATCCACGGTAAGGGTGTTCACCGTCCCGCTACGGACCCCTCCGGGGCCCTGGCTTGCCCCGGGTCTCACGGTAAGCATGTTGCTCCCCATGCTGGAAAACCTGTCGGAGATCTCCCTGTTTGCGCCGGAGCCGATGGCGAACATCATGATGACGGCCATAACGCCGATTATTATCCCGAGCATGGTAAGGGCTGAGCGCATCTTGTTGGCCGTCAGGGCCCTGAAGGATATCCTTGACGTTTCCCACAGGGATATCACGGCCGTCCCGTCCTTTCGTCCTTCAGCACCATTCCGTCCCGGAAGGTGAGGACCCTCTTGCCGTAGGAGGCCATTTCCGCCTCGTGGGTGACCTGTATTATGGTCCTTCCGTACTCCCTATTAAGATCAGTAAAAAGTTCCATGATATCCTTGCTGGTCCTGCTGTCCAGGTTCCCCGTCGGCTCATCGGCCAGGATGATCGAGGCGTCGTTCACGCCACTCTCTGCTGCTGCCCCCCTGAGAGCTGCTGGGGCTGATGATGAGCCCTGTCGCCCAACCCCACCAGTTCAAGGGCATCCAAGGCCTTCCTGTCCCTCACGGAGGGGTGTACGCCGTTGTAGAGCATCGGCAGTTTTACATTCTCAAGGGCCGTCATCCGCGGGAGAAGGTTGAACCCCTGGAAGACGAAACCGATCTTGTGCTTGCGTATGTCCGCCAGTTCGTCTCCCGACAGGCTGCTGACGTTATGACCCTCAAGGAAATACTGTCCCCCGGTCGGCGTATCAAGGCACCCCAGGATGTTCATCATTGTCGACTTTCCTGAACCTGAAGCCCCCATGATGGATAGGAACTCTCCTGCCTCCACCGAGAAACTGACCTCCCGCAGGGCTTCCACCTTGACGTCGCCCAGGCTGTATATCTTGGTGATGCTTTCTACCCTGACTATTCCGTTCATCGCCATCTTCCGTCACCCCGTCACCTGGGCCGGCCTCCGAACCCGAAAGCGCTGGATGGCCTTCCCTCCGAGGTGCTGGACATGTAGGTGACTACCTCCATGCCCTCGACCAGCCCCTCCCCCTCTACCTCGGTGAACATTCCGTCGTAGATCCCCGTCTTGACACGATGAGGGACCAGTTCACCCTTTTCAAGGGTCCAGAGGGCCGTCCCCCTGAACTCTGATCCGCCGGAGTCCGCTGAAGGTCGGAATCTCAGGGCGGAACTGGCGACTTTCAGTATGTCATCCTTCTTCTCCACTATCACCGATACGTTGGCGGTCATGCCCGGCATCAGGATCTTCTTCTCGTTTTCCACTGAAATGATGACCGTGTAGGACACCACGTTGTCGGTGGTTGCGGCGGCAAGTCGGACCTCCTTGACGGAACCCACGAAAGACTCATCGGGGAAAGCGTCAACGGTGAACTGTACAGCTTGACCCTGCCTGATCAGACCGATATCCGCTTCGTCGATGTTGGCTTCGACCTGCATCCTGGACAGATCCTCGGCGATGGTGAAGAGCGTCGGGGCCGACTGGCTTGCGTTGACCGTCTGCCCTTCATCGACCTCCTGGTTAATGATCACCCCGTCGATGGGGGAGACTATCCTGGTGTGCCCCAGGTTGATCCTCCTGTAATCGAGATCTGCCCTGGCCTGGGAAAGGGATGCTTCAGAGCTCCTGGTTCGGGAAAGTGCTGTCTCGTAGGCTGTCTGTGACTGATCCAGCTCCATTGCCGCTATATAACCCCTGGAGAAGAGCTCTCTGTTCCGTTCCAGGTTCTTTTTTGCCTCGGCCAGGTTTGCCCTGGCCTCCTGGAGGGAGGCCAGGGCGGAGAGTACGCCGGCCTCTGACTGCCTGATGTTGGCCTCCAGAAGGGAGGGGTCTATCTCTGCAAGAAGATCCCCTCTCTGGACCAGGGAGTTGTAATTCACGTGTATCTTCCTGATCGTCCCCGATACCTGGGCTCCGACGTTCACAGTGTTGACGGCGTTCAGTGATCCCGTCGCAGAGACGGTCTTGACGATACCTCCCCGAACGACGGTGGTGGTCTGGACAAGGGGCACGTCGGAAGAACGTGACCGGTAGTACCAGATACCGGCCGCTGCCACAATAACCAGAAAAGCTGCCAGGACCTTCCTGTTCTTCTTCATCTTCCTGTCACTCCCATGGCCTTTTCCAGGGCCGCCCGGGCCGTAAGACGATCGTATAAAGCGGCGTACCAGGCAGCTTTGGCCTCGGTGTAGTTTCTGGTGGCATCAGAGACCTCCAGTGGTGATCCTACGCCTACCCTGTATCTCCCGGTTGCGATCTCAAGGTTCTCCGTTGCCATTCGCAGGCCCTCTGAGGCTGCCGAGACGGCCTCAGAAGCGTCTGAGGCTGTTAGAACAGCCTGGGTCACGTCGCTGACCACGATCTGCCTGTAAGCCTCCAGTCTGGCCTCGGCCCCCTCCAGGTCGGCCAGGGCTTCTCTTGTCTTCTCTCTCTGCAGTCCTCCATCATAGAGGGGGAAAGAAAGGGTCACTCCCGCCCTCCAGCTGTCACCGCCCCGGAAACCGGAATCCCCCCACCCGTAGTTCCCGGAAAGATTCAGCTGGGGGACGTTATCCAGCCTGGCCAGGGTGAAGGAGGTCTCGGCGGACTGAAGGGCTACCTGGTAAGCCAGGAGGTCGGGCCTGTTCTCCAGGGCGATGCCTATCGCCTCATCAAGGGAGGGGACATCGTCGTCCCTGGTGTCTGCTTCGTAACCTTCCACATCCAGTACTCTGAAGTCAGGGGCTCCCGCCAGGCCCATGGCCGCCTTCAGAGCGGTCATGGCCTCCTTCCTGGAGGTGCGCGCGCGTATCAGTGCGAGGTCTGCATTGCTTTTGGACACCTGGGCCGCTGTCACATCATACTTCGAAACCTTCCCGACCTTGAAAAAGGCTTCTGCCTGCTCCAGCCTGACCTGGTTCAACGCCAGGGTCTCCTCGGCGACCTCCAGGTCCTTCCCGGATCTTAAAAGCTGGAAATAGGCCCTCGTGACCTCGAACACCACATCAGACCGTTTCGCCTCAAGGGCCAGGGTCCTATTGTCAACGTCCAGCAGGCTCCTTCTGACCGTCGCGTGCGTCCTCCCCCAGTCGGTGACCAGCTGTGACAGCGTGATCCCGCTCGACCAGGAACCTTCTGACGATCCAGCAACTCCGGAGGACCCTTCAGAGTAACCCGTGGAAAACCCCAGGGAAGGATACCGACTCGACTGGGCCTGTCCAACCCTGGCCTCGGAGGCTTGGAGATCCGCCCTCCCAGCAGCCAGGTCGGGATGACCAGAGATCGCCGTATCGATGCAATCTTCCAGGGTGAGGACAACCGACCCCGGTGGCGCCTCTGAAGCGTAAGCGACAGTACCAAGAGAGAACAGGACAAGAAAGCAGATGGACTTGAGGGACTTTTTGATCGTCGGCACTTGACTTCACCCGATCCATTCATGGTTTCAAGAAGTTTACTATCGGGAGGCTGAAGGTGAGGTTGAGAAATGTTAAGGAACGTTAAGACCCTCTTGAGGGTACCCATCAGGAAGGTTCCTGGCGGACTCCCTGCCTTAACCAGATCCAAGGGGTTTTTCACGAAACGGTCCGACATCTGGCTGACATGTACCAGTCCATCCTGGTGTACGCCTACATCCACGAAGACGCCGAAGGCGGTTACGTTGGAGACCACCCCCGCCAGCTCCATCCCTGGGTTCAGGTCCTCTATACCATGTACGGAAGGAGAGAACTCCACGCTTTCAAAGTCCTTCCTGGGGTCCCGGCCAGGCTTGGCCAATTCGGACATGATATCTCTCAGGGTAGGTATGCCCGCCTCTTCACAGACATAATGAGTTATATTTATCCTCTCTCTCGTGCTCTCGTTCTCAAGGAGGTCCTCGACGGAACACCCCAGGTCGGCGGCCATCCGCTCGACAATAACGTAATGATCGGGGTGTACAGCGCTTGCGTCGAGAGGGTTCACGCTCCCTCTGATCCTGAGGAACCCCGCAGACTGTTCAAAGGCCTTCGGCCCAAGTCTTGGGAGCGTCAGCTTCTTCTGGTCCACATCGTGCTGGTACTGACCGACGCCAATGGATTTGGGGTCGATCTTGACCAGCTCGGCCAGAGGATCCTGGAGACGCCTTCCTATCGATACGGCCCCCCTGACTGTTACGTCCCTGTCAGGGAACTCCTCCCGAGCGGTTTTCGAAGCCGAGTAGATCGAGGCACCGCTCTCGTTCACAAGGATCGCCCTGGGGTTGCCCGGAAGTTCCATCCCCTGCAGGAAGGCCATGGTCTCCCTTCCCGCAGTACCGTTACCCACGGCGACGGCCTCTACCGGGTGTTCTTCGAGAATGCGGCATACCTTTCTCCTGGCCTCCTCCTCGGCCTTTCTTCCCGAAAAGGGGAATATCACATCATCAAGAACGAGCAGCCCCCTGGCATCGAGGATCACCAGCTTGCACCCGGTCCGTACGCCCGGGTCGATGGCCATCACAGGAAAGGCTCCGAGCGGGGGAGCCATCAGGACCTCCCTTGCGTTGGAGGAGAAGACCCCTATGGCCTCCCGGTCGGCCCTTATCTTCAGGGCATTCTTTAGCTCTGTCTCCATTGAGGGTCCCGCGAGCCGAACGTAGCCATCCCTGATGGCCTTTCTGACTTCATCGGCTGCCCGACCTTCGGCCTTGATGAACACCCTCTCCATCTCCAGGAAGGCAAGTTCGGAGGGCGGCCTGGCCGATACGGTGAGAAAACCCTCTCTCTCCCCTCGGAAGACGGCCAGGATCCTGTGTGAGGGAGTGGATCTGGCTGGCTCTTCGAGATCGAAGTAGTCTCTGTACTTCAGACCCTCCTCTTCCCTGCCCCTGACGACCTTCGACGATAGCCTTCCGTTGCGAGCAAAAACCGCCCTGAGTGCAACCCTGACCCTTCTGTCCTCGCTGGCCCTCTCCCCAATTATGTCCCTTGCTCCAGAGAGGGCATCATCAGCCGACCTCACACCCTTGCCTCCGTCGATGAACCTGGCTGCCTCTGAGAGGGGATCAAAGTCAGTCCTCTCTCCTGCGGCGGCATCTACGAGGGCGTCTGCCAGACCCTTCAGCCCCTTTTCCAGTGCGATGGACGCCCTGGTCCTTCTCTTCGGACGGAAGGGAAGATAGATATCCTCCAGGGCTGTCGTGTTCGGAGCTCCTGCAACGGCACTCTCGAGCTCCTCTGTGAGAAGGTCCCTTTCCCTCAGGGATCTGATCACGGCAGCTTTTCTCCTGTCCAGCTCCTCCAGCTGTGCAAATCTGTCCCTTATGGCGAGTACCGCCACCTCGTCCAGCGAGCCGGTGGCCTCCTTGCGGTAACGGGCGATGAAGGGTACGGAACACCCCTCCTGCAGGAGGACGCCCGTATCAAGGACCTTCTCCTCACTTATCCCGAGCTCTGCCGCAATTAATGATGCATGACGGGGGTCAGCCATATGGTAGCCTATTCCACCAGCATAAGGGCGAAACGGTCGGGCTTCTCCTCCCTGTCCCTCTTGACCGAAATGGAGTACCCCAACCTACTGACACTGGAATAGACGTCTATTGCGAAGGCCTCCATGGTCGGTCTCCTCATGTAGGGGAGCCTGCAGTCCCTGGGATCGGCCGTGCACTCTCCGCAGAGGTTGCAGTTGTCGAAGGAGAGAAGGAAAGCCTTTTCATGTCCCGCCAGGAAGATCTGCCTCTCCGCCTCCACGAGCAGTTTCTGGTAACTTGCGGACCACGATCCTCTCTCTTCAGGGTGTACATCACAGGCCAGGTGGATCAGAACGGCATGGGAATACTCGCCCAGCAGCTCCCTGCACTCCTGCACGGAGGGGACATGGGGAGGGCAGGAGGCGTTCTTCCCGTAATCCGGACACCCGAACATGCACTTCATCCTCACCCACTGGGAAACTGTCATGGACGATGGGGCCACCCATAGGCGATCGCATAGACCGGCCT
>LGGV01000055.1 GCA_001509095.1 Synergistales bacterium 58_81 | reverse complement strand
TGCGAGAGGCTCTTCAGGCCCGATCTTGAACGCCGCCCCGTGGCGGTCCTCTCCAACAACGACGGATGCGTCATAGCCCGGTCCTCGGAGGTCAAGGCTTTGGGCGTTCCCATGGGTGCGCCCTATTTCAGGGAGGAGGGCAGGTTCAGGCATTTCGGTGTGGAGGTCTTCTCCTCCAACTACCCCCTCTACGAGGATCTGTCCAGAAGGGTCACCGACACCCTCCGCAGCCTGGTACCCGACGTGGAGGTCTACTCCATCGACGAGGCCTTCCTCTACATGGACTCCCTGCCGGAGGCCGCCGCGGAGCCGTCGGAATTCTGCCGCCGGGTTCGCGAGAGGGTCCTGCATTGGACGGGCATACCCGTATCCATAGGCCTCGGGGGTACGAAGACCCTTGCCAAGGCGGCCAACAGGATCGCCAAGAAGGACCCATCCAGGGAGGGGGTCTTCACCATGCCCCACGGCGAGGAGGCCGACCGGTACCTGGAGGGGATAGATATAGGCGACGTCTGGGGCGTTGGTTTCCGCAACGCCCCGAAGCTGCGCCGCCTGGGGATCAGGAGCGCCAGGGCGCTCAAGTACGCCGACGAGGAGTGGCTCAGGAGACGCTTCACCATCTGCGAGGCAAAGACCTCAAGAGAGCTCAACGGTCTGGTCTGTTTCCCCTTCACGGAAACGCCCAGACCGCGCAAGACCATAAGAGTATCCAGGAGCTTCGGCGACCCGGTGTCGGAACTTCACTCCCTGAGGGAGGCCGTCTCGTACTTTGCCTTTTCGGCGGCGGAGACCCTCAGGAGGGAGGGTTCCGCCGCCGGGAAGATACACTTTTTCCTTATGACCAGCCCCTTCAGCAACGCCCCGCGCTACGCCAACACAGCCACGGCAAGATTTGACGTTCCCACCTACTGCACGACCGACATCGTCGGCCAGGCGCTCAAGTGCCTGGAGAGGATCTTTGTGGAAGGCTACCCCTACAAGAAGGCCGGAGTGGTGCTTACGGACCTGTCCGACGGGGCTCACCTGCAGGGACACCTCTTCAGGGAGGTCAGAAGACCCAAGGAAGTACCGTTGATGGAAGCAGTGGACCGGCTGAACATGGAGTTCGGCAAGGGGACGGTCTACACCGCCTCGATGGGCATCGAGGACAGAAGGTCCTGGGTGATGCGCAGGGGGCATGTCTCGCCCCGCTACACCACCTGCTGGGAGGACCTCCCCTCCGTGCTGCCTCCGGAGGAGGCGCAATTGCCATGAACTCCAGGTCCACCACGGGTTTCCCCTCCCCCGCCGACCCTTTCAGGGAGGATCCCCTGGACATCAACTCCCTGCTGGTCCGAAACCGACCATCCACCTTCCTTATGCGCTCGGCAGGAAGCATCCCCGGCTGGTCCATAGAGGAAGGCGATATCCTTGTCGTGGACCGCTCCTGCGTGGCACGGGAAGGCGACCTGGCCGTCATTGCCAGGGACAGTGAACTTGCACTGAGGGAAGTCGATTCAGGCCAGATCCCGGTCTGGGGTGTGGTAAGGGGGGTTGTAAGAGTCCTGCGCCGGGGTTGACGAAAGGGATAAATGTGGTAGAATTGCCACGGTTTTAAGTGTTCTTTCATCACACTCAAGGGAGGCGCATGAGGGAAATGTTACCCTTGAAGGATCCCAGGGTAGGCATACTCAAGGCGATGGCCCACCCCGTCAGGCTGGGCCTGGTGGAAACATTGGCCTCCCGGAGGCTCAGGGTGGGCGAACTGGCGGGCCTCTTCCCGGTGGACAGGACCACCATAAGCAAACACATCGCCATCCTCAGGGAGGCCGGGATACTGGAGACCGTCCGCGAGGGGCGGGAGATATACTACAGGCTCGCCATGCCGTGCCTGAGCGATCTCCTGGGCTGCCTGGGCAGAATGGCCCGGTAAGGTTTGAGAGGGGGGAAAGAGTATGAAGATACAGATACTCGGAACTGGGTGCCCCAAGTGCAAGAAGATGGCCGAACTGGCTGAGGCCGCGGCAGCGGAACTTGGACTCAACTATGAGCTGGTAAAGGTTACGGGGATCTCGGAGATCCTCGATTTTGGGGTCATGGCTACGCCTGGTCTGGCCGTGGATGGAAAGGTGCTGGCCGCAGGAGGTGTCCCTACGCCGGAGCAAATGAAACGCCTCCTTACACAGGCGGCAGGGAAATAACCCTTCCCCCGCCTGAATTCCCGGGCGGGGTTTTTTTCGCGGTTATAGGTGGCATTATCTCCACATATACTTGCAAGAGGTGAGACTTTTGAGCGACAGGAAAAAATTTCTTATCCTCGCAGCTGTCTTTGCCCTGTTCTACTTTCTGCCCGTCGAAAGCCCCAGGGTGCGTTCCGGGGCAGTGGAGGCCCTGGCAATGCTCCATGAATACGCCAGGGAGCACGTGATCCTCTGCCTTGTACCAGCCTTCTTCATCGCCGGTGCCATAAGCGTCTTCGTGTCGCAACAGGCAGTGATGAAGTATCTTGGGTCCGAGGCCCGACGGTGGGTCGCCTATTCGGCGGCCGCCGTATCGGGGACTGTCCTGGCGGTATGTTCCTGCACAGTGCTCCCCCTTTTCGCAGGAATTTACAAAAGGGGTGCCGGCCTGGGTCCGGCCACGGCATTCCTTTACTCGGGTCCGGCAATAAACGTTCTTGCGATCATCCTCACGGCCAGGGTGCTGGGATTCGAACTTGGCCTGGCCAGGGCCGTGGGAGCAATAGTCTTCAGCGTGGTCATTGGCCTTCTCATGGCGGTTATATTCCGGTCGGAAGAAACGGAAAGGATGCAGGGTTTCGTCGAGATCCCCGAAACCGGACCAGTGAGACCTCTATGGAAGACTTCGGCTCACATGGCCGGAATGGTGGTCTTCCTGATCTTTGCCAACTGGGCGGCCCCAAGGGTCATGGGCGGGACCTGGGAAACAGTCTATAAAATGAAATGGATCATTGCCGCTCTTGCCTTCGTCTTTACCCTGTCAGCCTCCAGGGTCTGGTTCGACAGTGACGAGCGCTCACAGTGGTTAGGATCGACCTGGGGTTACGCACTGCAGGTGGTTCCCCTGCTCTTCGGGGGGGTCTTGGTGGCCGGATTCCTTCTCGGCCGTCCGGGGCATGAGGCCCTTATCCCCGGTGCCTGGATAGAAACACTGGTGGGCGGCAACTCCCTGGGGGCAAACTTTTTCGCCTCGGTGGTGGGAGCCTTCATGTACTTTGCCACTCTTACGGAAGTGCCCATTCTACAGGGTCTTATCGGCGCAGGAATGGGAAAGGGGCCTGCGCTGGCCCTTCTGCTTGCAGGGCCGGCCCTGTCACTTCCCAACATGCTCGTCATCCGCAGCATCCTGGGCACGAAAAAGACCGTGGTTTACACCTGTCTCGTTGTGGTGCTTTCAACCCTTGCGGGCGGGATCTTCGGCGCCTTTTTCAGCTGAAGAGGGTAAAACTGTTAACAGCAAGGACAGGGCCGCTTCACTTTTTGGAGCGGCCCTTTGTCTTTCCGTTATTCACACAATGCTGAACCTAAGGCGGCCGACCCCTTCGACCATGAAGAGGTAGTCCCCTTCAGGCATCGGCCCCGCTTCTTCCATCCACTGGAAGACTTCTTCCTCAATGTGGCATTTCATCCCAGGATGACCCTCCACATCGAATACCCTGAACTTTCCGGCATTTTCTTCCGGATAGCCCCAGAGGCCCACCGGACCCCTGTAGACAGTTCATCACCCAGCGATATTTACCGCCATATGGATGCGGAATTCGTTCCCGTGTCTTGCAACTTCATCCAGCCAGTACTTCGATGTAATGCGGATCCGTTTGTTCAAAATGCTCACCTCTTTCGATACGTACCTTTGTGCCCGGCAGCTGCACTCCCATAGAGAAGGCCGTCTATTTTATCTCAGGAGCGGGGAACCAGTGCCGCGTCCTTAGGCAAAACCTCACAAGCATCAGCATTACGGGAACCTCTATGAGCACACCCACCACGGTAGCCAGGGCTGCGCCGCTGGAGAGGCCGAAGAGCATCGTGGCAGTAGCAATTGCTACCTCGAAATGGTTCGAGGCCCCGATTATGGCCGCAGGAGCGGCCATGTCGTAGGAGAGGCCCAACTTTTTCGCAAGAGCATATCCTAAGGCGAATATCAGGATCGTCTGGATAAATAAAGGGACGGCTATCCAGAGGATCGTCAGCGGATTTGCTACTATGACCTCTCCCTTGAAGCTGAAGAGAAGGACCAGGGTCGTCAGAAGGGCCAGAATGGTCACAGGGGTAAGGTAATGCAGGAACTGCTCCCTGAACCACTGGATACCCCTGGCGGCGATTATCCACTTCCTGGAGTAATAGCCCGCCGCCAGCGGGAGAGCGACGTAAACACCTATGGACAGCAGCAAGGCCTGCCACGGGACCGGGAGCCTGCCGACGCCAAGAAGGAAACCGCCCAGAACACCGTAGAGAACAAGCATCGTAAGGGAATTAATGGCCACCATGACAAGAGTGAGGCCGTCGTTGCCGCGGGAAAGGTAGCTCCACACAAGCACCATGGCGGTGCACGGCGCTATGCCGAGAAGGATCGCCCCGGCCAGGTAGCTTCTCCATAAAGGGACCTGAAGCATTTTGATCCCGTTCTCCAGTACAACGACACCGGCTCCATGAGTCGCTCCCACAGGGAGGTTCAGGCCGAAGGGCATCTTCACGAGGTCTACCGCATCGGGGCCTATGAAACCTTTGAAGACAAAACCCAGGAAGAACATCGCTATAGCGTACATAGTGAAAGGCTTTACAGCCCAGTTGATGAACAGGGTAAGGTAGACCGGTTTGCCGCTCTTCCCCGCTTTGACCACCTCTCCGAAGTCTATCTTGACCATGATGGGGTACATCATGAAAAAGAGGCATACAGCGATAGGGATTGATACGACCGGGGCCCCGTTCACCATAATGGCCATGCTGTCGAGGGTTTTGGCAAAACCGGGGGCTATCTTGCCAAGTAATATGCCCCCCCCGATACAAAGGGCGACCCACACAGTAAGGTAACGTTCAAACAGGTTTGTCATTTTTCGTTCATTGTTGTTGAACTCCCGGCTCATCCAACCCGTCCCCTTCCATTCCTCTTTTGTCTCTTTTTCAGTCCCTCACTGCAGGAAGCGCATCTTTTATGCTGCTGTTCCCTCAAGAGGGCTACCTTTTCAGCCTGGACCCGGGCTTCGGGATCGCCCTCAAGGTTTCTGACGAGCCATTTGACAAGATCCCCCTCCGGTGTTTTCCCCAGTCCGGGGGCAAGTCTGAAATACCGCCATTTGCCTTCCGTACGGGATACTACCAGGCCGGCCTGTTTTAAAACCGATAAATGCCTTGAGACGGTTGAAGGGGACAGCTCGAGCATTTCCTGGAGGCTGCAGAGGCACAGCTCCCCTTCCGACAGGGCATAGGTGATCCGCCACGAAAGGGCGGCTGAAGCTTTCTTCTGACCGGTTCACTAAAGCTAGAAGTTTGAAGCAGAACTGATCCTTCCAGGGTAGGCCTCGAGGCCGGCCTTGAGGATGTCCATGGCCCTTGACAGGTCCTCCTTCTTGAGGACGTATGCTAGCCGGACCTCATCCCTGCCGAGGCCGGGCGTGGCGTAGAAACCCTCGGCCGGGGCCATCATGACGGTCTCGTTGTCGACGTGGAAGTCCTTCAGCATCCAGATGACGAACTTCTCGGCATCGTCGACGGGGAGCTTGGCTACCACGTAGAAAGCACCCTTGGGCTCTTCACAGATAACTCCGGGCATCTCCCTGACCTTGGAGATGAGGATGTCCCTGCGTGCCTGATACTCCTTGTTGACCTCCTCAAGATAGGACTTGGGTGTCTTGTAGAGGGCCACGGCACCCACCTGCTCCAAAGTTGGTACGCAGAGCCTCCCCTGAGCGAGCTTCATGGTCTGGGCCATGAGCTCTTCGTTTTTGGAGAGGATGCAGCCTATCCTGGCCCCGCAGGCACTGTAGCGCTTCGAGATGGAGTCGACGATGATAACCCTGTCCTCGAGCCTCTTGATGTTGCCGAAGCTGGTGTATTTCAGGCCGTCGTAGACGAACTCCCTGTAGACTTCGTCGGCGATAACGTAGATCTCCTTCTCAAGAGCTATGTCCGCGATCATATCCATCTCTTCCTTAGTGTAGATAACGCCCGTGGGGTTACCGGGGTTGGAGAAGAGAATGGCCCTCGTGAGGGGGGTGATCTTCTTTAGTATCTCAGCCTTGGAAGGCAGGTGGAAGCCCTCCATTGCCTTGGTGGTAATAGGGACCAGCTTTACGTTGACCGAGGAGGCAAAGGCGTTGTAGTTGGCGTAGAAGGGTTCGGGGACAAGGACCTCGTCATCGGGGTCACAGGTGGCCATGAGCGCGAAGGACAGAGCCTCGCTGCCTCCGTTGGTGACGATAAGGTTCTTCCTCTCCAGGTTTATATCGAAACCCTCGTAGTAGTCGATCATGGCATCAATGAGCTCGTAACTGCCGTGGGATGACGAATAGGCGATCACGTCCTCGGCAAATTTCTTGATGGACTCCAGAAAGCCCGGCGGGGTTACTATGTCGGGCTGGCCGATGTTGAGGTGATAAACCTTTTTGCCCTCCGACTTGGCAGCCTCGGCATAGGGGACCAGTCTGCGGATAGGCGAAGATTGCATCGAGGTTATCCTCTTGGAGAATTTCATTAAAAACCTACCTCCCCGTAGGAATGATATTTACCGAATGTTATTCTAGCACAATTTTTCACATACATAATACACTTGTCACGACCCACCCGTCAGCTGCAAAATTATGGTAGGGAGAAACTTTAATTGGGAGGTCCTTCGATGCCGCTCATGAGCCTAAAACAATTCAAACACAACGCCGAAGAGATAGCCGGATCGCTGCCGACCGAACTTTTCAGTCGTCTCAACGGAGGAATAATAGTCGAACCCTCGATCCGGGAGGAGGGCGACTACGTCATCATGGGGGAGTACCTGGAAGATCCTGGACTGGGGAACCTCATCATCCTCTACTACGGGTCCTTCCGGGAGATGCTCGGGAGTGCTCCCTTTGAAGAGTGGAACGAAGAGATCAGGGAGACGATGATACACGAACTCAGACATCACGTAGAGTCCCTCGCAGGAGTGGACGACCTCTCCGTGGAGGAGAGCCAAGTCCTTCAGGAGGACAGTTCGGCATAGCGGAAGCAATCCCTGAGATGGTCATTGACCAGTCCGACTGCCTGCATGTGAGAGTAGACCACCACGGGTCCCATGAAGCTGAACCCCCTTGACTTGAGCTCCCTGCTTACATGTTGCGACAGGGGGGTTTCGGCCGGTATCTGCTCCTGGGTATCCCAACCACCGACAATGGGTCTGCCCTCAGCGAAACCCCATAACCAGGACGAGAAGGAGCCCTCTCTTTCCACCAGGTCAATAAAGGCCCTTGCGTTGGAGATAGCGGCAGAGACCTTCTGCCGGTTGCGTATGATCCCTTCGTCTGAAAGGAGTTGCCGGACCTTTTCAGGACCGAAGCGGGCCACTTTCCCGGGATCGAACCCATCAAAAGCTTTCAGGAAGTTTTCCCTCTTTTTCAGTATCGTGAGCCAGCTCAGGCCGGCCTGAAAGGACTCCAGGACCAGGAACTCAAACTGGACCCTGTCATCCCATACCGGGATCCCCCATTCGTTATCGTGATAATCCATTAAAAGCTGGTGCGATTCTGACCATGGGCAACGGTTCAGCAATCCTGACCCTCCTTCAAACCGGTTTTTCGATAAAATTCTGATGGATCCCATGAGATCAGAACAGCCTACCTCCACCATAACGGAGGTTCAGGGTCGAAGGGGCGTGGCATATCCCTTCCACCTGAGGCTGACAGGATCTTTTCATGCGCTGCAGGATCACTGCCGGCCCTTTCAAGATCCGCCCAGTCAATACCGGAGGTGAACGGGCAGGTGCTTATGCAGACCCCGCAGTCCGTACCCATCCTCCTCCAGGCCTGGTAGCATTTTTCCGCATCAAGAACCCAGCTGACAGGAGCGCGTTCATCAGGCCCCCCTCCTGGAATGGCCCTCCCGGGACAATGCATAGAGCACCTTCCGCATACTCTGCAGAAGCTTTTGACAACATCGGCCAATGGGTCAGGGACTCCCGCCAGAAGGGGCATATCGGTCGTAACGACCGATATCCTCGCGCAGGGCCCAAAAACACGGTGGATTAGGAGACCACTGCGGCCGAAAACCCCAAGACCCGCATCAACGGCGACCCTGGGAGCGACCACCAGGTAATTGCCATCGGTATGGGCCCTGGCCTGGTAACCCATCTCCCTGATAACGTAGGCCAGGGCTATAGCCGAGATGCCCGACCTCAGGTATCCCATGGCGCTTTCGGCCATGACGGGTGCAAGGGGTCCCTTGTGGACCATCGAAGGGTCCATCGATGACAAAAGGGCGACGGCAAAAGGATGGTTCTCCTCCACCGGTTCCCCCCAGACATCTTCGCGCCTCCCCCTGTACGAGTAATAGATACCGGGCCTGATAGAGGAGATCCCCGCATCGTCTGCCCCGAGATACAGGGCTGCCCCTTTTACCCATCGTGAAAGTCTTGCGGGGTCTCTCTCGACGGGATCGGAATGAGGCTTCCCCGCGGAGATCGGGATCAAGTCCGAGAGCATTCGAAAAAGGGCGCCGGTAAAAACCGATCCGAGATGGTCGTAGGTCGGGCACTCCGGTGAACCGAGATCCGGCAAGGACCGAAGCATTTCGTCGTTCTCGCATTTTTCTGGATTGTCCGAATAGTATTCTTTATAAAACCTTGAACCTCTCAAAAGCGCCATACGGGAAAAGATCGTGTCGCGTTCGTCGGCAATCATGACCCGTCACTCCTCGCCAAAAAGAAGAGCATCTTTGTTGGGTACGTAAAAACATTGGCAGGCAAGTTGCCCTTCTCCTGCCTGGAGAACTCCGTCCATTCTTTATCCAGGATCAGGCCGACCCTGGAAAAGCTTACAAGAAAACGGTCCCTAACTATGTAGCGCGGCTTCTTTGCGCTCCTTCTCGAAATCCTCGCGGATCCTTTTGCGAAGGCCTTCGTCCAGGAAGACCTCCAGCGCGATCCTGGCCATAAGCCTTGCCCCGGTCACCAGGGCTTCGTGGGCCTTTTCTTTCGTGGTGGCCGCGGCAAACTGGATACAACGGTTTTAATGCCCATCTCCTCCAGGATATCCTCGGCAAGTTTCTCTGCCGCATCATTTTTGAGCATGTCGTCAAAACTGTACTCGAAGTTGGTGAAATTCACCTCGGTACCAGTAGCCAGGGCCGCCCCGCGTGCACAGTTGTGAACTTTTTCCATGACATTTTGAAGCATTTGCCTCTTAGGGGCACGGAAATAGAATTTTGCAGCCGCGTGCTCGGGAACCACGTTGGGAGCAAGGCCTCCCTCGGAGACGATGCCGTGCATCCTGACATCGGGAAGTACGTGCTGCCTCAGCATGTCGATCGCATGAAAAAGCAGTTGCACACCGTTAAGGGCGTTCCGGCCGGCCCAGGGCTCACCCGCTGCGTGTGCGGGTTTGCCTGTAAAGCGGAA
>LGGV01000054.1 GCA_001509095.1 Synergistales bacterium 58_81 | reverse complement strand
TATCCCGTTTTTTGAACTTACGATTAACGAATCACGGGTCCTGTTCTTCCTGTCGCCTTGTTCTCACGGCCCGATCGAATACTGTATCGTCACCACTGCCTTCACGGCCTTCTCGATGGTGGTCGTGTCGTACCTGCCCCAGTCCTCCACGTCGGTAGAGTAAAGGGGCGTTATCTGGAAGACCCCCTGGCTCGCCGCCCTCAGGGGACCGACCTTCCCCCCGCTGTTGACGGCCAGCTGTTCGGCCCTCTGCCTGGCGTTCAGGGTGGCCTCGCCCAGGAGCTGGATCTTCATGTCCTCGATGCCCGAGTAGTAGTACTCCGGTGAGAAGGAGAAGAACTCCACCCCCTCCCTGATAAGGGTGGTGGACTCCCTGGAGAGGGAAGCCACCAGGTCGACCTCTTTCGATCTTACCGTGACGGACTGCTCCAGCACGTACTGTTCTATCTCGTTGGTGTCGTAGCCCTGGAGGGTCCTGCGGTACTGGATCATGGTGGTGACCGCTGATACGTCCACCTCCTCCTTCGGTATCCCGCTCAGGGACATGAAATCCATGACCTTTTCAAGGTCCGATTCGAGCCTTGAGTAGGCCCTGACCAGCTCGGTGTCCCTGGCGGTGAAACGCCCCGTCCATACCGCTATGTCCGATCTTACGTCCTTCTGGGCGAAACCCTTGACCATTATGGTCTGGTTGGCAAGTTTGACGCTCTTGACCGTGTCCGAAACGAGCCACGCAGAGAGGACCATTCCAGCCGCAAGGGCGATACCGAGAACTATCAGCCCCGCATTGATCGACCTCTTCCCGTTCTCCGCCATGGAGATCACCTTTCCTTTCCGGATTTCCGGATCTGGCCCCCGCCGGAAGAGCCGAACCTCTTTTTATATACCGCCATCAGCCTGGCAAGATCGGAGGCGACGTCATCCCTGGGGATCACGGGGCGGACCTTCTCCAGGCAGGACTCCACCTCCTCTGGTTCTATCTTGAGAGCTCCCTTTTTCGGCGATCTTCTCTCCGGGGATCTTCTTCTCGGCCTTCCGACCTTCACGGTTACACCGGACACTTCAAGGCCCCAGCCCTTTTTGATCCTGGAGGCAATGTCGCCCCCTCTCATGGTTATCTCCTGGGAGAGGATCGGGTCCGATACGACAACGGTCAGGGTCCCGTCCAGTATGGACCCCGGAGAGCTCCTCCCCGCCAGCTTGGGACCCACCACCTCGCCCCAGCGCGAGCAGAGGTCCGCGAAGAGAAGCATCATAGACTGTTCCCTGGAGAGGGAGGACATAAGGAGCGATCCGACCCTTGAAACCCCCCGGTTACTCCTCTTCCTTCTCCTTGCGGCCATGGTCCATCTCCCTTCGGAGGCGTTCGATGAATACCTCCAGCAACATTATATCCGCTGGGGTCACCCCCGATATCCTCCCGGCCTGCCCCAGCGTCCTGGGGCGGATCGCCTCAAGCTTCTGCCTGCTTTCGTTGAGAAGCCCCGTCACCGAGGAGTAGTCCAGCTCCCCGGGTATGCGCACCATGTCCATCCTCTTCATTCTCTCCACCTGGGAGAGCTGCCGGGCCACGTACCCTTCGTACTTGATCTCTATCTCCACCCGTTCGACGATCTCCGGGTCAGGCCGCGCAGCCGGGGGTGCAGCCTCTGCCACCATCTCCCAGGTGACGCCAGGTCTCTTCAGAAGGTCCGCGGCGGTGACCCCCGGCTCGGCCGAACCCGTTTCAGGACTCTCCAGGACTTTTTCCAACAGCCGCCTGTCCCTGATCCTGGTATTCTTTAATCTCTCGAGCTCCCTGTCGAGGGAGTCCCACCTGCCCTGGAGGACCCTCCACCGTTCGTCATCCAGGAGCCCGAGCCTCCGGGCCAAAGGCGCCATGCGCCTGTCGGCGTTGTCGTGTCTCAGGAGGAGCCTGTACTCGCAGCGGCTGGTAAGCATCCGGTAGGGTTCCTCTGTCCCCCTGGTGACCAGATCGTCGACCAGCACCCCCATGTAGCCCCGGGACCTCTCGATCACCAGGGGCTCCTCTTTCCTTGTCGACAGAACCGCGTTGATTCCCGCCAGGATACCCTGGGCGGCGGCCTCTTCGTAGCCGGAGGTCCCGTTGATCTGGCCGGCGCAGAAGAGCCCCCCGATGGCCTTTGTCTCAAGCCATGGCTCGAGCTGTGTGGGCGGGATGAAGTCATATTCGATGGCGTAACCGGGTCTCATTATCCTGGCTCTCCCGCACCCGGGGAGGGAGCGCACCATCCTGACCTGGGCGTCGAAGGGGAGGCTGGTGGTGAAGTTCTGCATGTATATCTCCACGCTGTCCCTTCCGACGGGCTCGAGAAAGACAAGGTGGCTCTCCTTGTCGGGAAACCTTACGACCCGGTCCTCGATGGAGGGGCAGTAGCGGGGCCCCTTACCCTCGATAGCCCCGGTGAAGAGGGGGGACCTGTCCAGTGAATCCCTTATGGCCCGGTGGGTCTCGTCATTGGTCCTGGTAGCGTGGCAGGCATAGCCGGTGTAGACCCTGGGGGTCCCCCAGTGGCTGAAGCAGTAGGGTTCGGCGGCGCTGTCCTGCCGCTCGAGAGCGTCCCAATCCACGCTTGCGGCGTGGATCCTTGGGGTGGTGCCCGTTTTGAGCCTCCCCACCTTCAGCCCGGCCTCGCGCAGGCTTGCACCCAGCCCCTCGGCGGAGACCTGTCCCAACGGGCCCGATGCAAAGGAGGTCAACCCTATGTGGACCTTCCCCCCCAGGAAGGTCCCCGTGGCCAGGATCACCGCCCGGGCTTCGTAGACCGAGCCTATTCTTGTCCTTACGCCTCTGACCCTTCCACTCTCCACCCAGAGATCCGTGACCTGGTCCTGCATCACTTCAAGTCTCGGTTGCCCGTCACAGGCTCTCCGGTACCATAGGTGGTAGTCCCTGAGGTCGCACTGGGCTCTCAGGGTCCTGACGGCCGCCCCCTTGGAGGTGTTCAGCATCCGGATATGGATGGTCGAGCCGTCGGAGGCGGCTGCCTGTTCTCCCCCCAGGGCGTCGATCTCCCTGGTCAGGTGCCCCTTCGCCGGCCCCCCTATCGAGGGGTTGCAGGGCATCATGGCGGCGTTGTCCAAAAGCAGGTTGACAAGGAGCGTTCTTGCCCCCATCCTTGCCGAGGCCAGGGCCGCCTCGCACCCGGCATGCCCGCCCCCGACCACTATGACTTCGAACGACCGGTCGTCCGGCAGCTTCCCCCCCTGAACAGTTCTACCCTTCATCGACACGGCCTCCTTCGACAGACCAGACCCTCCCCGGCCAATCGGGTGTACAGTCCTCCGCCGTGGTGGCGAAGACCTGCCACCCCGTACGGAGGAGGACGGCAATAAGCTGCTCCCTTCCTTCGTGGTCCAGTTCAGCCATTACCTCATCGAGGAGCAGGATCGGCTTCCTCCTCATCTTCCTCTCCACGGCCCACCCCGACGACAGCAGGAGGGCTATGGCGACCCTTCTCCTGTAGCCGCGGCTGAAGCACCTTGCCACGTCCCTCTCCTGGAAACGGATCACAAGGTCGTCCCTGTGGGGTCCGACAGGGCATACGCCAGTGGCCCTCTCCTGTTTCTGGCCGGCCTCCAGGGACTCCCAGAAATCAAGGTGGAGGTCCTCAAGCCCCCTGCCTCCCCTTTTTAGTTCCAGCATCACGCCAGGGGGGAGCAAACCCTCCCCCTCCTCCAGGCCGTTCCTGATGAGGTCCACGGCGGTGAGCCTGCAAGCCCAGATCCATGCCGCCAGGGGGGCCATCACCCTGGCCGTGGCAGCCAGGTTCCTGCCCATGCGTACGGAGGCGTTCCTCTGCCTGAGGGCCCTGCCGTATTCGTGAAGTCTCAGTGCGTAGACGGGGAACAGGAGGGCGCAGAGACGATCTATGAGCCGCCTCCTCGTGGCCGGGGACCCCTCCACCAGGGAGAGGTCGTTGGGAAGAAAGATCAGCGACGGCACAAGGGGTCTCAGCTGGGAAGAGCGCAGTGAGGATCCCCCTTTTTTCGCGACGATCCGGGCCCCGATGCCTACCTTCACCTCCAGGGAATCCTCCCCGTCGAAAGATGCCGAGAGAAAGGTCCCCCTGCCGGGGTCGGTCCAGCTCCTAAGGTCCGCGGTCCTCTCGCCCCTGAGAGAACCCCAGCCGGTCAGCACGTGGAAAGCTTCCAGAATATTGGTCTTCCCGGAGCCGTTGGGCCCCAGAAGCAGATGAAGCCCCTCCGCCCATTCCAGGCGCCGGGGCTTCAGGTTCCTGAATCCTTCCCATTGGGTAGAGGATATTTTCATGCCGTCTCTTCCGAAGTCTCCTCCTCTGGAAGGGTTATGGGCATCAGAACGTACATGAAGCTGTCCTCCCTGGGCCGGGAAAGGGTCATCTGACCGTTGGGCCCATTGAAGGAGAGGTGGGCCACCGTTCCGTGAAGGGCTTTCAGGCCTTCCAGCAGGTATCTGACATTGAAGGCTATCTTGAGGGGTTCTCCATCGCAGTCGCCGGGGATCTCCTCGAAGGCCTCTCCCACCTCGGGGGCCTTTGCCTGCATCTTCAGGGTTCCGCCAGGGGAGAGCGTGAATACCACCATCCGGCTGAAATCCCTTACTACTACCTCTACCCTTTCGAGGGCCTCTATGAAGATCTCCCGGTCTATGGTGAGCCAGGATGTCCTGTCAGTGGATAGGACCTTCTCGTAGGGAGGGAACCTGGACTCCACCCTTCTTACGGAGAACTCGATCGTCCCCGTCCTGAAGTAGACCTGGGCATCGTCCTTGAGGACCCGGACCTCCTCGTTGCCCTCTACGGTGGAGAGTGATCTCTGAAGCTCCCTGAGCCCGGCAAGGGGGAGAAGTACCTGGTCCGGCTCGCCATCCACAGAGACCACCCCCTGCGAAAGGGAGAGTCTCCTGCCGTCGGTGGATACAACCTTTACCCTCTCTTCGTCGGTCTGGACCAGACCGGCGCTCAGATACTGGGGGAACTCCTCTCCGGGGGATCCGGAGAAGGTCCCTTCTTCAAGGAGCCGCCTCAGGTCCATGCAGATCGCTTTGAAAAAGGGCTCAGCCTTGTCAGATGAGGGCAACTTGGGGAACTCGGAGACGGGATAGGTGGAAAAGGAGTAGACACTGCTGCCGGAGATGACCGTTGCCTTGCCTTTCTCCACCTCTATCGTGAATGTTTCTCCGGGAGCCTTCTTGAAGAACTCGCCAATGTTCTTCACCGGGAAGATGGCGCTCCCCTCGGAAAGGACCTCCACTCCATCTGCAAGACAGTTTATGGATGTCTTCAGGTCCGTTGCCTTGAGGGATACCCCGTCTCCCGAAGCCTCGCACTTGACACCGGAGAGGACCGAAATGGTGCTCCTCTGTCCCGCGCTTCTCTCCGCCATGTTCCAGGCTTTCTTTATCGGATAGTGAGGGAAGTCCTGTGGAAAGAATACGACAGGAACACATCAGTATCACAACTTTTCCCTGAGGTTTTCCACAATGCTCTTGATCCTTGAATCCTTTCTCAGCGATTCCTCTATCTTCTTGCAGGCATGGATCACGGTGGTGTGGTCCTTTCTGTTAAAGGCGTAGCCTATCTGCTGAAGGGTGGTCCCCGTCATGTCACGGCTGAGGTACATGGCCACCTGTCTGGCCAGGGCTATCTCCGAGGTCCTCTTGTTGCCGGAGAGGGAGGAGACGGGGATGCCGAAGGATTCTGCGGTGACCTGCTGGATCAGCTCTATGGTTATCTGGCCCCTCGAGGATCTCCGGATCAGGTCCTTGAGCCATCTTGAGGCGTTCTCGACGGTAACGGACTCGTTGTTCAGGTCCGCAAAGAACATGACGCTGTTGAGAGACCCCTCCAGCTCGCGGATGTTGCTGGGAATGTTCTGGGCAAGGAAGTCTATAACGTCGTCGGGGACGAAGTAGTTCTTCAGGGCTGCCTTCTTCTTGAGGATGGCGATCCTGGTCTCAAGGTCGGGGGGCTGTATGTCGGTGACGAGCCCCCATTCAAAGCGGCTCACCAGTCGCTCCTCGATGTTGTGGATGTCCTTGGGAGGTTTGTCGGAGGTGAGCACTATCTGCTTCTTTGCGTCGTGAAGACTGTTGAAGGTGTGGAAGAACTCCTCCTGGGTGCTCTCCTTGTTGGCAAGGAAGTGGATGTCGTCTATGAGCAGCACATCCACGCTGCGGTACTTCTGCTTGAACTCGTGAGTCTTGTTGTTCTGTATGGAGAGGATGAATTCGTTGATGAACTTCTCGGAGCTTATGTAGGCTATCTTCGTTCCCTCGTTGTGCTTGGTTACGAAGTTCCCTATGGCGTGAAGGAGGTGGGTCTTTCCAAGCCCGACGCCGCCCCAGAAGAAGAGCGGGTTGTAGGCCACCCCCGGTGATTCTGCTACGGCCAGGCTCGCTGCGTGAGCGAGCCTGTTCGACTTACCCACCACGAAGGAGTCGAACTGGTAGTCCGGATTGAGCCCGTTCTTGGGCCTCTCCGATTCCCTGGAGATGCGCTCGGCCCTCTTGATCTCCTC
>LGGV01000053.1 GCA_001509095.1 Synergistales bacterium 58_81 | reverse complement strand
TCCATCACGACCCAGGGCAAGCAGATACTTGTCCTGGATGGGGTCGACCGCAAGAAGATAGAAGGGAAAAGGGTGTGCGTGGTGGACGACGTTGTCTCCACCGGAGGGTCCCTCAGGGCGGTCCAGAGCCTTCTCGAGAAGGCGGGGGCCGATGTAGTGTGCAAGGCCGCTGTCCTCCTCGAAGAGGGGGGCTACGACGGGAGCGACCTGGTCTACCTTGAGCGCCTTCCGGTCTTCCCCTTGTGATCATACGGCAAGAGAGGGTCTCCCAGGCCGGGGGTTTCCAGTGCGAAAGATCATAGTTGTGAACGACCTCATGCAGCAGGGATATACCTATGAACTGACCGAGCCGGAGGGGGAGAACTTCCACCCCGGTTTCCGGCCCGACCTGACACCCCCGCAGATGCTGGAACTGGGGGTCTTCGGCGGCAAGTACATGACCGACTGCCGCGGCGAGTTCCCGGCGTCCTGGTTCGAGAAGGCCCAGCTATGCCACGAACGCCACGACCCGGCCCTGAACCTCTTCGGAGTGAACGCCTCAAAACCGCTTTCATACTGGGTTGAGAAGGGGTGGATCTACCACGAGGACCCCAGGGGTTGGTTCCAGTGGTACTGCCGCTACTTCAGGGGGCGCAGGTGCGCTGACGACCTCAGACAGATATCCCGCTGGAAGGCAATGACCAGGCACATTGCCCAGATCAGGAAGAACTGCTTCCCCGGTGACCTGCACTGTCGGAGCAGGCAGCGACAGGCCCTCCTTCACTGGGCTTACGACAGCAGAAAGTTCTAGGCTGCAGGATATCAGTCGGGTTTATTAATGCTTTCTTGATCCCTTATCGTCACCAGGATATCCGTTATCCTGTCCCCGCCGGTGATGTTAAGGTCCATGGGGCAGGCCGAAACGGCGCATACCAGGTCCATCAGCGCCCTGTCGACACCGTAATCTACAAGGCACGGGCGTACCCCCCGGGGATCAGGATCTCCTTCTTTTCGTTCTTGCGCTCATGCATATCATTCCTCTCCTGTACATGCAAATGGTTTTTGAGTCAACGGGAGCTACATCAATAACATCAGGGCCAGTCCGACGGCAATGACGGCAGCGATATAGAAACGCAGAAGGCCGCAGTTCATCGACTGCAATATGCTGAAGACCGGCGCTGAGAGTCGGCTGCCCTTCGGAATGAGGGTGTCGATGTCGGGGATATCGTGCTTTCCCGATTCGAACCATTTCCTCAATATCCAGAATAACGATATTCCCAGGGCAAAGGTCGCCGCTGTAGTGAGGATGTCCTTCGTGCCGAAGATCGTGCTGCTCTCCAGGCCCCCAAGGTCCGCGAAGAACCACGGAAATATGCCCAGGGTCAGCGTTGCGGCGGCTGGAAGCGCCATTCCCGCGTTCCTCAGGAGGTCTTTTCTGCCTCGGGGCATATGTACCCTGTCGGGGCGAAGCTCCGGGTTGCGTTCCCTGATAAAGGCGAAGTAACCTACCTTGCAGAAGGATATCACCGTTCCCACTCCTGCCGCCTGCAGGGCCCAGTACCATAACGGGTTTGGGATCTCGTAGAGGGCCGCTTTTACCATGGCCTTGCTGGCATATCCGCTCAAGCCGGGACATCCCGAGATGGCGAGGGCGCCGGTAATGAAGAGACCGAAGGTCAGCGGGAGATCCCTGGCCGCCCCTCCCAGTCTCCCCAGGTCCCTTGTCCCGTAGACCTTTTCCAGGGTCCCAATTGAGAGGAAGAGCAGGCCCTTGAAGAGGGCGTGGGCCACGGCGTGGAAAAATCCCGCGGCTATCCCCAGGGCGGTACCTGCACCCAGGGCGGTCACAATGTACCCCAGCTGGCTTACCGTGTGGTAGGCGAGGAGTCTCTTCGCGTCGTGCTGTAGCAGAGCCTGACCGACACCGTAAAGGGCCATGACGGATCCAAGGAGCGGGAGGACAGTCCCGGTGTCGGGCGATACCAGCCTTGCGATGCCGAAGACCCCTATCTTGACAGCAAAGCCGGAAAGAAGGGCGCTTGCAGGTGTAGGGGCTCTGCTGTGGACCTGGGGTAGCCAGAAGTGGAGCACCGGGAAGGCTGCCTTGACGCCGAGACCGGTCAGGAAGAGCCATAGAATGTCACCCGGGACCGGGCCTATCGCAGTGGCCCCCGTCCGGGCACCCAGGATAGCAGCCCCCGTGAGTAAAAATCCCGCTCCGAAGAGCTGGGAGAAGATATAAAGCCGTGCGGCTTTCGGGTCCTGGAGGAGGATGATGAAAAAGAGGGCCAGCGAGGATAGTTCAACGGAGATAGTGAACATGAACCAGCTTCCAGAGATGACTCCCAGGCAGGAGAAGAGGCAGAAAAGCCAGGGCGCCCCGTAGAAGACGGCTCTCCTCGCGGTGGTTCTCTCTTCGCAGTAGCCCGGGCTGTAGATCGAGACCGCTACTGTCATGAAGACCACCAGTGCGGACATTACCAGGGAGAACGTATCGATCCTGAACAGTTCATTAGCTGTATCGAACATCATTTCATGCCTCTTTCCAGGAGTCTGTCGGGCATAGGGTAGATCAGTTAGAACGAATAGAGACAATGAATCCGTGAAGAGAGCGATGTGATGGACCCTGTCGGCGATGTTCAGGACAGTGGACAGAAAGACTCCCTATATTCTTCCGCTCTCCATGGACGACTGGCTTCCAAAGGATCACCCGGCCCGGTTTATTGTCGAGGTCGTTTCCATGGGGATCCGAAGCCTACGATCCCTCGGTCCTCTTGTCGCTTCTTTTTACGGATACGCCACACGGACCCTTTCGAGCCTGCGGATCGAGGCGGCCACCTACGATCCCGTGGCTCTAATGAAGCACCGCCTCAAGACTCCCGAGGGGCGAAAGCTCTATGATCGGCTCAAGGCGACCATAGAACCCGCCTTCGGGGTCAACAAGCAGGTGATGGGCTTCCGTCGGTTCCCGCTCCGTGGTCTTCGGGCTGCCAAAGACGAATGAAGCCTGGTCTCCTCC
Organism: Synergistales bacterium 58_81; assembly: GCA_001509095.1. Taxonomy (GTDB): domain Bacteria; phylum Synergistota; class Synergistia; order Synergistales; family Thermovirgaceae; genus 58-81. The sequence goes on along the minus strand of LGGV01000053.1, from coordinate 5,713 downwards.
CCCTTCAACCTGAAGCGGATGCACCGATTGTACGTTTCGGCGTGAACGACGAAGGGGGAAGACCTCAAAACGGCACGTCAGTCCGACAGACCCCTAGAGGGTCAGCATGAGAAGGACCAGGAAGACCAGGGCCACGAAAACGAAGGTGTTGAGCCGACCGGGGTGACAGCATCCTGAAACCCTGTTGAAAGCATATAAAGGGCCTTCATCCATAGACAGGCAGATCTTTATGTCGGGGAGTCCCTGCTCCGGGATCCCCTTGAGCCTGAGCCTCGCGAGCAGGATAATCAAGCCTGCAGCGGCGCTGGCAATGAACGCTTCCAGCTTGTCTGATGCCGGGGTAAAGCCTGTGTCGACCCGGAAGGCATGCAGGATAGAGGGGAAGAAGGAATCGGCCGCAATTACCAGCAGGAGGATCGTTACGGAAAGCACAGCGAAGATGATATTCCCCCCTTCCTCATGTTTGGGGGTCCCGTTCTTGCTATTGTCCCTGAAGAAAAGTGGTGCAGTGATATTAAGAAGGTACCCGGCCGCCATCATCCCGGCGGCTGTAAGCATGAAAGGCTGCCACCAGGGTGCTGTATGGCCCAGGGAGGATATGACCGAGTTCTTGAGAAGATACGATGCAGTTCCCGGAAGACCCGCGGCAAAAAACGCCCCGGCTGTCAGGGCGGCGACGGCAGCAAAATGTAGTCTTCCGCTCCCCCGCAGGGCGAAAATGTCCCTGGTCCCGAAAGTTTTCTCGACGATCCCGGCAGATATGAAGAGGTTTCCCTTGATCATGGCATGGGAAAAGGCGTAGGCAGCGGCGATCTCCCCTGACCCCGCACCGACCGCTGCGGTCATGAAGCCCAGGTGGCTCATTGTGGAGTATGCCAGTACCCTCTTTATGTCCCTCGGGAAAACCGCCATGAACGCTCCAAAGAAGGCCATGACGGTCCCGATAAGAACGAGGGGGGCGAAGGGCTCCGGGAAGGCCCTTATCAGTCCAAGGATGCCTGTTTTGACAGCGAAACCTGAGAGCAGGGCGCTGGCAGGAGAAGGGGCCTTGCCGTGTGCCTCGGGAAGCCAGAAGTGAAGCAAGGGGAATGCAGCCTTGATCCCGAAGCCTGCCATGAAGAAAACCCTCCAGGGCTCAGGAACAGGGCCGATGGCAAGCGAACCGGTATGTGCATAGACCCCTGCAGTTCCCACAAGGATAAGGCCGGCGGCAGCAAGTTGCGAGAGAAGGTATACCAGGGCCGCCCTGGGTTCCTTCATCGAGATCATGCTCCAGAGGGACAAGGTCAAAATCTCCAGGAAAAACACGAAAAGCAGCCAGTTCCCCGAGGAAAGTATCCCTATCGACCCCGCCGAGGCCGCAGCCACGAGGACCCTGAAGCGCACTCTTTCCCCCGGGGCTTTAAAATACCATTCACCGGAAATAACAGCGGATATATAAAGTACCAGCCCTGCCGCAAGGAAAGGAGCGTTTATGCCGTCAAACAGGTTGGAAAGGCTCATCTTCCTGTCACCAGCCCCACGTAAGCCCCCACATCAACTGCTGTTCGACCTATGGAAGAAAAATATTCCCGGGAGAACGGGGAGAATGCCATTATTCCCAGCGCCAGGCAAAACATCGCAAAACTTCCGACAATGGTCAGGGAAACGATTTTGCTGCGGACCTTTCGGGGGGAGGACTTGAAAGGGTCTTCCTGATCTGATTCCCCCGGGGAGACGAAGGCAGAAAGGACCCTCAGGTAGTAGGCAGCGGAAATGACCGTACCGGCTGCTATAACGAGGGCAGGGATGACGGTCCCCGCTCCGGCAGAGGAGAGGATAATGAACCACTTGCTCATGAAACCGTTAAGAGGGGGAATGCCGACTATGGCGGCCGACAGAACCGTGAAGCCCAACACCCAGAACGGCTTTTCTTTCCATAACCCCGTAAGTTTGCAGATCTCCCTGGTCCCCTTTTCATCGGAAACGTTGCCGGCGGCAATGAACAGCCCCATCTTCATAAGCATGTGATTGAAAGAATGAAATACCGCGGCCGCCGCCCCGGCTGCGCTGGCGCAGCCCACCCCTATAAGGATGTACCCTATCTGAGCAACCGTGGAGTAGGCCAGCAGTCTCTTGATATCGTCCTGTCTAAGCGCCATCAGATGCCCCCCCAGGGCGGAAAGGGAGCCGATAACAGTGATGGCAAGGAACACAGTCCCGTTCGTTTCCAGGAAGAAGAGGAAACAGACCCGCATAAGGGCATAGATAGAGACCTTGACCAGAACTCCCGAAAGGAGGGCGCTGACAGCGGTCTGGGCAGAGGAATGGGCGTCGGGCAGCCAGAAGTGGACAGGAAAGGCACCGGTCTTGATAGTAAGGCCAAGCACCAGGCATGCCGAGATGGCCGTCAGGGTCTCCCTGGGGACGGAGACAAGGGCTTCCGAAAGAAGTGCCATGTTGAGGATCCCCGTGGCCATGAAGGTGAAAGCTGTCCCCAGGAGGATGAAAAGGGCCCCGATGGTCCCGAGGACAAGGTACTTGAGCCCAGCCTCGAGGGCCTGCCACGACATGGAGAAGGCCACCAGAAGGTATGCGGCCACCGAGAATATCTCGTAGAAGACGAAGAGGTTGAAAAGGTCCCCTGTAAGCAGTATCCCGTTCATGGATCCCAGCAGCAGAAAGAAGATGGCGTAAAACCTCCATGGCCCTCCCCCGAACTTCTCCAGGGCGCAGGCCAATGCAGCTCCGCTCCCTATCCCGGTGATCAGGAGGAATGCAGAGGAGAGCCTGTCCGCCACGAGAACTATACCTATTTCCGGGGCCCACCCTCCCAGCAGCGAGACCTCCGGTGAGAACCAGCCTGCATATGCGGCAGCCATTGAGGCCGACAGGGATATCAGCCCCATTATGCCTATCAGGGATACGGGGAGTGTCTTCCTTGCAAGGTGGAAAACGGGTATGAGAAATGCCGCAACAAGGGGGACCACAATGGCAAGGACCAGGGTCATCCGCGCAGCCCCCTGATCCTGTCAAGATCAACGCTCCTGTAGTGCCTTTGCAGTTTGATTATGAAGGCCAGGGCAAGGGCGATATCGCTGGCCCCGATGACTATGGCCGTCAACGTGAAGGCGTGCGGAAGAGGATTGACAGCCGGGCCCATAAAGGGTTCGATCGGCGGTACCCCTCCCGGGATGTAGCCTGAAGATACAATGATGAGGAGAATGGCCGACTCCATTAGCGCAAGGCCCAGAACGGTCTTGAAGAGATTCCTCCTTGCCATGATGGTGTAGAGTCCGATGCAGAAAATGATGACCGATGTGACATAGCTAAGGGTGATCATCGGATCGGACCCCCTTCACGATAGTCGTTGGTCGTATCGAGCATCTTGATCATGCTGTAGAAGATGGCGGAGAGCCCGGCGCCTACCTTCATCCCCACGGCAATGTTGAGCAGGGGTATGGTCCCGGCGCTCAGAAGAGATCCCTCCCTGCCCGCTGGGAACCCTGCGGAGAGGTTGGAGAGAAATCCCGTCCCGGCGGCAAGCCCCACCAGGCCTATGCCGCAGAATAGCAGGGCCCCGCCGGACTCGAGGCTCTCCTTGGTCTTGGGCGGGAAATAGGACGACTCGAAACTCGAACCGAAAACAACGCAGAGAAGGACCGTTACCGTGGCGAAGATGGTACCTCCCTGGAAGCCACCTCCGGGGGAAATATGGCCGAACAATATGATCACCGTGGCGTACATGATCAGAAAGGGTGCCATGATGCCTATCCCACGTTTCGCGATGAATGATAGACCGCTGGACGACCGGTGGAACTTTCTCCGGGAAAAGAGCATGGAAATGCCGCATACGGCAGTGAATATGACGGTGGACTCTCCGAGGGTGTCGAAGGCCCTGTAGTCGAAGAGGATCGCCCCGACGACGTTGCGGGCACCTGTCTCCCGGGACGCCCTTTCCAGGTAGTGAGCGGCGGGTCCGGTGACGCTCTCCTTCGGGGGCATTGCGGCTATACCCCTGAAAAGCATTACCCCCAGGAAGGCGCATAGGAAAAGGGCGGTGATCCTGAACAGGAAGGGCCTGATGTTCATTCTTCCTTCTCCTCCTCTTTGTCGTAGCACGGTGGTCTTTCAGTCTGCGAGAAAGCGACCAGGAACAGGGCAGTGACGATCCCCGAGTTGATGACGGCCTGGGTCAGCGCCACATCGGGGGCCTGCAGGATGGCAAAGGCGGTTGCCAGAAGGATGCCGAAGACCGAAAGGGTGATCACGGCGCTCAGTATGTCCCCGATAGCGGATATGACCAGGGCCGTGGCTATCAGGAACAGGTAGAGAAAGACCATGAAAGCGAGGCTCATTTTTTTGCCTCCTCATCCGCAACGGGTCCGTATTCATCGACGAAGATCACCTCAGGTCTCATCCCGTGGCGGTAACAGGCTCTCGATAAGGCGTGGGAGGCTATTGGATTGGTCGCCATAAGGAATCCGGCTATGAGGAACAGCTTGGCTGCTATCTGCCACGAAGGGGCGTAGAGGGCGGCCCCGAGAAGTATCAGGGTCGCGCCTCCGGTGAGGGCCTTGGTGCCGGAGTGGATCCTGGTGTAGACGTCCGGGAACCTTATTATCCCGATCACAGAGGCGAAGGAGAAGAAGGCTCCGCCTGCCATCAGGAGGAAGGCCAGCGCCTCTCTCAGGACGGGGCTCATAGGTGGAGCTCCCCGTGCTCAAAGAATTTTGCCATTATCAACACGTCTGCGAAGGCAAGCACCGCAAAGGCTATGGCTATGTCAAGAAAGAGCGGGTTTTCGAAGACAAGTCCCAGCAGGGCAAGGGTCGTCGTCAGGATAATGGACATGGCGTCGGCGGCGACTATCCTGTCGGGAACGGTAGGACCTGCTACCACCCGCCAGAAGCCCAGGGCGGCCGATATCATCAGTGCCCAGATGATAATGACGATCATTCCAGGACCCTCCCGAGCCTTCCTTCCAGCAGGGCTACATCTTCACGCACCCCCTGGGCGTCCAGGGAGTCGAGGTCCAGGGAGTGGATATAGATCTGGTGGTGAGATGTATCAATGTCTACAGTTAGTGTCCCCGGCGTCAGGGTAATGTAGTTGGAGAGGAACACCAGGGCGGTCTTGTTCTTCAGGTGGGAATCGACCCTTACGATACCGGGCCTGATGGATATCCGCGGCCTGATTGCGATAAGGGCGACCTCTGCCGATGCCTTGAGGATGTCGTAGAAGAACCTGGGCAGCATCTTAAAAGCTTCCAGGGGCTTGATTTTCAGGGGGTGGGCTGTATGGCCCCCCACCCGCCTTATCCCAAGGAGAAGGGGTCTCCATGTTAAACGGACTATCAGGACCGAAACGAGTAGGCCCGCCACGACTGAGACAGGTTCAAGTGATCCAGTGAGCATGATCCACAGGATGACCAGTGCGACAAGGAGGACAAGGCGGTTCTTCCTGGAGGGGTCCAAGGCGGATCAAGCCCCCTTTCCTCGGGTGCAGGCTTATGGGACGGCGATAGTAAGAATTATATTGGAAAAGACCCTTCTTGCCTAATAAATGTATGCAGCAGCCTGTTCTCGCAGATATAATGTAGTGGTCGTCAATATTGGAAGGGGGTATTAAGGTTGCCGCGGGACAAAAGGATCCCTGAAGGCGATCTCTCGAAGGGTCGTATCGAGGCCCTGACCGACGGCATCTTCGCCGTGGCCATGACCATCCTTGTCCT
>LGGV01000148.1 GCA_001509095.1 Synergistales bacterium 58_81 | reverse complement strand
CCCGACGGGGCCATCTGCCGGACCTCGACTATATCTGAGAAAGCTCTTCGTTTCAAAGGTCCAGCGAGGGTCTTTGATTCGGACGAGGAGGCCCATTCGGCCGTTGTCGAGGGCAGGATCCACAAGGGCGATGTGGTGGTAATAAGGCGTGAGGGGCCTCGTGGAGCGCCGGGAATGAGAGAGATGATGATGACCACCGACGCACTGGTAGGGCTTGGGATGGGGCAGGACGTATTTGTGGTCACCGACGGCCGTTTCTCTGGATTTACAGAAGGTGCCGCCGTGGGGCACCTCTCCCCGGAGGCCGATGTCGGAGGACCTGTCGCCGTCGTCCGTGATGGGGATATGATCTCCATAGATATTCCTGCCCGCCGGGTGGACCTGGAACTGCCCGAAGAGGAGATCCGCAACAGTGAACAGTGAACAGTAAACGGCTGAATTCGGCAAAACCCTGGTTTTCCTGCAGATCTTTCCGTTCACCGTTCACCATTTACCGTTCACCATCTTTTTAGGGAGGTTTTCCAGATGAAGAAAGAGATACGCACAAGCAGGTCGCCCGATCCGATCGGTCCCTATTCCCAGGGCCTGATAGTGGGTAAACGCATCTACGTGTCGGGGCAGGGGCCACTGAACCCCGAAACCGGCAAAACCCCAGAGACGATCGAGGAACAGACCCGTCAGGTCCTGACCAACATCAGGAACATCCTCGAAGCCGGCGGGGCCAACATGGACAACGTGGTGAAGACCACGGTACACCTCGCCGATCTTAAGGATTTCCAGGCCTTCAACAGCGTCTACAAGGAGTTCTTTTCTCCGCCCTTCCCGGTGAGGACCACCGTGGGGAGCCAGTTGCTCGGTATTCTCGTGGAGATAGATGTGATAGCCGAGATCCAGTGACCGGTGTCCCCTGTAAAGGAATGTTAAGGACCCTTTACAAGAGAAAACCTTTCTTGACAGCAGTTGAGGGTTCAATGAGGTAGTATGGCAAAAACCTTCCTGCATGGGGGGAGTGCCGTGGAGCGTATACTGCTGGCCGATGATGATACTGGGCTTTGCGAATTGCTTACCGAGTTCCTTGAGGCCGAAGGATTCAAGGTCGAATCCATTCACGATGGACGCAAGGTGGCATCCAGGGTCCTCGCAGAGCGATTCTCGCTGGTCATCCTTGACGTCATGCTCCCCGGTCTTTCGGGAATGGAGGTCTTGAAGGAGATCCGTCGTCAATCAGTTGTGCCTGTCCTGATGCTGACAGCCAGGGGTGATGACGTGGACCGAATTAACCGCATCGACCTGACCACCGTGGAGTTCGACCTGCTCGAGACCCTGGCCCATTCTGCCGGCACGGCCATGTCCAGGGAGGTCCTGGTCAGAAGTGTTCTGAAGAGATCCTTCTCCCCCTTCGACAGGAGCCTCGACGTTCACATCAGCAACCTCCGACGGAAGATAGGCACCTACTCTGACGGCTCTGACCGGATCAAGACCGTCAGGGGGCTGGGCTATATCCTCGCCCTTCCAACGGAGATGTCTGGGCAGTGAGAGAGAGAAAGCTGTTCCAGAGGATATTCCTGTGGTTTTTGGGGGCCATGCTCCTGATGGCCCTTGTCAGCGTTCTTCTGACGATCTTCATGACCCAGCAGGGGATCATCCTTACAGGGCAGCAGGAAGCCCTTTCGAACGCTCTTGACAGGAACGGCAAAAGACTTCTCGAACTGGTAGAGACCGAGAGTCCTGCCCGCCTGAGGGAGGAGATTGACAGGATCAGGAGCGAAACAGGACTTGCCATATTCATCTTCGAAGGGGAGGGAGTCCCTGTAACCGGATCCACCTGATGGGCCTTTTGGCCACCGCTCTTGTTTTCTGCTTCCTTCTCGCAAGGTACCTTTCGGATCCCCTGGTGCGGTTGAGCAAGACAGCCAGGTCCGTTTCGAGTGGCCAACTGGACACCCCTGTGGAGGACCTGGTCAAGAACCGCTCCGACGAGATAGGCGAGCTTGCCCGCAGTTTCGAGGCCATGACAAAACATCTTACGACACTGTTGGAAGCTCAGCGGCGCCTGATCCGGGACATATCGCATGAACTCCGCACCCCACTGGCTCGCCTGGGAGTGGCGCTGGAGCTCGCCAGGAAGAAATCGGGGTCAGTGACAAAGGAGTCCCTTGAACGTATCGAACGTGAATCGGAGGTCCTGAACGATATGATCGGCGACCTGCTCTCACTGTCGAGGGTCGAGGCTGAGATGGATCACGTGACCTTCGAGATGGTCGATCTTGCAGCTATCCTGGAGAATGTTGTAGAGGACGCGAACTTCGAGGCGCGGGCCATGAAGCGCAGGGTCGAGCTTGTCTACCCCGACGACCTGGAGCCGGTCAGGCTCAACAGCGAACTGGTCCGAAGAGCCGTGGAGAATATAGTCCGCAATGGCCTCAGGTACACCCCTGAGGGAACCGCTGTTTCCGTCAAGGCAGAACGACGGACCAGAGGGGGGCGGTCCGGTGTCTCTGTGACGGTCCTGGACAAGGGCCCCGGAGTACCTGAAGACGAACTTGAGCAGATATTCAAACCCTTTTACAGGACAGAGGCCTCCCGATCCCGTGATACGGGGGGTTCCGGCCTCGGTCTTGCCATAGCCCAGAAAGCTGCCCTTGCCCACGGTGGAGATATAAATGCCGAGCTTCCGCCGGGAGGCGGTCTCCTGGTGGAGATGTGGTTGCCTCTCCGGTCCAGGGACCTGTAAAAAAGGCACCCCCCCTCCAACAAGTAGATCCTTCCATCACAGTCTATAATTGACTGGTTTTGACAAACAGGACCTGGAAAAGGTGAGATGACCCTTGGACGACCATCGCATGACACCACCTGTTGCTGCGACCTTGGTGTCGGTTTATTTCTTCTGGGGAACCACGTATCTGGCCATGAAATTCGCGATAGAGACCCTGCCCCCCTTCATTATGCTGGGACTCAGGTTCACCACGGCGGGAGCGATCATGTTCGTTCGGGAATGGATAC
>LGGV01000052.1 GCA_001509095.1 Synergistales bacterium 58_81 | reverse complement strand
ATCTGCTCGATCTCCTCTATTCTCAGAGGCTTGAAGAGAACAATATCATCGACGCGGTTCAGGAATTCGGGCCTGAATGAGGCCCTCATCTGCCTCATTACGCTTTCACGGACCGAATCGGGGATCTCGCCGGAGGAAGTTATGCCCTCCATGAGGTCCGCAGCTCCGATGTTGCTGGTCATTATTATTATTGTGTTCGTAAAGTTCACCGTTCGCCCGTGACTATCGGTCAGCCTTCCGTCGTCGAGGATCTGGAGAAGGATGTTGAACACGTCGTGGTGAGCCTTCTCGATCTCGTCAAAGAGGATCACCGAATAGGGTTTCCTCCTCACTGCCTCGGTCAGCTGTCCACCTTCGTCGTACCCTACGTAGCCTGGAGGCGCACCGACAAGTCGGGACACGGAGTGTTTCTCCATGTATTCCGACATATCTATCCGGATCATGTTCTCCTCGGAGTCGAAAAGGGCCTCCGCAAGGGTGCGGGCAAGTTCGGTCTTTCCCACACCGGTTGGGCCAAGGAATATGAAGGAGCCCACGGGCCTTTTGGGATCTTTTATCCCTGACCGGGCCCTGAGCACGGCGTCGGCTACAAGACGGACCGCCTCGTCCTGCCCGATCACCCGCCGGTGGAGGATGTCGTCGAGGCGCAGAAGCTTTTCCCTCTCACCTTCCAGCAGTTTCGATACGGGGATGCCGGTCCATTTCGAGACGATCCTGGAGATCTCCTCGGCGGTGACCTCTTCTCTGAGTAGCTTGTCGCCCCCCTGCTTCTTGATCAGGAGTTCCTCTTCAGCAGTAAGCCTTCTCTCAAGGTCAGGCAGCCTTCCATGCTTGAGTTCGGCAGCCTTGTTGAGGTCGTAATCCCTTTCGGCTTTTTCTATCTCCCTCTTTACGCTTTCGATCTCTTCGCGAATGCCCTGCAATTTTACTATGGCCTGTTTTTCGGCATCGTACCGGGCCCTCATTGCATCCGCCGAGGCCCGGGCGTCCTGCAGTTCTTTTCTAAGCGCATCAAGCCTTTCCTTGCTGGCTTTGTCAGTCTCCTTCGACAGGGCCGCCTCCTCGATCTCCATCTGCATCACCCTGCGGGTGGCGGCATCAAGGTCGGCAGGAAGTGAGTCGATCTCCGTACGGACCATGGCCGCAGCCTCGTCCACCAGGTCGATGGCTTTGTCGGGAAGGAACCTGTCGGTAATGTAACGGTCGGAAAGCATTGCAGCGGCGATCAGGGCGTTGTCCTGGATCCTGACACCGTGATGGACCTCGAAGCGCTCCTTCAGCCCCCTCAGGATGGAGATGGTGTCCTCAACGGTGGGCTCCTCAACCATGACCGGCTGGAAGCGGCGCTCAAGGGCGGCGTCCTTCTCTATATGTTTGCGGTACTCGTCGACGGTGGTGGCCCCGATGCAGTGGAGTTCGCCCCTGGCCAGCATCGGTTTCAGCATGTTGCCGGCGTCGATGGCACCCTCGGCCTTTCCCGCACCAACAATGGTGTGCAGTTCGTCAATGAAGAGCAGTATTCGGCCGTCGCTCTCCTTGACCTCGTTGAGTACGGCCTTGAGGCGCTCCTCGAACTCCCCCCTGTACTTGGCCCCCGCAAGGAGGGCTCCCATATCGAGGGCAAAGACGGAACGGTCCTTCAAGCCTTCGGGGACATCGCCCCGGACTATGCGCTGGGCAAGCCCCTCCACGATCGCCGTCTTGCCGACGCCGGGCTCGCCAATAAGGACCGGGTTATTCTTGGTCTTGCGGCTGAGGATCCTTATGACCCTTCGGATCTCCTCGTCGCGTCCTATGACCGGATCCAGCTTCCCCGACCTCGCCATTGCCACCAGGTCGCGGCCGTATCTTTCAAGGGCCTCGTAGGTGTTCTCCGGGTCGGCGCTCTGGACCCTCTGGCTTCCCCGGACGTCCTGAAGGGCCTTGAGGAACGACTGGGTAGTGATCCCTGCCCCGGCAAGGATCCGTCCGGCGGTGGTCGAATTGCCCTCGTCAAGGAGGCGTGCGAAGAGGTGCTCCACCGAGACATACTCGTCCTTCATTCTGGCGGCTGTCTCCTCAGCAGATACCAGCAGCCGTGAAAGACGCATCGAAATGTGGATCTTCCCCGGTTCTACGCCGGGGCCCGAGACTCTGCTCCTCTTCAGCAGTTCCTTTTCGGTCTCTTCGGCAACCCCCTCGGCCTGGAGGCCCATTTTGGAGAGGAGCCTCGGCACAAGCCCGTTCTCCTGTCGCAATAGGGCAAGCAACAGGTGTTCACCGTCCACCTCTGTATGGCCCATGGTGACGGCAATATTCTGGGCGCTTGAGAGCGCCTCCTGGGATTTCAATGTCAGTTTGTTGAGATCCATGTTTAACCTCCTAAAGCAGGGTTAGGCCGTGCACTCTTGACTTTTTTCCCGGTCCCTTCACCTATGGATATCTTTTCCCCGGGGGCAGGCCAAAAGTGTGCAGGCCTAACCCCTCTTTTTCTGACCCCTCTTTTTGATCTCGGGTTTGAACTGCGACTCTTTCTTCAAAGCCTCGAACAGTTCCTTCTCCCTGGGGGAGAGCTCCTTCGGGACCACTATCCTTACCTCGACAAGTATGTTGCCGACACAGTCACCCTTGCCGGGCAACCCCTTGCCCTTTATTACAGTTATCCGGAGATCCTGCCCCTCGATCTCGAAACAGGGATCCTTCCTGACCTGAACCTCCAGGTAGAGGTCCCCCGGGGGGCCACCGCCGCTTCCTTTTTCACCCTGTCCGGCCAGCCGGATCCGGGATCCCTGGGTCACCCCTTTCGGGATCACTACATCAAGGGATCTTCTTGTCCTCCGGGCCCGCCCGTCGTTGCCCCGTTCCAGGACCTCGAACTCCACATGCTTCTTCCCGCCGGCGGCTATTTCGTCGAGGGTGAGCTCGATCTTCGACTCCAGGTCCCTACCCCTGCGGCGGAGAGAATGGCCGCCGAAGCGCTGCCCACCCATGGTATTGAACCCGCCCATGGAGCCAAAAATGGCCTCAAAGAAGTCGCTGAAGGGGCTGCCTCCCCCTCCATCGCCGCCGAACTGGAATACCCCCTCCCATCCGGGAGGGGGGGAGAAGTCCTGTCCGTTCTTCCAGTCAGCCCCGAGAGCGTCGTATTTCTTCCTCTTCTCGGGATCGCGGAGGACCTCGTAGGCCTCGTTGATCTCCTTGAACCGGTTGTCTGCGTCGGGATCCTTGTTGACATCAGGGTGGTACTTCCTGGCAAGCTTCCTGAAAGCCTTCTGGATGTCATTCTGCGACGCGTTCCTGGGAACTCCAAGGATCTCGTAGTAGTCTCTGAATTTCATTGACACCCCTCCACCCTGACCTTGATGCCTGCCGTCTTTCGGCAATGCCTACGACACGCCTTTATTCTAGCCGCATCAGCCTTCATTGAACTCGGCGTCTATTACATCCTCCCCCTTGTCCGCCTCGCTTCCAGAGGCGGGTCCATCAGCCCCATCGGGCTGTGAAGGAGATCCGTGCCGGGACAGTGCGGCCGCCGCCTGTTTCAGGTCCTGGGTCAGCGACTGGAGCCTGGAGATGTCCTCCTCCTTCGATATGGCCTCTCGGGCCTCTCTTATCAGATCCTCGCCCCTGGCCTTTTCATGGGCCGGTGCGTTCTCACCCAGCTCGTTTATCATTCGCTCGACCTGATACGAAGCGGATTCAAGTTCGTTTCGGGCATCTGCCCAGGCGCGGTGTTTCTTGTCCTCTTCCGCATGGATCCGTGCATCCTCGATCATGCGGTCGATCTCGCTCTCGTCAAGGTTCGTCGAGTTGCTTATGGTTATCTTCTGCTCCTTGCCCGTCTCCTTGTCCCTGGCGGAAACGTTCAGGATCCCGTTGGCATCGATGTCGAAGGTAACCTCTATCTGTGGGATCCCCCTGGGTGCGGGGCGGATCCCCTCGAGTTTGAAGTTGCCCAGCTTCCTGTTGTCCCGGGCCATTTCGCGCTCGCCCTGGAGTACCACCACGTCAACCGCCGTCTGGTTGTCCTCTGCGGTCGAGAATACTTCCGACCTGCGGGCGGGGATGGTGGTGTTCCTTTCGATTATCTTCGTCATGACCCCGCCAAGGGTCTCGATACCCAGCGAGAGAGGGGTGACGTCCAGGAGCAGAACATCCTTTACCTCTCCCTTGATGATCCCGGCCTGGACTGCCGCCCCTACGGCCACCACTTCGTCGGGGTTCACGGTCATATTTAGGTTCTTGCCGCCGGTAAACCTCTTTACCAGCTCCTGTACGGCCGGGATCCTCGTGGAGCCCCCCACCATTATTATCTCATCGATATCCTTGGCCTCGAGTCTGGCATCCTTCAGGGCCTGCTTCATAGGTTCAAGGCATCGCTCGACCAGATGCCTGGTGAGCTCCTCGAACTTCGCTCTCGTGAGGTTGAAGGAGAGATGCTTGGGACCGTTGGCATCGGCCGAGATGAAGGGCAGGCTGATCTCGGTACTGGATCGGCTCGATAGCTCGCACTTGGCCTTCTCTGCCGCCTCGTAGAGCCTCTGAAGGGCCTGCCTGTCGTTCCTTAGGTCTATACCCTCCTGCTTCTTGAACTCGTCGGCAAGCCAGTCGACGACGCACTTGTCGAAGTCGTCCCCCCCAAGATGAGTATCTCCGGCAGTGGATCGCACCTCGCAGAGACCTTCCCCGACATCGAGGATGGAGACGTCGAAGGTACCCCCTCCCAGGTCGAAGACCATGACGGTCTCGTTGTTCTTCTTGTCCATCCCGTAGGCAAGCGCGGCCGCCGTCGGTTCGTTGATGACCCTCAGCACATTAAGCCCAGCGATCTTGCCAGCGTTCTTCGTAGCCTGGCGCTGAGCATCGTTGAAGTAGGCCGGCACGGTGATGACCGCTTCGGTCACCTTCTCACCCAGCCATGCCGAAGCATCCTGCGCCAGCTTTCTCAGGACCTGGGCGCTGATCTCCTCTGGCGCGTACTGCTTGCCCTCCACCTCTACACGTACGGAGTCGTTGCTCCCCTTCACGACTGTGTAGGGGACTATCTTCATCTCCTCGGCGACCTCTTCGAAGTTCCTTCCCATAAAACGCTTAATGGATGAGACAGTCCCCCTGGGGTTGAGCACAGCCTGCCTCTTGGCAAGGATCCCCACCAGGCGCTCACCGTCTTTAGTGAAGCCCACCACTGAAGGGGTGGTCCTGCTCCCCTCGGCATTGGGTATCACCGTGGGCTGCCCCCCCTCAAGCACCGCTACCACCGAGTTGGTCGTTCCAAGATCTATCCCGACAGCTCGAGACATACCGTATCCCCCCTCTTGACTTATCCCGGGAATAGCCCGCAGAAAAGCCTGACTAATATTGACCTTCAATGTGACAATTATATAGGTCAATATTAATCAGGCAATTTTTAAAGAGACAACCTATAGCCAAAAGAGGGAAATATTTGCTGTTTAAGGCTTTTTCTTGTAATTTTCAGCTCTTTTCTTTTTATTTTGCTTTTTCAAGGCATAAAAAAGCGGGGCCGAGGGCCCCGCCCGGGTGAAGGGAGGATATTACTGTTTCTTCAGCGACTCGATGTAGCTCTCGAAACGCCAATTGGAGATCTCGCTCCTGATCCCCTGGGCTTTCTTGAAGAGAAGCCTGGCCTTTTCGACGTCAGGCTCATCCTGGGAAAGCTCGAGCCTCATCTCAAGGTGGGTACGCCGGAGTTCCTTCATCTGGTCGAGGATCTCCTGGGGGTATTCGATCTTCTGAACGTTCCTGTCGCTGTATAGACCACCTCTCTGCGACATCCTGTGACGACCATAGCAGTCGGGGCCCATTCCGGGTCCGAAAGCATCGAACCCACCTCCGTGGGCATAGGCTAGAGAGCCCAGGGCGAACACGGCCACAAGCGCCAGAAGTACAGCTTTTTTCTTCATTACTTCCACCTCCGGAAAAAGTTCGATGATACCCTGTTGTCGCCATTGTATTTCCCGGAAGGTGGGAAATAATGAGTAAAAAGACTTATCATCCCTTAGGGGTATTTACCTAACCCAACGCAGGACCTGGTCCGGGACGGCATCGGCCGGAAGTTCTCCCCGGCTCCCATCGGGCATCCACGCCTCGACGACCCCTTCAGATGCTTCCCTCCCCGCGACGATCGTCACCGGGACCCCTATCAGCTCCGCATCGGAGAACTTGACACCGGCCCTCTCGTCACGGTCGTCCAGAAGGACCCTGATACCCTTCTCCTCGAGCCTTTCGGCAAGGATGTTCCCCAGGCTGACGGCATCATCGTTCTTCATGGAGGCTATCAGAACGTTCGCTTCAAAGGGGGCGAACCTGGAAGGCACCTTTTCGCCCCCCGCCAGGGCAAGGGCCAGAGGGGTAACGCAGAGGGTCCCCTCCCAGCGGTAGGCCCTGCCGACCTCTCCGTTCTCGCCCTGGAAGGTCAATTCGGAGGGCTCGGGGTCTGTCATGGCTACGGCAACGCTGGCCAGGTGGGAGGGCAGAATGGGTGAACCGCAGGAGGGACATGAGAAGTCCTCCTGTATGCTGACAAGGTCCCCCACCATGGAGGCCTTGTAATCCCTCCCCCAGCAGGCGTTCAGGAGGTGGAAGCCCGGCTTGTTGGCCCCTGTCACCAGGCTGTGGCTGCCCTCGACACGGGAGTCGGCCAGGACGCGGATCCCCGAAGGGAGACCGATCGGGCCAAGATAGCCCGCCAGATCGCCCACGGCCTCCCTGATCTCCAGGGGGTCGGCGAAGCGGACCACCGCCCCACCCAGAACGTGGGAGAGTTTCCTGTCGTTGACCTGGTGATCGCCCCTTGCCAGAACGGCCAGGATCTCCTTGCTCCCCCCTTGCTCGGCAGCGTAGAACATGGTCTTCAGGGTCTGGTCAGGCGATACCCCTAACTGCCTGCAAAGTTCGGCGATCGTGTCGGCGCCCGGGGTCTCGATCTCCTGGAGGGGCTTTCCCTCTCCCGAAGCCCTGACAACTGGACCTGTCGGAGCAGCGTCATCTCCACACCAGCTGCAGGATGAACAGACGAACCCCTCTTTCCCATGCCATGCCCCCTTACCGCTGGGTATGGCAACGTAATGTCTTCCCTCCTCAATGGTCTGGCCGTCCCTGGGGGTGAGGCCCGCTTCAGCAGATATCTTTCGGACAATATCGAGGAATCCGTCACGGCAGAGGGCTGCTTCATCGGGCCCCGTCGCAAAACCGCAGGCCTTGACCCTCCTGAGATCCCCTCCGGCGAAGGAGAGGGGGAGCTGGCGGTAGCTTTTTACAAGCTTTTTTGAGATCGAAAGCGAGTCTTCTGCCATGTCCCCGAAATCGACGACCTGTATCCCGGCCTCCAGGGCAAGGCCATGGAAGGCCGAGATCACCCTGTCCCAGAGCATGTATCCAAGGGGCAGCAGCTTCATCTCCCTTGTCTCTGGATCGACGGACATGTAGCCGGCCCTGCTCAAACGTGCCACTGAGGGGTCGGACAGCCCCTTCTGGGCCTCCCTCGCGGTCGGTATGAAAGTCCTCGAAAAACGCATGTGGGAAATACCTCCATTATGAAGTGCATTGCTTACGACCTCTGACAGACAATTATAGTTCATCATCGGGGGGCGGTCAGGGCTTTTCCTGTTTTTCCGAGTGTTAGGTTATAATCGGACTCACTTGGACCGAATTGGCTCCCGCCTGCGCTCCCCCGGGGACAATTACGGGGGAGTACGCGTCTTACAAGGAAGGGGATGATCGTCTTGGCGGCATACAGCCTTGAGCCCGAGATCCAGAAAGGGGCCCACCCGGAAGAGAGCTTCCGTACAGGCTTCCTGCACGAGGTCCTGGAGGTGCTCTCCGCGCTCCAGAAGGACGGCAGGATAGACGAGTTCTTCCTGCTGCCCGATTTCGGGTTCGATCTGGGCGTTTTCATCGGCAGAGAGGGGCAGACCAGGTCGGTTTTCTTCAACCTCAAGATGTATATGGGGGCGAAACCAAGGGTCGTCGAGATCGGCGACCAGAACGGATCAGGGCCAGAGATCGAGCTCCTGCAGTTAAATACCGCCAGGAGCGCGCTGGCGGCTGAATCCTTCCGGTGGATACTGGTGGATATAACCAAACCCAGGGGTAACCGCAGGTTCAGCATCTTCACCACCGATCAGGCCAAGGAGGGCCTCATGGGGGGCCTCAACAAGAAGAAGCAGAACAGCATCAAGCTGGCCTCGGTGATGACCTTCCCCATGACCTGGGACGAACTTTCGGGAAAACTCACGGACTTCCTGGGCAATTGACGAAATGGACCCACTGGCTCTGCTGGGCAGCCTCTTCCTAAAAAAGAAGCCGCCCCTGACCCACAAGGAAATGGCCGAAAGGGCGTCTCGCCTGGATGATTATTTCAACAGGCTGAAGAGAAGGAGGATACTGGTCTTCGA
>LGGV01000051.1 GCA_001509095.1 Synergistales bacterium 58_81 | reverse complement strand
GAGGAGTTGCTCAGGGAAAAGTTCTCCTCCAAGTCCGAAGAGGTGGTCACCAGCAACCTTTTGGCCCTTGAAAAGGGAATGGGGCTCTTCAGAGAGCTGGAGGCCTCGGGGAGGGTCTCCGTCGAGGTTCAGGGCAGAGGGAAAGCTTCAGGGGAGATGATGATCAACGGATCGGACGCCGTCTCTCTGGGTGCCCTCGCTGGAGGTTGCGATTTTATCTCGTCCTATCCGATGTCCCCGGCCACGGGGGTCCTTACCTTCATGGCAAGGCACTCAAGGTCCCACGGCGTAGCCGTGGAACAGGCGGAGGACGAGATAGCCGCCATAAACATGGCACTGGGTGCGTCCTACGGTGGAGCCAGGGCCATGGTGAGCACCTCCGGGGGCGGCCTCTCCCTGATGTCAGAAGGGGTCAGCCTGGCGGGCATAACGGAGATCCCCGTGGTGCTCCATATCGGTCAGCGGCCGGGACCTGCCACAGGCATGGCTACCAGGACCGAGCAGGGTGACCTGAACCTGGCGGTGTTCTGCGGCCACGGCGATATTCCCCGGGCGGTCTTCGCTCCTGGGAGCATGGAAAGGGCATTTCGCCTGACCTTCGAGGCCTTCAACCTGGCCGATGAATTCCAGGTCCCGGTTTTCATCCTGACAGACCAGTATCTGCTGAACTCCTTCTACAACGTCCCCTCCTTCGATATCAAGGACCTGGAGGTTGAAAGACATCTCGTTGAGTCCGGTGCCGACTACAGGAGGTACGAGGTCACGGAGAGCGGCGTATCCCCCAGGAGTGTCCCCGGTCTGGGCAAGGGATTTGTCGGGACCGACAGCCATGAGCACGATGAGGTGGGACATGTCCAGGAGGACTTCGAACTCCGTCCCCGAATGGTTGACAAGCGGCAGAGGAAGAGGGGGGGCCTCCTGGAGAGGGTGTTCGAACCTGTCCTTTCAGGGCCTGAAAGCTACAGGAACCTGGTGGTGACCTGGGGGTCCATGTATCACATTGTTGAGGAAGCCCTGCAGAAGGCCCGGCTGGATGGGACGGCCCACCTTCACTTCGACCAGGTGTTCCCGCTTCATCCTGGAACTGCCGGTCACCTCGAGAAGGCCGAAAAGGTCATCGCTGTCGAGGGCAACGCCACCGGGCAGTTCGCTGACCTGATCAGGAGGGAGACGGGGTTTCTCATCGAGGACCGTATTCTCTGCTACAGCGGACTTCAGGTTTCCGTAGAAAAAGTTGCCGAAAAGCTCCTTGAGATGCTTCGATAGGGGGGAGAGAGATGGATCACAGGATCTACGACCTGGAAGGAATTGATATCCAGTGGTGTCCCGGATGCGGAGATTTCCAGATCATGGAAGCACTGAAGAAAGCCCTTGCCGGCCTGGACCTCCCACCGGAGAGAGTGGTCCTCTTTTCCGGGATAGGGCAGGCGGCCAAGATGCCTCACTTCATGAAGGGGCACTTTTTCAACGGACTTCATGGACGCTCGATCTCCAATGCCACGGGAATGAAGGTCGCCAACAGGGATATGACAGTGATCGCCATCGGCGGAGACGGGGATATGTACGGTGAGGGTGGGAACCACTTCATCCACACTATCAGGAGAAACCCCGATATTACCAACCTGGTACACAATAACATGGTCTACGGCCTTACAAAAGGGCAGGCATCCCCGACCAGCCCCGTGGGTTTCAAGACCTCCGTCCAGGTGGACGGGGTCTTCTCGGAACCCTTCAACCCTGTTGCAGTCGCTGTTTCGCTGGGGGCCTCCTTTGTTGCAAGGGCCTTCTCGGGGAACGTGGAGCAGACCACGGAGATCATCAAAATGGCGATAATTCACAAGGGCTACTCACTGGTGGATATATTCCAGCCCTGCGTTTCCTTCAACAAGGTCAATACCTTCGCCTGGTTCAAGAAGAACACCTTCGACCTGCCGGAAGATCATGACCCCTCGGACCGGAAGTCTGCCATGGAGAGGGCCCTGGAGGGGCCGCCCTACCCCCTTGGGGTCATCTACAAGACGGAGGGCAGGCAAACTTTCGAGGATTCCATGGGCTGTTATCACCGTGATGACACTCCACTCTGCAGGAGGGTCTACGGACCGGAGAGGGTGCAGGATCTAATAGCCTCTTTCCGGTAGAAGGACCGGGTTAAAATTCAGCAGTTAGGCGCATACCCATGAGAAAAAAGGTTTCGATGATCCCGTTTCCGGCAGTTTTTTTCTTGTTGTTGCGTCATGCGCCTCGGCTCACCCTCCGTCATCGATAGGACTGGATTATTCACAGGATGACGGAATACCGGGGATATAGATCGGCCATGCCGTCGGAAACACTTCCTCTCACTTCATCGAGGAGGTGGAGGTCAAGGTCGGGGAAGTGAAGCGGCGGAGCTCAGGTACGTAAGCCGGGGCGACAGGAGCGGTGAAAGGATAGTAGTGACGATAGGCAAGTCCGCACACGGAACCCGGATCGAGGTAAAGGCCGAGTGCAACCGCTCCGGTGACATGACGGGCGTTCTGGTCGTGGAGTGAGTGCCGAAGGACCTTTCGGCAGGCAGAGATAAAAGGGCGGCCTTCCTCGGGGCGGCCGCCACCGGTTCATTTCCAGTCCAGGTAGAGGATACGTTTCCAGGTAAAGTTCTGGATCACTTCCGTGGAAGGTTTTCCCCCCCTGGAGAGGGTCTCGTAGTCCTCCAGAAGTCTTGAGTAGGCTTCCCGGCGCTCGTTAATCTGCTCTGCTTCCCTGATGGTGGCCGTTATCCTGTAGAGCTGGCGGTAAACCTCGGGAATGGGCTGGAAGTTTGGTCCCTCAGGTGTAAGTGCAATGGTGTAGACGAAGGTCAAGGTCCTGCTCCCCCCGAACTGGGGGAGGTCATCATAGGCCGGCAGGTTGGGGGAGACGAAAAGGGCCGTTCCTCTTGGGGCGTAGACCTTCATTGGGATCGTGTCCCAGTATGTCTGCCCCAGGGGACTTATTACGACCCAGGCCCTAGGGATCTGGGTGGTGACGCCGATCCAGAGGTATATTCCTCGTGAGCGGTCGCCGGGCCTCGTAAAGGTGATGGTCCAGAGGAGATCCTTCCGGAAATCTCCGTCAGCGTATGGTTCGGTGTAGGTCTCACCGGCGTAGGCATAACCCTCAAGAGGGAGGATCTTCTGTATCCCTGCGGGGGACCTGAGAAGCGCCGAAGTTATGATCCCCTCGCTGGCCTCAAGGACAAGGCTTACAGGGTGACCCGGGACCGTAAGGACTTTCAGGTACTGCGCCTCCGCCGGGACAGTGGCGCCCAGAATGCAAAGCGCCAGTATCATCAGCGCGGTCAGGTACCGGACAGGGGCAAGGCATAAAGGCTTGTTTGGTCTCAAAGGAGTCACTCCCAACAAGTGATAGTTCAAAGGTCCGTTATCCTTAGAATCTCTCCGACAGGGAGCTGTTCGAGCAGTTCCCTCACTTTTCTGTGCAGAAGGGGGTGGACCCAGTCGGGAGCTACCTGGTTCAGAGGCACCAGCACAAAGGACCTGTTATGCATTTCAGGGTGAGGCAGGACGAGGCCTTCTTCGTTCACGGCAAGGCGATCCATGAAGAGCAGGTCAAGGTCTATCTCCCTGGGGCCCCACCTGTACCTTGAGACCCGCCCAAGGCGGTTCTCGATGGACTGCAGCTTGGAGAGCATCTCCCGGGGCTCGTCGGGGGTATCCACCAGGAGGCACGCGTTAAGGAACCAGGGCTGTTCCTTCACCCCCCAGGGGGCTGTCTCGAAGATGTCGCTGGAAGCGACTATCTGGACGCCCATGCCTTTTATCATAAGTGAGGCTTGCCGGATGGTGCCCAGCCTGTCACCAAGGTTGCTTCCTAGGGAGATACCCGCGAGCATCAGATACCTTCTCCTTTCAGAGCCGCGATCATCTTTAGGGCTCTAATGTTCTCTGCCACATCGTGCACCCTTATCAGGGCGACATCCTTCATGGCACAGAAGGCCGTCAGGGCAAGGGTCCCCTCTAGTCTGTCCTCTGGGTTTTCCAGACCCAATACCTTCCCTATGGTACTCTTCCGCGAGTGACCTATGAGCAGAGGCCTGGCCAGTGTGGAGAAGGAGGCCAATCCCTTGAGCACCTCAAGGTTCTGCGGGGCGTTCTTGGAGAAACCTATCCCCGGATCCAGTATCACCTGTTCGGGGTTCACCCCTGCCTCCCCGGCCTTCAGTATCTGCCCGGAGAAGAAGGTGAGGATCTCGCCGATCACGTCCCCGTAGGATACAGGATGGTGCATCCCTCCAGGAACATTCCTGGCATGCATTATTACGACCGGATTCCCTCTCCTGGCCAGGAGAGGGAACATTCTGTTATCGAAGGCTCCCCCGGATATATCGTTGATCATATCGGCCCCAGAATCAAGGGCCGGCTCAGCTGTCCCAGCCCTGTACGTGTCAGCAGATATGACCGCTTGAGGGATCTCCCTTCTTACGGCGGCTATTGCCGGTATCAGGCGGGATGCTTCTTCCTCCTGGCTTAGGGGGGAAGAACCCGGTCGGGTCGATTCGGCACCGATATCAAGTATATCAGCGCCCTCCTCGTGCATCCTGAGGGCGGTCTCCACGCACTTTTTTGGCCCATCGACCCTGCTTCCGGGATAGAAAGAGTCGTCGGTGACGTTGATAATACCCATTACCTTCGTCCTTTTCCCCAGCTCCAGCTCCCCCCGGTTCGGGAGATCCAGGCTCCAACGCCTGATCCCCATTGACGAGATCGCCTGGACCAGGCCGGACCTGATCTCGTCCAGGCCCCAGTAGGGCATGGACCTGAGCTTGTCACAGAGGTCCTCAAGGGTCTTCAGGGTGCCCAGGATCACCACGTTCGATGTCGGTATCGAACCTTCGATCGCACCCCTGTGGACGATGGCGTCCCCGCCCCGTGAGAGAAGCTCCTGTTTGAGAGCGTTGGCCGCACGGAAGTCTGCGTCGGGGATAAAAAAAGACAGCATCCTGATCTTTCGCTGGAAGAAGTAGAAACTTTTCTCGTCAGCCCCGGTGGTGCGTATCAAGCGGACCAGATCATCGTCGTTACCGATCTCTATCGGGTAGATGTCCATCCTCAAAGGTCTTCCTTTCCCGGTATGAAGAGCTTTATCTATCTCAGATCCATTCACTGATGAACCGTTCCAGATGGTATGTCTGGTTGAGGGAGACAAGGCAGTACCCCCTGTCCTTCTCGTGTTTCAAAACGGAAAAGGAAGCTGTGTCCAGGTGGATCTTCCAGAAGTAGGGATCACCCAGGTCCAGCACCTCTGCCAGCAGCGGCTTGAGCACAGCCCTGTGGGTCACGATCGCGAAGGTTCGCCCGGCATTGCTTTTTACCAGGGTGTCCAGGTTCGCGAAGGCCCTCCTTCTGACGTCGAGGAGGGACTCCCCCCCGGCGATCTGAAGCCTTTCGGGGTGAGAGAGCCAAAGTCTCCACTCCTCGGGGTACTCCTGTTCGATATCTGACTTTTTCCTGTTCTCCCACTTACCCAGGGCCATGTTGTTGAACCCCTGCCTGACGGACATCTCCGCCCCGCATCTTTCGGAGATGATGCTGGCCGTCTCTGTCGCACGGGTCAGCGGACTCGAGAATACCGCTGAAGGGGACAGGTGGCTGATGGCTTCGGCCAGCGACAGGGCCTGTTCTCTTCCAGTCTCGTTGAGGGGAAAGTCTGTCCTCCCCCTGAAGAGACCTTCCCTGTTGCCTTCGCACTCTCCATGCCTGATAAGGATCACCGTCGTTGTCCTGTTACTCCCGGTCACAAGGGAACCTCCTGAAGAGAGGGATGTTTTTCCAGCCCTATTCTAGGTCAATCGGGGCATATTATGGAGGCACAAGTTTCTGACCAGTGTTGACAATACACGATGCCATTGCTAATCTACCATTCGG
>LGGV01000050.1 GCA_001509095.1 Synergistales bacterium 58_81 | reverse complement strand
TAGTCCGCATAGGCCCAGTAGACCTCCATGGAGGTGAACTCCGGGTTGTGCATGATGTCTATACCTTCGTTGCGGAAGTTCTTGCCGATCTCGTAGACCCGTCCCAGCATCCCCACAATGAGCCTCTTGAGGTACAGCTCCGTGGCTATCCTCATGTACATATTGATACCGAGGGCGTTATGGAAGGTCACGAAGGGGCGGGCGTTGGCCCCCCCGGCAAGGGTGGCCAGTATCGGAGTCTCCACCTCCAGCGACCCATGGGCCTCGAGAACCCTCCTGAAAGTGGAGATTATACTGGCTCTCTTCCTGAAAGTATCACGCACATCGGGATTAGCGATCAGATCCACGTACCTCTGGCGGTATCTGGTCTCGGTGTCCTTGAGGCCGTGCCACTTCTCCGGAAGGGGGCGAAGGGCCTTGGCGAGGAGAACACACCTGGTGACCAGTATGGACAGCTCGCCCCTTCTGGTCCGGAAGGGGTGCCCAACTATGCCGAGCATGTCACCCGTGTCGATCCATTTCTTGAAGAAGCCGT
This sequence comes from Synergistales bacterium 58_81, assembly GCA_001509095.1. Lineage (GTDB taxonomy): Bacteria > Synergistota > Synergistia > Synergistales > Thermovirgaceae > 58-81. The sequence continues at coordinate 5,985 of LGGV01000050.1, read as the reverse complement.
ACTCCTCTTCACCCATGGCATCCACCTGGAAGTAGTTATCCACTTCTCATGGACGAAGGGGTCGTACCCCTCCTCTTCGCGCAGTCTCATCAGTTTGTCGGTGCGCTGTCTGAGGATCTCATCCTCCTGAACTTCGATCTCTTCGGGATGCCTCTCTTCGATCACACTGCTCGCCCCTTTCAGGTGATGCTTTCCACTCTTCGAGCGCCGCCCTCATCTCCCCCCAGCTGGAGGATCTGGAGACGGCCTGCCTGAACCGTGAAGCTCCGTATAACCCTCTAAAGATACCCGAGAGGAAGCGCTTGAGCAAGACAATAGCGGCTTTTTCTCCTTCCTCGCTCAGTATCCTTTCCCCAAGGGAGATCATCAAGTCTATCCTGGAACCCGGTGAGTCCGCCAGGTGTCCCGGATCGACCGTAAAACCGCAACCTTCAAGTATTGCGGGGATCAGGAATGGGTCCCGGAAAGCCCCCCTGGCAACGAATACGGCGGAACAGCCCCCATCCAGCATTCTCTTTGCATCCCCGGGGGTGAAGATGTCCCCGCTGGCTGCGATCCTTCCGGGAAATGCGCGTGCGGCCTCAAGGACCACGCTGCTGTCGGCCATGCCCCCGTACTTCTGGGAAGGTTGTCTGCCATGGATACAGACATGGGAGGCTCCGGCTTCAAGAAGCATCCCTGAGAAGGTTAGGGTGTCCATTGGAGACGTCATGGGTGGTTTCCTTATCTTCGCCCATACGGGAAGACCCAGCGGAACAAGGGCTTTGACCATGGCGGCGGCGATCCCGGGACGTTCGAGAAGGCCGGAACCCGCGCCTCTTCTGGTCACCTTGGGCATGGGGCAGGCCATGTTTATTCCCAAGGCCTCGAATGAGGAACGGTCCAGTGCCATCCGGGCGCCCTCCAGCAGGGTCTCCGCATCGGCGGCGAAGAGCTGGAGTACGACCGGTCTCTCTCCATCGGCCGTTCTTAGCATTGAGAAGGTCTTTCCGCTTCCGTGGACAAGACCGGCACAGCTGACCATTTCGGTATGGACCAGGCCTGCGCCCAGCTGCCTGAAGAAGGACCGGACCGGTGGGATCGTGATCCCCGCGAGAGGGGCAAGCCAGACGGGGTTCTCCACATCCACTCCGCCCACTTTTGCAGGAAATGAGCCGGCATCGAAAGAGATCTCAGTTCTCCCCTCTGTCCATCTCATAGATCAGCCTCAGCCCTTCGAGAGTAAGCCAGGGCTCCACGGAGCTGATCGTCCGTGAAACAGGTGCCACCGCCTCTGCCTGGCCTCCTGTAGCGATGGCCCTGACCTCTTCCCCCATCTCTTCCCTGATCCTCTCCACCAGCGAATCCACCATACCGGCAAAACCGTAGAGAAAACCGGACTGCATCGAGTCTCTCGTGTTCCTCCCTATGACCTTTTCGGGCAGGTCGAAGGAGACCTTGGGCAGCTTGGCTGCCTTACCGAAGAGGGCCTCCATGCTCACCACGAGCCCCGGCGCGATCGAACCACCCAGGTACTCCCCGCGGGACGATATGGCGTCGATCGTTATGGCCGTTCCAAAGTCCACCACCAGAAGGGGGGAACCGAAACGGTCGATCCCGGCCACAGCGTTCACAAGGCGGTCGGCCCCCACCTCGGAGGGATTTTCGTACAGGACTGGAATGCCGATGTTGGTCCGGTTGGTGACCTTCAGGCACTCCACTGAAAGGTAGCGCCTGATCCCCTCCTCCCAGGGGGCATCAAGTGGAGGTACCACGCTGCACAGGACGGCACCCGAAATATCGGCCGGCGTGACCTCGGCAAGGGATATCAGGTTGAGAAGGTAGATGCCCAGTTCATCGGAGGTATGTCTCTCCGAAATGAGCCTCCAGTGCCTGATTAGTTCCCTTCCGTCGAAGATCCCGAGAACGGTGTTGGTATTGCCTATATCCACTACCAGGAGCATGGTCCCACCTCCAGGAGATTCTCTTAATAACAGGCTTCTTTCTAAAGCAAAGTCAGGAATATAGCAATAGATACTGAAAAGGCCGCGGCGTGTGACCTCCTGAAACCTATCCCCGCAAGAAGCAGGTAAGCCGTCAGGGTCGTCCCTGAAAGGACGAGCATCCACGAATGGGCAACCGCCCATGGGAGCAGGGAGGCCGCCTTGTCCGCCATGCCTGCCCAGATATAGAAGATACCCTCTCCTGCCTCCGACAGGACCCTTCCCCCGGGTATCCCCGCCAGGGCGGGTATTGCGAGGAAGAAGGCCAGGGGAATAAGGAGACTGAAGAAGGGGACCGCCAGGATATTGATGATCATGCCAGCAACGGGCACGGCTCCGAAGACCACGGCTACCATACCTGCCGTGGCCAACCAGAGCATTATCGGCGCCGCTACCCAGCCCTTTCTTGTCCCGCCGTCAAACAGGCACGAAAGGACCAGCGCAGCTGTCATCGACAGCCTCCACCCCAGGTCCCAGAAGAACCAGGGACGCCAGAAGAGGAGGATCAGCCCGGCAACGGAAACGGCGTTAACAGCCGAAGGGGGCCTTCCCAACCACCTTCCGGTAAAGCCGGCCTGGATCATCAACCCAGCCCTGAGCGCGCTGGCCGAGGCACCCGCCAAAAGGATATATATCCACATGATCAGAGAGGCTGCCGGGATCCTGAACGGGCCAGGAGGAACGAGCAGGAATATGACGAGCACCACTACGCCGGCGTGGAGACCAGAGACCGCGAGGAGGTGTGATGTCCCCCATTCTGAGTGCTTCTCGGCCAGATCGGGGTCTCTGCCGCCCAGGATCGCCGCCAGAAGATGCCCTCTCATCAGTGGCGGAAGGTTGAGGAGGATCCTTTCCCTCAGGTTCCTCCTCAACCGAAGAATGCCCCCCGGGTCATCCCGGGTCAGCCTGATACCAGGGCGTCTTATCTTGCCAACGGCACCTCTCGCCTTCCAGAAACGGGCCTCGTCGAAACCCCCTTCTTCGGAAGACCTACCGAAGGGTTCGATCACTCCGTCGATATCGACCTCGTCGCCTTCCCGGAAGACCGCCGAGGGGGGGAGATGAGCAACCAGCTTCCCCCTGGAAGTTCCGACAAGTACTACCCTTCCCCGTCCCCAGGGCCTTTCATACAGAACGGTCCCCGTGGAAGACACCCTGGCCGGGTCGAATTCTCCCTGGTGGAGACGATGGAGAAAAAAGACAGAACCTGCAAGTGTAAAGAGGACGATCAGAAGAAAGACCTCCAGGCTCCCCGGCGACAACCCTTCGAAGGACCCTGCCAGGACCAGAAAGAACACGGCCATAAGGGAGGCCCCGACCGACACCGGGATCGGGAACCCCCTCCCGTCCAGGAAAAGAAGGATGCATGATCCCGCAAGAGCCAGGAAGGCAGGGGCCCTGGATAAAGGACCTAGGGCGAGACCGTAACCAGGTCCTTTATGGCCGAGAGCTTCTTCTCTCCTATCCCCTTCACGGAAAGAAGGTCCTCTACGCTTGAAAATCTTCCCCGCTCCTCTCTGAACCGGATGATCTCATCGGCGATCTTTGGACCTATTCCAGGAAGGTGTTGAAGGGTCGCCGAGTCGGCTCTGTTTATGTCGACAAGACCTTGAACGGGCCCAGGATCATTGGCCTGGTAACCGGCCGGCTGGCCGGGAGGATCCCCCTTGCGGGGAACATGCACGTGAACTCCGTCGGAAAGGGGAAGGGCCATGTTGAAGGCTTCGGGGTCTGCCTCGGAACTTAGGCCGCCTGCCTGTTCCACCGCCTGGTAGACTCTGGTGCCGGCAGGCAGCCGGTACACTCCGGGCCTCATTACCGCTCCGGTAATATAGATCACCCATTGACCATCACTGATCCCCTGCAACTGTGGAGCGTCCGGTCCTCCGGGACTCCCCGACGTCGAAGGGGTTCTCGCAGATGACACAGGTGCAGGACCAGCCACCTGTCCGGAGGGGCTTTTGTCCCATCTACCGGAGAATGTCGCTACAAGAAGCCCTGCCAGGACCAGGCAGAGCACCCCTCCTGCAAGTAACAACAATCCTTTCCTGGAACCAGGGATCTCCATGGGATCCCATCACTCCCTTCGATCATACCGGGAGGGGGGATACCGGCTCCCCGAACAGATGCCAGTTCCCCGCGGCAGTGATCCTTATATCGACGAAAGAACCCATCATGGAAAGATCACCGGGGAAGATGACCACCTTGTCTGTGGGCGTCCTGCCTTGAAGAAGGCCCTCTCCCTTCGGGGCGCTACCGTCGGCCAGGACGGTGAAGGTCTCTCCGACCAGACCCTGGTTGATCTCCCTGGATATCACGGACTGGATCGAGTTGATAACCCTGAGCCTTCGCTGTTTCTCGTCCGCCTCGACCTGGGCTTCCATCCGGGCTGCCGGGGTCCCTTCCCGGGGGGAAAAGGCCGCGGTGTGGACCAGGTCAAAGCGAAGATCTTCAACGACCCTGACTGATCCATTGAAATCCTCAGGGGTCTCCCCCGGAAAGCCGACTATCAGGTCGCTTGTAACAGCCGCTCCGGGCAGGACAGATCTTATCATATCAATTATCGAACAATACTGCTCTACTGTGTACCCCCTGTTCATCAGCCTAAGGACCCGGTCGCTCCCCGACTGTATGGGAAGGTTGATAGCGGGGCAGATATTTTCGTGTTCCGACATTACCTCCACCACATCCCGGGTAAGGTCCCTCGGATGGGACGTAGCATATCTGATCCTTTTCAATCCCTTTATCCGGGCAACGTCCCTAAGAAGGGAGGAGAAGACGTAGCCATTGCCAAAGTCCCTGCCGTAGGTGTTGACGTTCTGACCTATCAGGGTTATCTCCCTCACCCCATCCGAGACCAGGCTCTCCGCTTCACTTAATATCTCGTCTGGATCCCTCGAGATGAACCTGCCCCTGACATGGGGCACTATGCAGTAGGTGCAGAAGTTGTCGCATCCGTGAGCGATGGTGATGAAGGCCTTCCAAGGGTTTGAGCGGAGTAGTGGCACCTCGGTAAGGTCCTGAAGGGTCACGGGGTCCTCATCGAGGAGGGCAATGTCCTTTCCGGTGGTCATGGCCTTCTCCAGTGCATCGGGCAACCTCCCTAGGCTGCGGGGTCCGCACACGAGACGTACCGAGGGGAAGCGCCTCATCAAAAGGGTGCCTACTCTCTGTGCCATGCAGCCCACGACAGCGATCAAGGGGGGCTCCCGGCGGGAAGCCAGTCTCCCTATGTCGCTCCACACCTTCTGCTCGGCCTTGTCACGGATACTGCAAGTGACAAGAATGACCACATCGGCATCCTCTTCGGACACCTCTTCCCAGCCCCTTGCCGTCAGGGCCGTCCTGATCCTGTCGGCATCGTAGACATTCATCTGGCACCCGAAAATACTGATATTGAAACCGTACAAGCCGTCGCCTCCATGTAAAATGATCTGGGAAGGATCATCTTCACCACGGAATGATACCACTTTCGTACCCGTAACAAGAAAGGGGGGAGTTCAATGACCGGAAGAAGAACTGGGGCGACGATCGTCGGAGCCTTCTTGCTTGCTCTCTCTCTCATGACCGAGGCTGGAGCCCTTGATGAGGAACTCCGCCTGTTCCCGGACATCACGGGGTGGAGAGGAGGTGAAACCCTTTCGATGAAGCTCGAAGCCCCCTCCCAGGTTATGGGCTCGCGAAGTGAAAGACTTTACCGGCGGGAGACCGACAACCACACTATCCAGGTGATCATGCTGAAGGGGCCGGGGACCCTCTGGCAGGGTCTCCCAAAGGGAGAGATAAGCGCCGACGACGGTCCCATCGGCTCGGGAGCAACTTTCAGGACCCTGGAAGCCGGGGGGTACAGAGCTGTCATGGAGGACCACCCCCTAACGGGAAAGGCCCTCGTGGTAGAGATGGCCCCGGACTCAACGCTGACCTTTGAGACAGGCTTCGAGGATGTCGACCTTGAGCGGTTCGCCGTGGTCTTCCTGCAACAGTATCAGCCGTGAAGGATCAT
>LGGV01000049.1 GCA_001509095.1 Synergistales bacterium 58_81 | reverse complement strand
AGCCGAATGGGGTCCTTTCGACCTCACAATTGCAAATGTTGAGAATGCGGCCGGAGGGTTCGGGCTGACCGAGAAGGTCATGGAAGAGCTTTTCCGGCAGGGTCTGGACGCCATGACAAGCGGGAACCATATCTGGGACAACAGGGAGGCCTTTGCGCTGCTGGACGCGGAGAAACGGCTGGTCAGACCGGCCAACTATCCGCCGTCTACCCGGGGCAACGGCTCAATGGTGATCGAGAAAAAAGGCGTGAAGCTGGGGATCCTGAACCTTCAGGGGAGGGTCTTCATGCAGCCCATCGACTGCCCCTTCCGAAGGGCCGATGAGGAGCTCCTGCGAATGGAGGGGCTGCCGGTCCTGGTGGATGTACATGCCGAAGCGACATCGGAGAAACGTGCCATGGCGCTCTACCTTGACGGAAGGGTGTCCGCAGTGCTCGGCACCCATACTCATGTTCAGACCGCCGATGAGACGATCCTCAGCGGCGGAACGGCCTACATCTCCGACGTGGGTATGACCGGCGGCCACGGTGGGGTTATCGGAATGGAGAAGGATGCCATCATCAACCGTTTTCTGACCGGCATGCCCACCAAGTTCGAGGTATGCAAGACCGATCTGAAGATGGACGCAGTTGTGGTAGAGATCGACGGGAGCACCGGCAGAAGTCTTTCCATAGACCGGCTCTCCCTGGAATATGTAAAGGAAGTCTGATCCAGATTATCAGAGATCAGGGCGGGGCGCTTCGGGCGCCCCGCTCTTTTTGTTGCCCCGGCACCCTGGCTGGGATAGGATATACAGGGTTATGACATCTTGCAGTGATGAAGGGGATGGGGATGGAAGAGTGCCATAGTAGCGGTTCACAAGGTGAGGGTATCGCAAAAGAGAGGGTGATGGCCGGGCACGGTCAGGAAGCAGCACTCTTTCCACGCAGCGCCCCCCGGCAGCAAGAGATCCTTCCCGCCCGCCCTTATCACCCTCGGAACAAAGAACAGGCAGGGACGAGAGAGACCAAGGGGCACCCGCGATCCACGATTAACGGGTTTCACTGTTCACAGTTCACCGTTGACCGTTTACGCTTTTAGTATTTCGGTTTCCCAGTCACGCGTCACGAGTTACAGCTTTTCAACATATCCTCGGCAGGAGTTCCCCTACGGGTCTGTCAACCAGACGGGTTCCCCCGGAGACGGTCCTGATCCCTACCAGCCCCGGGTGCTTTTTCGTCACATGGCCTATCACAGAGGCCCTCTCTCCGAGGCTGTGGGCTCTCAGCAGCCCCAACGCCCTGTCGGGATCCTCCCCGGATACGGCAATGGCTGCGCATCCCTCCCCGGCCATGTGAAGGGGGTCGAAACCCAGGATGTCGCAAACCGAGAGGGTCGCCTCGTCCCAGGGTATCGTGTCCTCATCGATTTCGATCCCAAGGCCGGCTGCTTCCGACCATTCGCAGAGCACCGTGCCGAGCCCGCCCCTCGTACAATCTCGCATGCAGCGGAGATCCGGAAGGGGAAGCAAAGTCTCTATCATAGGCCATAGTGCAGCACAGTCCGAGGAGAGTCCCCTGACCTTCAGGCCGTACCTGTGGGCGGCGATAGTGGCTCCGTGCATTCCGGGCGGGCAGCTGAGGATTATACTGTCGCCGGGTCTAAGGTTCGCAGCTCCCAGCGGGGTCTTTAGTGTCGTTCTTCCTATGCAGCAGGTCGACAGGAAGAGCCCGTCCACCTGCCCCCTGGGGACTACCTTGCTGTCGCCCGTGACGAGTTCGATGCCAAGGGACCTGCAAACGTCGGCGGCGCTCTCCATGTAGGTCATCAGTTCCCTGATCGGGAGGCCCTCTTCGGCGATAACTCCCAGAGCCAGGTATTGAGGTCTTGCACCCCTTACCGACAGGTCATTGGCGCTCCCGCAGACCGAGAGTTTCCCTATGTCCCCGCCGTTGAAGGAGAGGGGGGATACGGTGTACCCGTCGATCGTCACAGCGATACCCCCTGGGAGGATCGCGCAGTCCTCGCCGTCAGCCCTTGGGTTTGGATCAAAATGCCCCGTTATCAGCGATATGAGCTCCTGGGTCAGGCTTCCGCCTGCCCCGTGTCCTATGGTCAGTGTTCCCAGTCTGTTCTCCTCCCTCTAAGGAAACGGTAAAAGGCCGCGCAGCTGCCCTCGGTAGATACCATGCAGGGGCCTACCGGGTGAGCGGGTGTGCAATAAGCTCCGAAGAGCCCGCAGGATGGAGGATCGATGAGCCCCTTGAGGACATCCCCACACATGCAGCCTTTCGGGGGCGGGGTTGAACTAACGGTTATCCCCAGTCTGTCAAGGGCATCGAAGCGCGAGAACTCCTCCCTTAGAGAATACCCCGAGGATGGTATGACCCCCAGCCCCCTCCAGGAGGCATCTTTCAGAGTTAGGACCCTCTCCATTGCGTTTCTTGCCTCGGCGTTCCCGAGGGGCCTTACAGCACGGCCGTAAAGCGATGCAACACGGGGCTTCTGTTCCCGGACCTGTTTTATCACCTCGACCAGGGCCAGCATGATATCCTCGGCATCGAACCCCGCCACGGCACAGGCGATACCGTACTTCTCGGGGAGGAACCGGTAGGGTTCCATCCCCGTGATCACGCTCACGTGTCCCGGGAGGAGCAGGGCGTCGAGTTTCACCTCAGGGTCCGATGCAAGCGCTTCAAGGGCCGGCGGAACCGATTTGTGCAGGTTGAGCACCATGAAATTGTCCAGGCCCTCACGCCAGGCATCGATCACGATCGCTGCCGTGGCAGGGGCTGTCGTCTCAAACCCGACGGCCACGAAGACGACGTTGCGATTCCTGTCGCTCCTTGCCATTGAAAGAGCCTGATCGGCCGATGTAACTACCCTTACGTCCGCCCCTCTGGACCTCTCTTCCTCCAGGGTTGTCCCGCTTCCGGGGACCCTGATCATGTCCCCGTAAGTCGCTACGGTCGTCTCTTTGAGTCGGGCCAGGGCAACGGCCGCATCGATCTCGCCCTGTGAAGTGACGCAGACCGGGCAGCCCGGTCCCGACACCAGTTCCACGGTGGGGGGCAACAGGGCCCTTAATCCCTGCCTGAAAATTGATACGGTATGGGTTCCGCATACCTCCATTACCTTGACAGGTCGGTCAGCCAGCCCCATGAGGGCTTCAGAAAGGACCCGAATGCGCTCTCTCCTGTCATCGGGTCTGCGGACCTGCAAGCTCCCTTACCTCTTCCCACAGTCTTTCAAGCTCCTCGCCCTCTTCAGGAAGGAGCCTCTCGATAGCGAAACCGGCATGGACCAGCACCAGATCACCCTCCTTGAGGCCGGGGACAAGATCGGTCCTTATCTCGGTCTCCACCGCCCCCGCAAGGGCCAAGGCCCTGTTCGCGGCTCTCAATGCGATTATCCTGTGCGGAACCGCCAGACACATTGTCATACCACTCCTTTAAAGACAGCCATGAAGGGCTCCCTGTACCTGAACCCTTCAAGTTTATCATTGAACTTGTCCGTTCGGGCCTCAAGATGTAGTCTAACAGCGTGGAGGTGGGGGATGGATAATCCCAGGGTTGGCATCCTTCAGCTTGAAGTGATCCGCGATGATGCGGCCAAAAACGCCAGATACGTTCTCGGTCAGATCCGTGACGCTGCCAGGGCCGGATGCGATGTGCTGGTCCTTCCGGAGCTCTGGAACGTTGCATTCCCCCTTTTGGGTCCCCATGTCCTTATCTCCGAAGATAACCCCCTTGTAGGATCGATCGCGAATGCTGCCTTCAGGAACGAGACATGGATCATAGCCGGCAGCATGGCCATATCGACCGAGGCCGGGCCAAGGAACAGGTGCCTCGTCTTTTCACCCGACGGAGAGGTCTCCTTTCGATACGACAAAGTCCACCTCTACCCAGGTCTGGATGAACCCAATATTCTCTCCCCCGGCGTCTCCCCAGGCCGCTTCAATCTGGGGGAGGTCCCTTGCGGGGTCCTGATCTGCTTCGACGTGGAGTTTCCCGAACTGGCAAGGCGTCTTTCATCGGGAGGGGCGAGGATCCTCTTTGTGCCCGGCGCATGGAAGACAGAGTATATCAGGTTCTGGAGAGCTCTCCTGGTCTCCAGGGCCATCGAGAACCAGGTCTTCGTGGTGGGAGTCAACAGGTGCGACAGGGGCAGGAACTCATCCTTCGGAGGCCAGAGCCTGGTAGTGGACCCCTTTGGAGACGTTATTCTCCATATGGACGATGCGCCCCGCTTCCAGAGGGTGGTCCTTGATCTTTCCAGGGTTGATTCAGCCAGAAGGGAACACAAGGTGGTCTCGTCATGGAGACCCGAGATCTACAGGCGGTGGAGTTAATTTGACTTTTGTTTAGCATGGGAGGATTTTTCTGAATTGTCTTGCGGATGAATTGTCTTGCAGGAATTGTCTTGCGGATTGACTGTTTCCCTATTTGTAATATAATGCGCAAAATTTACCTGGCTCCCCGGCTCTTTCTCTGCATCCCGAAGGACTCCAGGGCTGATTGCCAAAAAAATTGGACGGCTTTATAATTACATCAAGATTATGAAGCAAAGTGAAGGGGGTGTTAACGCCGATAAGGGAAGTTCCGTTTAGCTTCAAGGATCATTTGCTTGCAGTCAAAGCCCAGTATCAAGAGGAGGGTTAGCATGAGCAACGGAACGCAACGCGAACAGTGGGGTACCAAGTTGGGATTCATCCTGGCCTGTGCAGGATCGGCCGTCGGGCTGGGGAACATCTGGCGCTTTCCTTACATCACGGGTCAGTACGGGGGAGCAGCTTTTGTTCTGGTCTATGTAGTTCTTGTCTTTGTTATCGGCTTCTCCGTAATGCTTGCTGAAATGGCCATCGGCCGTAACGCGCAGCTGAACGCCGTCGGATCCTTCAGAAAGATCAAGGGCGGCATGTGGCCCATCGTAGGCTGGATGGGGGTTATAGCCGGCTTCATCATTCTCTCCTACTACGGGGTCATCGCCGGCTGGACAATGGCCTACGTGTTGAAATCCTTCACCGGCCTTATGCAGGCTGACGCTGGGGCTGAATTCGGGGCTTTCGTTACCAACTTGCCCCAGGTCGTAGCCTGGCAGGCACTGTTCATGGCGATCACGATTTATATCGTCTACAAGGGTATCGGCGGAGGCATTGAGAAGTACTGCAGGGTACTCATGCCTGCGCTCTTCCTGCTGCTTTTGGTCCTCATCGTCCGTTCCATCACGCTCCCCGGAGCTGGAGCGGGCATCAACTTCTACCTGAAGCCGGACTTCAGCAAACTAACCGGCGGTGCTCTCGGAGCCGCCCTCGGCCAGGCCTTCTTCTCACTCTCCCTCGGGATGGGGTGCATAATCACCTACGGCAGCTACCTGGGCAAGAAGGAGACCCTTCCCGGCGCTGCAATTCAGGTCTGCTTCCTCGACACGTTGGTCGCCTTCCTGGCGGGCCTTGTCATATTCCCCGCCGTCTTCGCATTCGGCGTCGAGCCCGGTGCCGGCCCAGGGCTGACCTTCATCACCCTTCCCAACGTCTTCGGGCAGATGCCCGGAGGGGCCATATGGTCCGCCCTATTCTTTGTGCTCCTCTTCGTGGCGGCCCTTACGTCGGCCATCTCCCTTCTCGAGGTCGTCTCCGCTTACTTCATCGACGAGATAAAGTGGAGCCGCCAGAAGGCCTCGATGGTCATGGGAATAGTCATCTTCCTTATGGGGATCCCCTCGGCGATGGGAGTCGCCGGCGTAATCCCCAAACTGGCAGGAAGAGACTTTCTGGATTCCGCCGACTTCCTCGCCTCCAACGTCCTGCTCCCCCTTGGCGGTCTTTTTATAGCCCTCTTCGTGGGATGGTTCTGGACCGAGGGTGCGAAGCAGGAAGTGGAGAACAACGGAACGGTACCCTTCGGTCTCTACACGGCGTGGCTCTGGGTTTGCCGAGTAGTTGCCCCTATTGCCATAGCCTACATCTTCATCACCGGGCTAAAGTGGTAGCGGTTGCAAAACTTTTTCCCCTAAGCTGCGGGGGCTTTTGCCCCCGCTTTTTTTGTTATCCCTTCTCATTCTCGT
>LGGV01000048.1 GCA_001509095.1 Synergistales bacterium 58_81 | reverse complement strand
GGCGATCGCCTCGTGAAAAAGCCTGTCGATGACCGATATGCTTGGCACCTGGCTACGGTCGCCGTCGAGTATCTCCGCAAAGGCCTTGATCTGCTCCAGGTCCTCTGTTGTGGCCCTCATGGCTGCCAGGCGAGCCGTCTCCCTCTCTATAGCCCTTCTCGTGACAAGTATGTCCAGGAGGTCGCCGGGGGAGTACATCTTCAGCTCCTCCAACAGGGCCCTGGCCAGGGTTTCACCCTTTCCGAGGGCCTCCAGTCTCTCGAGATGTTCCCTGCCCTTTGCAGAAAGGATCCTCCCCCTGTTGCTCCTCTTCTCAAGATAGCCCTCCCGGTCAAGCACACCCAGGATACGGCCGGCGGTGGCCATGCTGACCGGGTCTCCCCGTTCCGTCATTGAACGGGCCAGCGATCCGGCTCCCATCGGTTCTGAAGCCTGGCATATGATGCGGAGTGCCTTGAAAGCCCTGTCAGAAAATTCGGGTCTCATCGCCATCACCTGGTGCCCCCTGTCGACCTAGCCTCCGAGGTAGGCCCGTCGGATCTCCGGGTCCATGGCCAGTTCCGGCCCTGGGCCGGTCTTGACGAAGAGCCCGGCCTCGAGGATGTACCCCCTGTCGCTTATCTCCAGAGCCTGGGTCGCGTTCTGCTCCACCATCAGCACCGTCACACCCTCATCCCTGATACGGATTATGGTGTTCATGACGGCCTCCACTATCAGGGGGGCCAGGCCCAGGGTGGGCTCGTCCAGCAGCAGGATCTTCGGGTCGCTCATGATGGCCCTGGAGATGGCAAGCATCTGCTGCTCTCCGCCGGAGAGGGTGCCGGAGCGCTGGCCCAGCCTCTCCCTCAGTATCGGGAAGAGCTGGAAACACCTCTCCATTTCGGCCTTGACGCTCTCTTCGTCCCTTCTCCTGTAGGCGCCCATTATCAGGTTCTCCCTTACGGTCAGGGCCGAGAAGAGCCTCCTCCTTTCGGGGACCAGAGCAAGCCCCCTGGCCACTATCTCGTGGGGTTTCGAGGGCAGGGGGTTCCCCTTTATCAGGACCCTTCCGCCGGAGGGAGGGACGACACCTGCCAGGGTCCACATGATGGTCGACTTCCCCGCCCCGTTGGAGCCCACGATGGAGACTATCTCCCCCTCGTTCACCGAGAAGGATACCCCCTGGACTGCGTGGATCGTGCCGTAGTGGACGTTCAGGTCCTCAACGAGAAGGGCGTTCATCGCCGGTCCTTCCCCTTTCCGAGGTAGGCCGCGACCACGTCGGGGTTGCTCCTGACCTCATCGGGTGTTCCCCTTGCAAGGAGAGTCCCGAAGTTCATGACCACTATGGGAGAGCAGATGTTCATCACCAGGTCCATGTGGTGTTCGATGAGCAGTATGGTCACCCTGAACTTCTCCCTGACCTCCGCAATAAGGTTGGCCAGACTCCTGGTCTCCTCGGGGTTCATCCCGGCCGCCGGTTCATCGAGCAGGAGGAGGGTCGGTTCCGTCGCCAGCGCCCTGGCTATCTCCAGTTTCCTCTGGAGCCCGTAGGGGAGGTTGCTGGCCTGCATTGAGGCGAACCTCTCCAACCCCAGGGCCCTGAGAAGTTCGAAGGCCCTTTCATAGAGGGCCCTCTCCAGCCTGCGCGCCCCTGGGGTCCCCAGCAGTGAGCCCGTGAAGCTGCACCTCTCCCTCTGGAAGAGAGGGGTGATGACGTTGTCCAGGCAGCTCCTCCTGTTGAAGAGGCGGATGTTCTGGAAAGTCCTTGCTATTCCTTTTCGGACCACCCTGTCGGGCCTGAGTCCGGTTATGTTCTCGCCCCTGAAAAGGACCTTGCCCGACGTGGGGCGGTAGATCCCCGTTACGACGTTGAAGACCGTTGTCTTACCCGCACCGTTGGGACCAATGATGCCTGTTATGCTCCCCTCGGCAACATCGAAGGAGAAGGAGTCCACGGCCCTTATGCCGTCGAAGTGCTTGGTCAGGTCCCTGGCCGAGAAGAACTTTCCCGTTGAGACGTTCATGGCTGTCTCCTCCCCGGTTCGGGTACCTTTCTCCTCCAGAGCGAAGAGAGCTCGGAGTATCCCATGAGGCCCTGGGGGCGGTAGACCATGATCAGCACCAGCAGCAACCCGTAGGCCACCAGTCGCCACATCTGGGCGACCCTGAGGGCCTCAGGCAGGGCTATGAAGACGAAGGAGGCTATCAGCGGGCCCGTGATGCTCCCCATCCCTCCGGCTATCACCGCAGCCAGAAGCTGCGTCGACTGGAGCAGCGTGAACATCACAGGCTGTATGAATGAAAGGAAGTGGGCCAGGAGACCTCCTGAGAGGCCGCAGTAGACGGCGCTGACCACCAGTGACAGCAGGCGGGTCTGGAAGAGGCGTACACCGGCCATCTCTGCCGCTATGGGGTCCTCCCGGATCGCGATGCACGCCACTCCCCAGCGGGACCTCAGGAAGTTGCGGGCCACCAGTACCCCCGCGGCCAGGCAAAGGAGGACCACGGGCAGGGTCGTGAAGCTGTCTATCCCCGGAAGCCCCCTCGCCCCGTTGGTGATTTCCAGATTCTCGAGGATAACCCTCAGAGCCTCTCCGAAGCCGAGTATGGCAATGGCGAAGTAGTCGCTCCTCAGCTTGGCCCGAAGGGTGGGGATGCCTATAACCAGACTCACTGCCCCCGCAGCAGCCGCCCCAGCGGCCAAGGCCAGAGGGAAGGGTACGCTGTAGTAGTAGGTCAGGATGGCTGAAGTATAGGCCCCCACGCCCACAAAGGCGGCGTGACCGAGGGAGAAGAGACCGGTGAAGCCCGTGAAAATGGAGAGGCCCAGCACGGCTATCATGTTTATGCAGGCCAGGATCACGATGGAGAGTATGTAGTCCATGGCTAGACCTTCTCCTCGCTGTCGATCCCCATCAGGCCGTTGGGCCTCCAGACCAGGAAGGCAATAAGCAGGGTGAAGCTGAAGACGTCCCTCAGAACGCTTGAGATGTAGGTGGAGACGAAGGTCTCCACTACCCCCAGTATGAGCCCGCCCGCCAGAGCGCCGGGGAGGCTCCCCAACCCTCCGATGACGGCGGCGATGTAGGCCTTGTTGGTAACCCACCCCATAGTGGGGTAGACAAGATACTTGATCCCCAGGAACACCCCCGCCACACCGGCAAAGGCTCCGGCCAGGAGGAAGACGATGGCGATGAGCCTGTTAAGGTCCACCCCCATCAGGGAGCACATGGTCATGTCGCATACCCCGGCGCGGATCGCTGTACCCGTCCGGGTCCTGTTTATGAAAAGATGAAGACCGAGGATCGCGATCAGGGCGAAGATGAAGGCTCCGACGTCGAGGAGGCTGACGCTGCTCCCGAAGATGGTGACCACCTGCCTCCCGAAGAACTCCGGAAAGGCGTAGAAGCGAGAGCCTATGGTCGCGTAGACCAGGTTCTCCAGGAAGACGGCGCACCCCATGGCGCTGATCATCAGGTACAGCGACGGCGCCTTGCGCCTCCTGAGGCTGGAGTAGGCCAGCTTTTCGTTCAGGACGGCGATGATCCCCGCCCCTGCGACGCTCCCCGCCAGGACAAGTCCGAAGCCGAAGTTCAATTTCGTCGCCAGAGCGAGGCCCACGTAGGCGCCCAGCATTATCACCGCGCCGTGGGCAAAGTTGCTGAAGTTGAGCACGCTGAACACCAGCGAATATCCCACCGCCATCAGGGCGTATATCCCGCCGATGGACAGACCCGTGATAAGTGTTTGAAGGAACACTCCCTTTCACACATCCTTTGGGGGCGTCGGGGCGACAGGTGCGACCCCGTTCCCGGCAGGTCCCAACCCCCCGGGAGATCTCCGCAAGGAGGTCTCCCGGGGGAGGTTTTGCCTGTCTTCGAACTAGTCCACAGAGACGTACTTCTTTACGAACTTGAAGGTCTTGTTGGCCACATCGACCTGCTGAATGACCGCCGGCTTGTCCAGAGGATTGTGATCCTCTGGGCTGATCGTCAGGACCCCGCTGGTGACCTTGATGCCGCTCAGGTTCGCGAGGGCTTCGGCAAGCTTGTCCCCGTCGGTGGTCCCTGCCGTCTTTAGGGCCTCCACGATCATGATCAGCGCGTCCTGTGCCATGACCGGGTTGGGTAGAACAGGATCCTCGCCGAAGGCTGCTTTGTATTCGGCGACGAAGTCCTGGATATCCGGGTCGGCCAGATCCGTCAGGTTGACGAAGTAGCCCCCGTCAATGGCGCTCCCCCCCAGTTCGATGAGGTCGGGGCTCCCCCAGTTGTCGGTCCCTAGAAGCGTTGCCGTTATCCCTATGTCCCTGGCCTGTTTTGCGGCCATCGCTGCCTCTTTCTGGCTAGTGGGGATGAAGATCACATCGGGGGCAAGGTCCTTGATCTTCCCGAGTTGGGCACGATAGTCGAGTTCGTCGGTGCGGAAGGCCTCCTTGGCCACGATCGTGCCGCCCTTATCGGTGAAGGCCTCCTCAAAGTATTTTGCCAGCCACTGGCCGTAGTCGGAGCCTACATCATAGAGGATGGCACCCTTCTTCGCCCCCAGGTCGGTAATGGCGAAGCGGGCCGCGACGGTACCCTGGAAGGGGTCTATGAAGCAGGGGCGGAAGGCGAAGGGTCTTACCTTTCCGGTCTTCTGGTCGATAGTTACGTAGGGGTTGGTTGCCGTGGTCACCACCATGGGGATCCTGGCCTTTTCGAGCACCGGGGCGGTGGCGATGGAGTTGCCGCTCTGGGCTGGCCCTATGACGGCCACTACTCCGTCGGAGACCAGCCTCCTTGCGACATTGACCGATTCGACAGCGTCATTCCGGTTATCGTAGCGGATAAACTCGATCTTCTTACCGAGGACCCCGCCGCTCTCGTTGATCTTCTTTAAGAGCATGTCAAGGGCCCGGGCTTCGGACTGCCCCCACATGGAGGCACCCCCTGTGAGGGATACGGTGTGGCCGATCTTTATGATGTCGGCGGCGAAGGCCGAACCGGCAAGGACAAGCAGAAGAAGCGCTACCAGTAGTGCTACGATCCTTCTCATCTCATGTTTACCTCCTCGGCAGATCTTTACGGTCCCCCGGAAAGACCTTCCCGGGGGGTCTTCAAGCGGTCTTCCTGTCTCTGGGGTCACTCCTTCTCCCTCGCCCACCTCCCTGTCCTTCCCGGGGTGCTCCCTCCCCGTTCCGGAATGTCCGGTCATTGTCCCTTTCTCTTCCCCTTTGCCGGAAGGCTCCTGACATGGTCCTTCCAGTAGGTGCGCACGTCCTTTATGACGTTGTCGATGTGTCTCGTCATGGCGGCAGAGGCCGCTTCGGGATCCCCGTCTACAATGGCTTCGTAGACGGCCTCGTGGTCTGCCCCGACCTGGCTGCCGACCTTGGTCCTGATGTATTCGAAGAAAGAGGCTCCCTCGCCGCTTCTGCGGATGATCTCTATGGCCGACTGCAGGACCTTGTTGCCCGAGATGCGGGCCACCTCCTCGTGGAACTCAGGGTCCGTCGATGCCATGGGCTCTCCCCTGGCAAGCAGTGCGTTCTGCCTGTCCAGGATCTTCCTTAGCGCGGCCAGGTCCTTTTCGGTCCTCAACCCGGCGGCAAGGGCCGCCATCTCCCTTTCGATGGCCCTTCTGGCCACCAGGATCTCCAGCAGCATCTCCTTCTCGCGGGACCTCACGGCCTCAAGGAAGGCCCCCGTGGATACGATCTGCTCCCTTTCCGACTGGAGGTTCGAAAGACGTTCCTCCCCGGCGGGTGTGAGAAGCCGTCCCTGGAAGCCTACCCTGGTGGTGAAGCCCCGTCTGTCCAGGCCACGGAGCAGGCGACCTACGGAGGCCTCGCTGAGGTCCATGCCGTTCCTTGCAAGCTCCTCCCTTATGGAGCCCGCGCCAAGGGGCTCCTCCGGGTATGAGTCTGAAGAAGCGGTTTTGGTCGATCATGGAGACATGAGCATGGTGATCGACATGAACGACGAGAAGCTTAAGACCCTGGATCAGATCCGGAACTTCATGGCCGGCACGGAGGGAGTGGAATTCTGCCATCAGCCGGGAAAGGACAACCGTTACCAGTAACTCGTGGATCGTGGGTCGTGGACAGAAATGCGTGAACCGTAAATTTAGAGCCGTGAACCGCATGACTCGGGAACCGCTCAAGATCGTCATTCCGAACCCGCCAGCCGGCGGGTGAGGAATCTGTATTTAAACTATCGATTCACGGTCCACGATCCACGATTTACGGCTTTTCCGCCCCTCCCGTTCACTGTTGACGCTTCTGATCCTTTTGTCCCACGTCCAACGCTCTTAAGCTTTTCCTGTCGCCTGCTCCCTGTAACCTGCCGCCTTGTTTCTTACCCCCTCTTACCCCCAATAATGGCACTCCAGGCCTTCCTGTCGGGACCTGATCCCCCACTCCGGTACGGGGGGGACGCACTCGTCTTCCGGGGATACCGCCAGCTCCAGCAGGGCGGGCCCCTTATGGGCGAAGAGTCCGGGAAGGGCTACGCCGAGCTCGTCCTCCGAAGAGGCTCTGAAGGCTACCAGTCCGTAACTTTTCGCAAGGGAAACGTAATCGACCCGGGTGAAGTCGGTGGCGAAATGAGGGGGACCGAAGCTGAAAAGGTTGGTGGCCCTTATCCATCCGAACCCGCCGTTGTTGAAAAGGATCACCTTGAGGTTCCTTTCGAGTCTCGCGGCCGTCTCGAGCTCTCCCGAAGTGAAGCCGAAGCTGCCGTCGCCGATGAAGTTCAGCACCGGCAGATCGCACTCCACAGCATAGGTGGCCCCGATCGCTGCGGGAAGTCCGTAACCCAGTGCTCCCATGGCGTAGTTGGTTACAAAGAAGCGACCCGCTTCGGGGAGCTTGTAAAAGGCTGCGGGGTAGACGGCGCTCATTCCCGGGTCGGCCACTATCACCGAACCCTCGGGCATTGCCCCGGTGATCATTTCAGTGGCCAGTCTGGGATCGAGACGGTCTCCGGAAGGGACAGAAGGCTCCGCATCAAGCCGTCTTTGACGGATGACTTCTTCCAGCCCCTCTTTTTTCGGCAGGCCAAGATCATCGGCGGCCTCCAGGATAGCCTGCAGCGTGCTCTTGACGTCACCATGGAGCAGCAAACCGTCACCGAAGGAGTTGCCAAGCTCCCCTTCGGAGATGTTCAAGTGGATGAAACGGACCATACCCGTCTCTTTCGGGAGCTTCCATCCGTCGGTTCCCACCGAATCGGTGCTGCATCCCACGTAGAAGACAAGGTCCGCTTCCTCGATGAAGGAGTTGGAGAATTCCGTGCTCCCCCTGGAGCCGATCACGCCGATGGAAAGCGGGTGGAGCTCCGAAATGCTCCCCTTGCCGTTGATGGTCGTTCCGGTTGCGAGGCCGAACCTTCCAGCGACCCTCTCAACCTCATCCCAGCCCCTGGAGGTGAGCACCCCCTGGCCGCAGACCATGACCCCCTTCCTGCAGGATGAAAGGGTCCTTGCCGCCTCTTCTGCCTCATCCCTCCCCGGGATCGTCCTTGTCCCGGGACAGACGCTGAAACGCTCCTGAGCCGGAGGGAGGGGCTGCCCCGCCTCCTGGGCCAGCACATCCATGGGCAGCCTCAGGTGCACCGGGCCGGGGCATCCCGATGTGGCCACCCTGAAAGCCCTTCTGACCAGGAAGGGTACCTCTTCGCCCCTGTGGGCAGTAAGGCTTTCCTTCACGAAGGGAGAGAACAACGATGTCTGGTCGAACCCGGTAAGCATGTTGTGCTTCTCCATGCCGAGGGGGATGTCGGAGGTCATGACTATCAATGGAATGCAGGACTTCACTGCCTCGACTACGCCGGGGACCATATGGGTGGCCCCTACGCTGGGTCCCTCGCAGACGCCCGGGCGTCCGCTTGTGCGGGCGTAGCCGTCGGCCATGAATACGGCGTGGCGTTCATCGCGGGCCATGACATGGGTCACCCCTTCGAACCTCTTCCATTCGTCGTAAAGGCCCAGGGTGGTCTCGCCCGGCAGGCCGAAAACGTATTCCACCTTGTAGCGGTGAAGCATCTCAAGAAGGGCGCGGGCTGCGTTCATTAAAAAACATCCTCTCTTTCTCTTTTTTCTTTCCACCTTTATACAAGACGCCTGATATTGGCCTCCCTGTCGCCGGGGAGAAAGTCCGCGACGGGTATCTCCAGCATGGTGTAGCATCCGGGAAGCTGGCGTACTATCCCACGTGCGGAGGAGACCATCACCTGGGCGGTTGCGTTCGGGTTGGTTAGGCACATCTCAAGGGTCATGCGCTGGTTGTCGGCGCATGCCGAGGCCCCCTTTCGCTCCATTCTTACGCCGTGGCCCAGGTCGACCATGCTCTTTACGTCCCCGACCTCTTCCACTGTGGTCTCGTCGTGGCAGAAGTAGCTGTCGCAGATGATCGCCTTTCGGACATCTTCAAGGGAGGCTCCCTCGGCAAGCTCCACGTAGACCGCTCTCCGGTGCTTGCCCTGTCCGGCAGGCAGCGTAAGGGAGAGGGCTTCCCTGACCCCCGGGATCTGTTTTGCGGCAACGGTGTGCCCCATGCTGACGCCGGGGCCGAAGCTCGTGTAGGTGATCCCCCGGGGGGCGATGACCTCGAAGACCCCACGGAAGATGGAATCCGTCCCGGGGTCCCATCCGGCCCCTGTAAGCGCCGCCGAGTTCCCTTTCAGTGCCGATCGGTGAAGTCTCTCCCTGAGAAGCATCAGGGCATCGCCGTGAATGTCGAAACAGTCCACGGTGCAGATACCTCTCTCCAGGTAGGAGGAAGCCACTTCCGGGACGGCCCGGCTCGCTATAGCGAGGATGGCCACGTCAAACTTCTCAAGTTCGCAGGGATCAAGGGCAACGGGAAGGCCGCTCTCGCGGGAGATCTCGTCCACCCTTCCGGGGTCCCGTATTACGATCCCGGTCATTTCCATGTCCTGGGCTGACTTGACTGCCTTGACTGCCTCTCTTGCAATATGTCCGTAGCCGACTGCTGCCACCCGGATCTTCTCCAAAGGATCCAACCCCTTCATTCATCATAAATGAGTAATCAGAATATATGCCAACCCGTCGGGTCCGTCAATCCGGAAAGGATCCGTTTAACTGTCAAATGGCAACCTTTTCAGCAGGCAACTGGTTTAAGGAGGTCGATATCAGTGCTGTCAAGTGGGAGGGTCCCTTGGTGTCTCTAAAAGAAAGCGAGGATAGCCACTTTTGAATGATCATTAGTGATGAGTGGCTACCCCTCCTCCAAGTGAATTCCTCTGGTCCCGGCTCTGAACAGTTCCTTCCTCTCCCTCGTGGCTGTCTCCTCCTCCCTGAAGTGGGGCGGCAGGGTGTCGGGATCCCCCTCTCTGCCTATGACGAAGGCAACGAGGGGTTTGAACCCCTCGGGCACTCCGAAAGTCTCCCGGACCCTGTCGCGGCTGAATCCCGCCATGACGTGGACCGACCACCCCATGGACTCGGCCTGAAGTATCAGCTGGGCCATGGCCAGACCGCAGTCGAAGCCCGACCACGGGTTGGGCTTCTCGTTGTATTCGAAGGTCTCCCTCATTACCTGGAAGGCAAGCAGCGGGGCATTGGCAGCCCAGGATGCGTTCTTTTCTGTCAGGCAGGCCAGGGCCCCGGAAAAGGCCTCCGGGTCGTTTCTGGTGGTCACCAGGAACCTCCAGGGCTGGTTGTTGAAGCACGACGGGGCCCATCTGGCAGCCTCGAACATGGATATAAGCTCCCCCTTGCCAGGGACTTCCGGTCTGAAGGCCTTGGGGCTCCACCTCCGGGCGATCACATCCATAACAGGCTGGCTCGTTCTTGCTGATCTGCTGTTCATATTGAATGTCATCTCTTCAGTTCTCCATTCCAAGAAGGATCTTTCCGAAATGTTCGCTCCGCTCCATTCTTTCGTGGGCTTCACGGGCCTCCTCAAGGGGGAATATGCTGTCAATGACCGGCCTCAGGCCCCCGGTTGCGGCCAGTTCGAAAAGAAGCCCCGTCTCCTCCGGGGTGGCGCCATAGCATCCCAGAAGGGATATTTCGTTCCTGTAGATCCTTTGAAGGTTGATGGTATAGTCCGAACCCGAGGTGGAGCCGCAGAAGGCGAGCCTCCCGCCCGGACGCAGCAGCGACAGGCTCCTGTCCCAGGTGGCTTTGCCCACCGTCTCGACCACCAGGTCCACCCCTATGCCTCCCGTCGCCTCCCTGACCTGGGCAGGGTAGTCCCCTGCCGTATCGAAGACCTCGTGGGCGCCTACTTCCCTGAGGCGTTCCCGCTTTTCAGGGTCGCGGGTCGCGGCGAAGACCACCGCCCCTGATGCCCTGGCGATCCGGATCGCCGCTATTCCCACGCCTCCCGTGGCCCCCATCACGAAGACCCTTTCTCCGGGCTTCAGTCCTCCGCGCGTTACGGTCATGTGGTAGGCTGTGGCCCCCACCAGCGTGAATCCTGCTGCCTCCTCCAGTGAAAGACCCGGCGGGACAGGTCTGAGGCAGGAAGCCGGAACCGATGCATACCGGGCGTAACAGCCGTCCCTTGCAACCCCCAGCACCCTTGCGTAGGCGTTAAGAGGCTGGTGGTCGTGACCCTCGGGGTAGATCCAGGGGGTGACCACTACCTCCCGGCCCGGTGAGAAGCCCTCTGCTCCTTGTCCTGTGGCCTCGACCACGCCGGCTCCCTCGGAGCCGGGGATGATGGGAAGTCTCACGGGTACGTTGCCTATCCTGACCCATATGTCCAGGTGGTTCACCGCAGCGAATTCCAGCCTGACCAGGGCCTCCCCAGGCGCCGGTTCGGGTAAAGGATGCTCCCCGAAGGAGAGCACCTCAGACGTTCCGGTGGAGTTCATCACTATGGCCTTCATGGGTATCACTCCCTTCGAGATCGCTATCTGAACCGATACCTGTTCATTCTAACAAAATCCGGCCCCAAGGCCGAAGGCCGGGGTGGGTTATAATTGTCCTGCGATCACGAAGGTCTACTGAGCAGGGGTGAGATCATGAAATACGATGTGGTCATTGTCGGGGCCGGACCTTCAGGGCTCTTTGCGGCCCGGGAGCTCGCAGCCGGCGGCGGGAGGGTCGCCATCATAGACAAGGGCAAGGAGATAAGCGACCGAAGCTGCCCCCTCAAGGAGGGCATAAGCAGTTTTTGTGTCCACTGCAAGCCCTGCAACGTTATCTGTGGCTGGGGGGGAGCGGGCTCCTACAGCGACGGCAAACTTACCCTTACACCCGAGTTCGGCGGGAATCTCGAGCAGTACATCGGGCGCAGAGAGCTGATGGAGCTGATAGATTCCGTGGACGCAACCTTTGTGAGCCACGGCGCCAGCAGGGAGGTCTTTTCACCAGACCCCGGTTTTGCAAGGGACGTAGCCATCAGGGCAAGCACCGCGGGTTTGAGGATCATCCCTGCCTCCATAAGGCACATGGGTACGGACCGGTCCAAGGAGATCCTTCAGAGCATGTACCTGGAGATATCCGGATCCTGTGACGTCATGATGGAGACCGTGGTCGACTCTGTCGTAATACGGGACGGAAGGGCATCGGGGGTCAGGCTTGCCGACGGGACGGTCATAGAGGCCGAAGCGGTTCTGCTCGCCCCGGGTCGGGAGGGCTCCTTCTGGATGGAGAAGACCGTCAGCGCCCTGGGCCTTAGGATACAGTCCCTTCCTGTGGATATCGGAGTGCGTGTCGAGATACCCGCAGGGATAGCCGAAGCCGTCACGGACCAGTTCTACGAGGTCAAGGCGATCCTCGACACCCCGACCTTCGACGACCAGGTCAGGACCTTCTGTATGTGTCCCCACGGTGAGGTGACCACCGAGTACCTGGAGCAGCACGATATCCTCACCGTCAACGGGCACAGCAACCGCGACGGCAACGGACGGACGGGCAACACCAACTTCGCCATCCTCGTCTCCACCGACTTCACCGAACCTTTCAAGGACCCCAACGGCTATGGAAGCCACATCGCCAGGCTTGCCAATATGCTCGGAGGCGGAGTGCTGGTGCAGCGCCTGGGAGACCTCAAGCACGGCAGGCGTTCAACGCCGAGCCGGATAGCCAGGGGGCTGGTGGAACCAACGCTGAAGACTGCCGAGCCGGGCGACCTGTCCTTTGTGCTCCCCTACAGGCACCTAAAGGGAATACTGGAGATGATCCAGGCCCTGGATGTGATCATGCCGGGGATCAACGGCAAGCACACCCTCCTGTACGGCGTGGAGGTCAAGTTCTACAGCCTGAAGCTCGCCCTCGACCAGGACCTTATGACCAGCGTTCCGGGCCTCTTCGCATCCGGAGACGGGGC
>LGGV01000047.1 GCA_001509095.1 Synergistales bacterium 58_81 | reverse complement strand
GTCCTGGCCATCAGGGCTAACATGCTCCCCGGATCCACCGAAGGTCTGAGGTTCTTCTTTGAACCCAAGTGGGCCGACCTCATGAAGGGCCGCGTCTGGCTCGAGGCCTTCACCCAGGTCGCATGGTCAACAGGGGCGGGCTGGGGGCTCATGCTCACCTACTTCGTCTACACCAAGAAGCGAGAGGACATTGCACTTAACGCCACCACGGTCTGCTTCGCCGACACCATGGCCGGCTTCCTGGCCGGACTGGCCATCATCCCCACCATCTTCGCCCTTTCGCCAGATCCAATGGCAGCGGTGGCAAGCGGAAACACCGGGCTTGCATTCATCCACCTGACGAGCCTGTTCACTGTAATGCCTGGAGGGGTCATCTTCGCCTCCATCTTCTTCCTGGCCCTTATCTTTGCAGGCTTCAGCTCGCTGCTCTCCATGGTCGAACTTGGCCTCCGTCTCCTTATGGATGCTGGATGGGCGCGCAAAAAGGCCGCCGTGGCCGCAGGCATCGGCATCCTTGTTCTTGGCCTGCCGTCAGCCTGGAGCATCTCCTTCCTGGACAACCAGGATTGGGTCTGGGGCGTAGGTCTTCTCCTGAGCGGTCTGATCTTCTCGATCGCAGCCATGAAGATAGGCGTCAACAAGATCTGGGACGAGTACATCGCTCCCGATTCCGACCTTAATGCTCCATGGATGTGGAGGCTGATCTACCTCTTCCCGGTGTGGTTCGTGATCATCTTCTGGTGGTGGATCGCGCAGGCCGCAAGCTGGTACCCCGACACCTACATGAAGTGGCTCCCAATCTCGGAGTACACCTTCACTGTGGGCACCATGGTCTACCAGTGGGCGATCTTGATCGTGCTCGCCCTGGTAACCAACAACTGGCTGGCCGACAAGTCGACGGTTAAGTTCGAGGCCACCGAATAGAACGGCTCCCAGTCCCGCTACCGGTTTCTGTTTGAGCAAGACGACTTACAGGGAGGGATTTCAATGGGTTGGCAGTTCAACATGATAGTCATAATGGCCCTTGTCTTCGGCGGCACCGGCTGGTGCGTCTACAGGACCATGAAAGCCGAGGAGAAGAAGTAGTCCTGGGAAACAAGTGCTAGAGCAAGGACAGGGGGCCATCCATCGGGACGGCCCCCTGTAACATTTTAATGCCTCTCTTTGAGATCCTACCTTCCTGTGCTTCCGAAACCGCCGCTGCCCCGGTCCGTCTCGCTCAGGGAGTCAGTCTCCTCCCATTCGATCCTGCTTACAGAGGCGAGGATCAACTGGGCGATCCGGTCCCCCTTCTCTATCTCGAATGGACTTTCGCCCAGGTTGACAAGAATAACTCTCACTTCACCCCTGTAGTCGGCATCGATCGTCCCCGGTGCGTTCAGAACGGTCACGCCGTGATTCAGGGCCAGGCCGCTCCGAGGCCTCACCTGGCACTCGTACCCTTCGGGTATCTCGAGCCGGATCCCTGTCCTCACGGCCGATCTTCCCCCGGCTGGGATGGTAACTCTTTCGTTGGATCTGAGATCGACCCCCGACGAGAAGGGCGTGGCGTAGACCGGCAGGGCAATATCTTCATCGTCGCGAAAGATGCCGAGCCTGACCATCCCCGCCATGGCTACCTGTCCCTGTTCCTGTCCCCGGAACCGCTCCTGCGGGGCGGCCCGCTGTGGGATCTTCTGTCACCGGAAGGCCTGTCCCCACCCGGTCTCCCTCCAGGTCTCGGGGCTCCTCCCCTCTGGTTCCTGTCACGGTCATTTGACGGGGGCAGAGCCTTGATCCTCTCCTCCCTGGCATCCTCCAGAACGAAGGCGTCGGCGAACCTTTCGGCCATTTCGGGCTCGCTCTTCTTTTCAAGGGCTCTTCTCCTGGAGAGGTTGATCCTCCCCATGTCGTCGATCTCCTTGACCATCACCAGGACCGAGTCACCGGGACTGAAGACATCGTCGACCTTGCCCACATGAGTGGTGCTGATCTCGCTCACGTGCAGGAGCCCCTCCTTGCCTGGAAGGACCTCCACGAAGGCGCCGAAGGCCATCAGCCTGGTCACCTTGCCTGAGAAGACCTCTCCCGCAGCCACTTCCCTGATGAGATCGTTGATCATGCCTAGGGCCTTCTCTGCAGCCTCCGTCGTCGGAGAGGCCACGAAAACCCTTCCGTCGTCCTCCACGTCGACCTTGACGCCCGTCTGGGCGACTATGTTCCTGATCATCTTGCCGCCCGGGCCGATAATATCCCTGATCTTGTCCAGTGGGACCGTAATGGTGTATATCCTCGGAGCATAGGCGGAGACGTTATCGCGGGGTTCTGTTATGGCGCTCTCCATCTTTTCCAGGATGAAAAGCCTGCCCCTCCTTGCCTGATCGAGGGCCTTTTCCAGGATGCTCCTGGTTATGCCGCCGGCCTTGTTGTCCATCTGGAGGGCCGTGATGCCTTCCCTGGTTCCCGTGACCTTGAAGTCCATATCACCGTAATGATCCTCCAGCCCCTGGATGTCGGTGAGGATCGCCACCTTTTCCCCTTCCTTTATGAGGCCCATGGCGACGCCGGCAACGGGCTTCCTTATCGGCACTCCCGCATCCATTAGAGAGAGGCTGGCACCGCAGACCGAGGCCATGGAGCTGGAGCCGTTGGATTCAAGGATGTCCGATACCACCCTTACCGCATAGGGAAATTCCTCTTCTCCGGGGAGAAGGACCCTTACGGCCCTCTCTGCCAGTGCCCCGTGCCCTATCTCCCTGCGCCCGGGACCCCTCATGGGTCTGACTTCTCCGACCGAGAATGGAGGGAAGTTGTAGTGGAGCATAAAGCGTTTCGACGGCTCGTCGTGCTTGAGGCCGTCCACGAGCTGGTCGTCCTCCCCTACCATTCCGAGGGTGGTCGTGACCAGCGCCTGGGTCTCACCCCTGGTAAAGAGCGCTGAACCGTGTACCCTTGGGAGGACACCCACTTCACATGTAATGGGCCTTACCTCATCCATGGCCCTTCCGTCTGCCCTTTTGCTCTCTTCGACGATGAGGGACCTCATGGCCTTCTTGACAGTATCCTCAACGGCGGACTTGATGTACGACTCCGATTCGGGGTACTTCTCAAGCAGGTTATCCAGGGCATTCCGAGTGGCGGAGTCGATGGCCTCTCCCCGCGGCTTCTTGTCGTGAATCTGCACGGCCTGGTGGATATCTCCGTAGAGTTCCTTGCTGATCCAGTCATCGATCTCGGGAAACGATGGCGGTTCCGGTAGTTCCATTACGGGTTTACCGAAAGCCTTGGCCATCTCCCCGATCTTTTCCGTTATGGCGGTTATCTCCCGCTGGGCCAGATCAAGGGCATCGACCATTAACTGCTCCGGGATCTCCCGGGCGCCAGCCTCGACCATGGTTATACCACCGGCATGTCCACTTACGACAAGGTCAAGGGTGCTCTCTTTCATTATGTCTTCCGTAGGATTGACAATAAGCTCGTCACCAACAAGACCTATCCTTACTGCTCCCACAGGCCCTCCCCATGGTATCCCCGAGAGCATGAGCGCCGCAGAAGCACCGTTGATGGCCACTATGTTCGGCGGGTTCGACTGGTCCACTGAAAGGGTGGTTGCAACGACATGGATGTCGTTGCGAATGTGCCCCGGGAAGAGCGACCTTATCGAGCGGTCTATTATCCTGGCCGTCAGTGTAGCCGTCTCGGAGGGTCTCCCCTCCCTCTTTATGAAGCCTCCGGGGATCTTGCCGGCCGAATAGAACCTTTCTTCGTAATCCACAAGCAAGGGTAAAAAGTCCAGTCCTTCCCTCGCCTTGTCAGCAATGCACGCCGTCACTAGGATCGATGTCTCCCCCATTGTGACCTGGACGGAACCGTTTGCCTGTTTAGCAAGCTTTCCCGTTTCGAAGGTCAGGGGACGCCCCCCGACTTCAATAATGTATCTTTCCGCCATAATTCTGTTTCCTCCTCTTATTTTTCCCGTCTTTTTTCCCGTTAAAGGATAACACAAGCGGACAAAAAAGGACGAGGGCAAAAACTGCCCTCGTCCCAGAACATACCAGGTCCCGCCTTTCGGTCTTCCAGGGGTGATGCGATCAGTGCCTCAGGCCGAGCTTCTGGATGAGATCGCTGTAACGTCCGAAATCCTTGTTCCTGAGGTACTGCAGGAGCCTTCTCCTGCGCCCTACCATCTTGAGGAGACCCCTCTGGGAGTGGTGGTCCTTCTTATGGACCTTCAGGTGTTCCGTCAGGTCCCTGATCCGGGTGGTCAGGATCGCTACCTGGACCTCCGGTGAACCCGTGTCGGTGTTGTGGGTCTTGAACTCCTCGATGATGCCCTGTTTCTTCTCCTTTTCAAGCACTTGCCTTCACCTCTTGGTGTATATTCCCGGAACCAAGTAGTGCGCATATACGCAGAACCTAGTATCGGGTGCTGGAATTATATCACCATATAGTGCGCCGGGCAAACAAAGCAAATCTAATGATGGAAATAATATAAGGTTCCGCTCATTCTGCACTCGACATTTTCTTAATTATGTGCTTTCATTCTTAATATAAACTCCATAGAATCTGAACGAAAGGAAGGAGAAACTCCATGAAGATCCTCATCGTCGAGGATAACAGGGACCTTGTGCAGGTCCTCTCGGAAGGGTTCAACGAGCTTAACTATTCAGCGGAAAGCGCCTTTGATGGCGTTGAAGGGCTGAACAAGATCCGAAACGGCGACTACGACTGCATCATTCTGGACATCATGCTGCCTGAAATGGATGGCTATGAGGTTGTAGAGAGGGTAAGGGAAGAGGGGAAGGACACCCCGGTGATAATGCTCACCGCCAAGGACTCCATAGAGGACAGGGTGGAAGGCCTAAACCGGGGAGCCGACGACTACCTGGTCAAACCCTTCGATTTCCGTGAACTGGTCGCCAGGGTCAACGCGGTCACCCGCAGGAGAGCGGAGCTGAAGAGGCCTATTCTTAACTGCGGACCGCTGGTTCTAGACCCCATCGCAAGGGAGTGCAGGGTCGAAGGCGAGACAGTGCCTCTCCGGAGAAGGGAGTTCGACATCCTGGAGCTCCTCATGCGATACGAGAACCAGGTCTTCACCAGGGAGAGGATCATTGCCCACGTATGGCAGAAGGAGTACGACGGAACAAGCAACGTGGTCGACGTTCATGTAAAATACCTCAGGGACAAGCTGCGTCCCTACAACCTCGACACGGTGGTCGTCACCGTCAGAGGGGTCGGATACAAGGTGACCTGCCCCAACTACGAGTAGCCCTTTGGCACCTTGAGGCCACGACCAGGGAGATGTTGAAATAGATGGCAAGGTTATCCGACGGGCGGTGGCCGTTACGGCTCCGCTCGTTTCGTTTCAGGCTGGTTTTCTTTTCCGCCCTGACCATCATGGTGACCATCGCGATCTTCGGGATGGTCGTTTTCACTCTTTTCACCTCTCTTGAGATCGGCAGGATCGACCGGACCCTGTCGGTTTGCCTTGAGGACGTGGTCTCCTTCCGGCAGAAGGCTGGAAGGCTCCCCATCCAGGTATGGGAGGGCAGGTCCCGGGGTGTGGTATTACAAGTCTACGACCAAGACATGTCACTTCTCTTCCACCTCCCCCCAGGCCTTTCGGCCCCGATGATCCCGGGGGATCTTCTGGAGGCGGCATCCGACTGGAAGCACCCCTTCACTTTCGACCCGGCAAAAAGCAGATCCCTTCCCAGGCTCTGGTGGATCCTCCCGTGGAACTATCTTTCTCACCGCAACCTCTGGAGGGCCAGTACAACCGTTACGCTTCTTGATGAGAAAGAGGTCTTCCTCGTATCGATGGTTCCGATGGTCTGGCTCCTCGAATCGAGGCAGCTTCTCTTCTGGATGATCGTCATAGCAGGGATCGCTGGGATGATCGTTTCCATTGCTGTGGGAAGGCTTCTGGCGGCCAGGGCCATCAGGCCGCTAAAGGACATCAACAGGGCCCCGTCAACCACATCAACAACATGCTCAGAAAGCTGGACATGAGCATGAAGAACCTGCAGCAGTTCACCTCCGATGCGAGTCACGAACTGAGGACCCCCCTGGCGGTCATGAGAGGTACCGTCGACGTAGCCCTACTCAGGGAGAGGGACCCGGACTACTACATAGGGAAACTCCAGGAGCTGATATACAACATCGAAGACATGCAGAACCTGGTGGGGGCCCTCCTGGAACTGGCAAGGCTGGACGACTTCAAGGGGCTGGGGCTGGATACGAGGGAACCGGTGGACCTTCTCCTGATCGCCGAGGATGCCATCGCCAACATGGAGACCATAACCCAGAGGAGAGGTCAGACCGTCGAAAAGGTCCTCCACCCTGCGCCAACCCAGGGACGGGATGCCATGGTCCTTAGGCTCGCCTACAACCTCCTGGAGAATGCCAGCAAGCACTCTCCTCCGGGCAGCAAAATCGGTGTATCGACATACATAGACCATGAGAGAAATCATGCGGTGATCGAGATACGCGACGATGGCCCCGGTCTCGACCCCGAGGAGATAAGCAAGTGCTTCGACAGGTTCTGGCGGGCCGACTTTTCGAGGACCACCCCCGGTTTTGGCCTGGGACTACCACTGGTAAAGAGGATCGCCCAGATACACAATGCCTTAATAGAGGTCGAATCCGGCAAGGGAGAGGGATCTCTCTTCAGGGTCCGCTTCCCCCTGGACTCAGAGGCTCTAAAGGGCTACGACTTCGAATAGAGGCAC
>LGGV01000147.1 GCA_001509095.1 Synergistales bacterium 58_81 | reverse complement strand
AGAAAATGATAAAGGCCGCCACACTTCCTGAAAGCACGCACCAACCGGCCCCGATAAGGGCGTTGCCCAGGTAGAGGGGGTTCCTGGCAATGGAGTATGGCCCCCAGGTGACAAGGCCTTCCGCGCCGACCTCCTCGCCCCGGTATTGCCTGATGGTGCCAGCCGCCCAGAACCGGATACCCTGCCCCAGGGCGACAGGGACCAGTCCATAGAGAGGACCCGCCGTTCCAGGTCGGGAGAGAAAGAGTACCAGCAGGAAGAAGAGAGTCCAGACACCGCCTCGGAAACGAAATGCAAGGGAGCCCATTCTATCCAGGTTCATATTGAATTCTCCCCCTTCCCTTCCTCACCGGACTTCAGAAGTTCTTCGGCCATCCCCCAACCGAGCATCCTGACTGCTACGATGGCCCCCATCGCAATGGAGAGATACTCCGTGAAGAAACGCCAGGTGATAGCCATGACACCTGCAATGTTCCAGGGAACGAGAAGGCTGAAGATCGCGGCGCCCCCGCCCTCGGCGACCCCGCTTGCTCCCGGGGTCGGCACGAAGTAAAGGATGAAAAGAAAGAGGGCCTGGGCAAGGAAGGCCTCTATGAACCTGGCTTCCAGACCTACGGACCATATAAGGCAGGGGAGAATGGAGAACATGGCAACCATCTGGAGGCAGGAGAACAGGAACCCGAGGACAAAGAGAGGCATGCCCGAAGAGAAGAAGATGCGAAAGTTCCTGTTATAGGTGTCGATCTCAAGGTTGATCCGCCTTACGATCCTGAGGACCTTGACAGGCTTCAGAAAACCCCATCGCTTGAGCAGCAGTGTAATGCCGCCGGCCCACTTCTTGATGATCCGAGGTCTCAGAAGGCTTATCACTACTATTGACCAGGAGACCAGAACAAAGACGAGCACGTAGGAGAAGACGCCCTGAAGCAGTTTTCTCCCCTGCAGAAGTTCAGGCTGAAAAAAGAGAGCTACGGGAACTATAAAACCCAGCTGGAAGAGGGTCATCAGGGTGCTGGTCAGGGTTATGGCTACTCCCTTGCCAATGGGGATACCGCTCTTGAACAGGAAATAGACCTGGAAAGGACCTCCCCCGCTCTGCATGGGGGTTATGGCACAACCGAAATAGCGGAGCCAGTTGAGCAGGACCGCCAGTTTACAGCTGATCCCCTCTCCTGCCGCCTTGACCACAAAATAAAGTTTGAGGGCATCAAAGGCCCAGGCAAGGATCACGAGCTCACTCCCATGGAAAGGGCCAAGAACGCCGCCAGACCCCTTTTAACCGACAAACTTACTCCTCCCGTGCAAGGCCCTTCAAGCCATTCCCTCTCATGATGGACCGTTAAGTGCCAGCCCTGTCTTCCATGCGAGAATGGCTACCTGGGTCCTGTCCTTGAGCTCAAGTTTCCTGAGAATATGGCTGATATGATTCTTTACGGTCTTCTCCGACAGGACCATCTCACGTGCGATCTGCCGGTTGCTGAAACCCTGGGAAAGGAGATAGACCACCTCCCTCTCCCTGGCAGTAAGCCCTCTGAGCAGGATAGCCCCTTCGTTGACCTTGCTCAGGACTTCGGGTAGTTCGGAGGATATCTCCTGATCGAAGTAGAGTTCGCCTTCTCCAACTCTTTGAAGTCCCTTTACCAGTTCACTGAATCCTGACGATAGACAGATGCAGCCGTGAATTCCCGCCTCGCAAAGTGCGGAGATGCGCTCGGGACTCCCGTCGGAAGAGAGGGCCAGGAAGCGGACACCCCTGCATGAGAGGGAGAGCTCCCTGACGAAATGGGGCCAGTCAATCCTGTTTGAATCCAGATCGAAGACAACAACGTCCGGACGGGCCTCCCTGGCCAGACGGAAGGCCTCCAGGCTGTCATCAGTGGCACCTACAAGGGAGAGGCCCTCCTCATGGTCGATCGCCCTTCCGATGGCTTCACGGACCAACCTTTGCGGAGCTGCCAGTAGAACCCGTGTCTTTTCCAAAAAACCACCTCCAGGGAGAAGCCTTGGCGGGATGGACCTTGAGCAGTACCACGACAGACCCCTTCCTTCCCGGGGCGGTGTAAAATGGCAGAATAACTGATCAGGGAAGGCTGAGCCGATCCTCTATTCGAGGGCATTATAACCTATCATCGGCTCCTGTGCTTACGGCAAATCCATCTTTAGCGGGAGGTGCTGAAGGTTATGATGACCCGGTCCCCGAACGTCTCCGGCCGGATCTTTTCAAAGATCGGGAAAGCCATTAGCCGTTTCGGAATGATCGCCCAGGACGACAGGATCACCGTCGGACTGTCGGGAGGCAAGGACAGCACAGGATAACCTGTCCTGTTCTCGAGGTTATCAGGGCACGAGAGGAGAAGTCCCCCTGCAGCCTTTGCTCCAAGATGAGAGCCGGGGTTCTCTTCACCGACGCTCTCGAGAACGGATCCACAACGGTCGCAATGGGGCACAATCTGGATGACGCCGTAGAGACTGTTCTCCTCAACCTCTTCTATGCAGGAAGGTTCAGGTCCTTTCATCCCAGGTCCTGGAGGAGCAGGACAGGGCTCTGGCTTATCAGACCCCTGGTTTTCCTCTCAAGTTCGGAGATCACCGAAGAGATCGGACGACTGGGTATAGAACTGATCCCGCCTTTATGCCCCTTTTCCAGAGACAGCAAGCGTGAACGGATCAAGGAACTGGTCAGGTCTCTTGAAAAGGAGATACCCGATGTGCGATCGCAGTTACTCCATGCCCTGATGGAGCCGTATTCCGGGGATACCTGGAGTTGATCCGGCTAAGGCTCAAGGACGGTATTGTCGATCAGCCTCGCTTTCCCCACCCTCACTGCAAGGGCGACGACGGCTCTCCTTTCCACCCTCTCCACTGGCAAGAGGGTCTCGGCGTCCCGTATCTCCGCGTAGTCAATACTGACCAGGGGGTGTGCCTCAAGGACACTTTTTACCGTGGCCATGATCTTCCGGCAATCCCTCTCTCCTGCGTCAAAGACCGACCTGGCCCCAACCAGAGCCTTCGAAAGAGCCAGAGCATCAATTCTTTCAGACTCTCCAAGGTAGATGTTCCG
>LGGV01000046.1 GCA_001509095.1 Synergistales bacterium 58_81 | reverse complement strand
GTGGTATAATTTTACCTGATAATTTAATCTTGTAGCTCCTCGAGAACTCCCAAGCTTAAATGTAGAGGGGGTGATCCTTGTCTGAGACTGTTCGACTGAACCGGTAGTTCGTGTAAGAGAGTTTTAGGGCAGCTGAACAGAGAAGAAGGAGGGGTTTGTTGTTATGGAAACCTTTATGGCTATCAATAGCTACGTGAATGGAATAGTCTGGGGTCCCCCAATGCTTGCACTTCTCGTCGGGACCGGCATCTATCTTTCTGTCATTCTGGGTTTCCCGCAGGTAAGGTACTTCGGGTTCATGTTCAAGGAAGTTCTCGGCAAGATCGGGAAGAAAGCCGAGGGAGAAGGGACTATCTCTGCTTTTGGGGCACTTTCTGTTGCCCTCGCCTCGACCATTGGTTCGGGTAACATTGCCGGCGCCGCTACCGCCCTGATCTTCGGGATGACCACCAAGATGACCGAGGTCTCGCTGGCGGTCAAGTTCCGTGAGAAGGACGCTGCAGGGAACTGGCGCGGCGGCACCATGTACGTCCTTGAAAAAGCTGTTGGCCAGAAGTGGCTTGCCTGGATCTTCGCCTTCTTTACCACCTTTGCTGCCTTCGGGATAGGCAACGCCATCCAGGCCAACTCCACGGCCCAGGCCCTGGAGCTGGGCTTCAGGGTCCCCTCATACGTTTCAGGAATAGTCATCGCCGTCCTCGTCGCCCTCGTAATTATCGGCGGACTGAAGAGGATCTCTGATGTCACCACCTACCTGGTCCCCTTCATGGCCATCTTCTACGTCCTCGGCGGCCTGGCTGTCATCATCGTTCATGCCAACCTCATCCCACAGGCTATCGCTAACGCGGTCTACTATGCCTTCAATGATCCCATGGCGATGCCGGGAGCCATAGCAGGATGGTCTATCAAGGCGGCCCTGACCAAGGGTGTCGCTCGTGGAGTATTCTCCAACGAGGCTGGACTGGGCTCCGCTCCGATGGTCCATGCCACTGCTGTCACCGACCACCCCGCCCGTCAGGGCGTATACGGCCTCTTTGAGGTGTTCATGGACACCATCGTTATCTGCTCCATCACCTGCATCGGCATCCTGTCCACCGGTACCCTCACTGCAAGGCCGGACCTGACCGGGGCGCAGCTCACCCTTACGGCCTTCCAGACAGTCCTCGGGACCCCCGGCGTAATGATCATGTCGGCGGGGCTAGCCATGTTTGCTTTCTCGACTATTTTGGGGTGGTACTGGTACGGTGAGACCGGGGCTGTCTACATCTTCGGCCTGAAGATAACCCCGATCTACAAGATCCTCTGGATAGCCGTCTGCGTCATCGGCGCCTGGGGAGGCGGGGGAAAGTTCCTCACCAATATCTGGGACCTCTCGGAAACGAGATGCGCAAGATCGTCAAGGACTTCGACGCCAAGCGCAAGAGCGGGGCTATCAAGTAGCCCTGTCCCTGCAGGGTTTAAACTATTTTCATGCTCCGGAAGGGGGCCGGGGGTTCCCCGCCCCCTTCTTTCTTTATTTGAAAGGAGGGCGTTTCCTTGTCCCTTAGACCTACCAGGATCGAGGTCAACCTGGAGAACCTTGCCTTCAATTTCAGCTCCATCTCGGATCTTCTCAACCCGGGGTGCAGCCTCATGGCAGTCGTAAAGGCCAATGGCTATGGCCTCGGTGCCGCGCAGGTGGCCAGGGTCTTTCAGGAGGCCGGCTGCCAGCGTTTCGCCGTTGCGACCCCAGATGAGGCCGTGGAATTGAGGGAGAAAGGGATCAGCGAACCTCTCCTTGTCCTTGGACCCTCCCCTCGGGATGCGGCCGAACCATTTGTTGCCATGGACATCAGCGCGGCATGCACCGACCTGTCCTTCGCCGAGGCCATGAGCAGGGCCGCTGCGGCCCTGGGGAAGACCGCTCGCCTGCACCTTAAGGTGGATACTGGCATGGGAAGGATAGGCTTTCTTCCGAAGGATGTCCCGG
This sequence comes from Synergistales bacterium 58_81, assembly GCA_001509095.1. Lineage (GTDB taxonomy): Bacteria > Synergistota > Synergistia > Synergistales > Thermovirgaceae > 58-81. Next base: position 7,661 of record LGGV01000046.1, on the reverse strand, counting down.
GAACGGTGGAGAAGATCCTTCATCTTCCTGGTATAGATCTCGAGGGCATTTTTACCCATTTCGCCTGTGCCGACGAGAGCAACCCCGAGTATACCCGCATCCAGTTCGGAAGGTTCGGTGAGGTCCTGGACACGCTCCGCTCACTCAACGTCCGGTTCAGGATCAGGCATGTCTGCAACAGCGCGGGAACGGTGAATTTCCCCGAGATGCACCTTGACGCTGTAAGGCCCGGACTGATCCTTTACGGTATGTGGCCCTCCCCCCACTGCAAGAAGAGAGTAGAACTCAAGCCCGTATTCGAGGTCAAAACCTCCGTAGCTCTCGTTAGGGAGCTGCCTCCCTTCAGCGGGGTCGGCTACGGTCTCAAGTACATGACCCGCGGGACTGAGCGGGTGGCCATTCTCCCCATCGGCTATCACGACGGCTACGCCAGGCCCCTTTCCATGAAAGCTTCGGTCCTCATCCGGGGGAAAAGGGCACCGCTGATCGGCAGCATCTGCATGGACCAGACCATGGTGGACGTCACTCATATCCCCGGAGTAATCCCCGGTGACGAGGTAGTCCTTGTTGGAAGCCAGGGGCAGGAGTCCGTTACACCGGAGGAGATAGCCGGTCTGTTGGGCACGATCAACTACGAGGTTCCGAGCCTCTTCGGACCGAGAGTGCCGAGGGTCTACCTCTAAAGGACCAGAGGGACCATCCCTGATCAAAACAGACAGATCCCGACGGCGGCCCCGGGCCGCCGTTTTTTCGGCGGGCTCGTTAGGGTTATAATCCTTGGAGTGCCGATATCGATGCCCTTGATCTTTTCAGGGCACAGGGAGGATGGCTTATGAGAGACCTCAAGGATGTTTTTGCAGGGTTCCCGGAAAGGATCCTGGGAGACAAAGGAGCAGCCTTGATAGATGAAGCGGCCAGGGAGTGCAGGTCCTGGGCGGTGACCATGACCTCGGCGGCGGGGAGCGGTCACCCGGCGGGGTCCCTGTCCAGCATGGAGATGTACCTGATGGTCTACGGTGCGGCCAACATCACCCCGGAAAATTTTCATGGTCTCGAAAGGGACTTCGTGGTGGTCAGCCACGGTCATACCTCTCCCGGAGCCTACTCCGTACTTGCCAGATACGGTTTTGTTTCTCCCGAAGATGTCATGGCCCACTTTCGTCAGGCGGGAAGCCCCTTCCAGGGGCACGTCGAAAGGGTGGTCCCGGGGATAGACTGGGGGAGCGGCAACCTCGGACAGGGTCTCTCCGCTGGCGTAGGGTTTGCCCTGGCCATAAGGGCCAGGAAAAGGAAGGACCACGTCTACGTCCTGATGAGTGACGGGGAACAGGTCAAGGGGCAGGTTGCCGAAGCCAGGAGGATCGCCTCCCATCGGGGTTTGGCGGGAATCACAGCCCTGATGGACTGCAACAACATTCAGATATCCGGCCGGACCCATGACATCATGAAAGCTGACATTCCTGCCCTTTGGAAGATCGACGGGTGGGACGTCATCGAGTGCGACGGACACGATACCCGGGCCCTTTACAAGGCCCTGGCCGAGGCAAGGACCAGTGGCCGGCCGACGGTTATCATCTGTCATACTCTTATGGGGAAGGGTGTCTCCTTCATGGAGGGAGTCCCCGATTACCATGGAAAGGCAGCCTCCGGGGAGTACTACATGGAGGCCATGAAAGAGCTTGGGGCATCTCCGGAGCTGCTTGACAAGGCTCTCATGAAACGCAACTCCGGCGCCTTTGTCAAGCCCTCAAGACCGGATGCGACGGTCCCCTCGATCGAGACCGGTGAACCCAGGACCTACTATCCCGACAAACAGACCGACAACCGGTCCGGTTTCGGGAACGCCCTTGAAGACATCGGCAGGCTCAACTACAGGGACCCAGACAGAACACCCATACTTGTATTCGACTGCGACCTGGCGGGCTCCGTCAAGGTAGAAGGTTTTGCCAAAGCCTGCCCCGAATGGTTCATCGAGACCGGGATCCAGGAGCACTCCACGGCGACAGCTGCAGGTGCAGCCTCTGTCTGCGGTGTAACGAGCCTTTGGGCCGATTTCGGGGTATTCGGTCTTGCCGAGGCATACAACCAGCACAGGCTTAACGACATCAACCACTCCAGCCTGAAACTTGTGCTGACCCACGTAGGCCTGGACGTGGGCGAGGACGGCGAGACTCATCAGAGCATCGACTATATCGGTCTTCTCAGGAACATGTTCGGCTGGCGGCTTCTCGTGCCTGCTGACCCCAACCAGACTGACCGGATGACCCGCTGGGCCCTTTCCGAACCTGGGAACATCTGCATCGCCATGGGCCGCAGCAAGATACCCGTCGTGACCGATGAGAAGGGGGAGCCCTTTTTCGGCGGCGGATACGTGTTCCGCTACGGCGCCCTGGACCTTCTGAGAAGAGGCGGGGATGCGGCAGTCATCACCACGGGCCATATGGCATCAAGGGCATTGAAGGCATGGGAGATCCTGAAGGATCAGGGTGTGGAGGTCTCAGTCTATCATGCCGGCTGTCCTCTTCACATGGAAAGCGCCGCTATCGCAGAAGCTGCCCGCACAGGGAGGATCGTGACCTTTGAGGACCATCACGCGTCGTCAGGGCTGGGGTCCATTGTGGCATCCAAACTGCTCAAGATGGGCAACTGCTGCCATATCCGGACCCTTGGGGTCACCAGGTACGGTGATTCGGGTTCTTCTTCCGATGTTCTTTCTGCCATGGCTCTCGACCCGGAAGACCTGGCGGCGGCCGTAAGAAGCCTGATGGCCCTGTAGAGTGAGGCTGAAATGGAACTGATGGATCTGGGCGGTCCTGTAATGTGGGCGATCCTGGGGCTCTCGGTCCTGGGAGGAGCGATCGTCCTGGAGAGATTCTGGTTCATCTTCAGGGCATCCACGGATCCCTCCTCGCTTGAGCTCGCCCTGGGGGACCTTATATATCACGGGAAAAAGGAGGACGCCTCCCGGCTCGTCAGGGGAAGCGACAGCTCCCTTCACAGGCTTTTCAGGGTGGCCGTCGATCACTGGGAAGTGGACCCCGAGGCCATGCAGGTTCTCCTCGAACAGGAGGTCAGGAGGGAGATATTCCGGTGGGAGAGAGGTCTGGGCTTTCTGGCCACCATTGCCAGGGTTACGCCCCTGCTGGGGCTTCTGGGGACGGTTATCGGCATGATAGACGTCTTTCGGAACCTTCCAGGGATGACGGGTTCAAGCATGGCGGTGATGGCCGGGGGTATATGGAAGGCCCTTCTGACGACCGTGGCCGGACTTTCCGTGGCTGTCCCGCTGATCCTTTTCCATGCCTTTCTCTCTGTTCGCCTGGAGAGAGCCGAAGAGATGCTCTGGCGCGGAGTTGACTTCATGGTCCGCGAAAAGGTGTTGAGGTCTGACAGGAATGAAGGTCCGGACTCCCAGGTTCTGTAATTTTCTGCTTTTTCTCATCCTTTGCCTTTCTGGTCCCCTCTCCCCAGTTGCGGCGGGCCAGGGGCCTGCACCCGAAAGGATCGTTTCGCTGGCTCCATCGATCACCGAAAGCCTCTTCGCAATAGGGGCCGGTGACAGGGTCGCCGGCGTGACGGATCACGACGTCTTCCCTGAAGAGGTCAGGGCCATACCTTCCGTGGGAGGTTACTACGACCCCTCCCTGGAGAGGATCCTTGCCCTCTCACCGCAGCTGGTGATAGGCATAGCAACTTTCCATGGGAAACTTCTTGAAAGGCTGGAGGCCCTCGGTGTTGACGCCCTCCCACTGACGATCCATCGAGGCCTGGACGGTGTCAGGGAGAGCATCCTTAGCCTCGGTTCCAGGCTGAACAGAGAGGACGAGGCCCGGGAGGTCCTGGAAGGGATCGAGAAGGAACTCAAGGCGGTCAGGGAGGACGTGGTCCGTACCTTTCCCGATGGACCCCCGACGCTTCTGGTGGTTGTGTGGCACGATCCCCTCACCGTGGCGGGAGGCGTGAACTACATCGACGATATCATGAAGACCATAGGCATCCCCAATGCCGCGTCGGACATAAGGTACACCTTCCCCCAGATGGACCCGGAGGGCATTGTCTCCAGGGATCCGGATATTATTCTGGTACCCGGAACGGAAAGGGGGATGTCACTCTCTCCGGAGTTGCTTATGGAGACCCTGAAGGGTTTCCCCATTTCCGCCGTGAGGAGCGGGAGGGTGGCTTCTGTCCCCGCGGACCTTCTGTTCCATCCGGGGCCAAGAGTGGCAGAGGCTGCCAAAAGCCTCCTGGAGGCAGCTGTAAGCCTTGGGTGTGGTGAGAAATGAGACGCCCCAGGACGAGGCGAAGCCTTCCGGAGGTAGAACTGACGCCCCTTGTAGACGTCCTTTTCATGCTTATCGTCTTCTTCGTACTGACGGCGGTCTTTTCAGGACCGGTCCTTCCCGTGAAACTTCCCGGCGGCACCGGTGAAGAGGTTCCGGGTGAGTCTCTCAGACTTTCCATGGACAAGAACGGCGGCATCTTTATCGGCGAAAGGAAACTTTCCATGGATCAGGCCGTCGAGGAGGCCCTGATCCATTTCGGGAGGGGCGAAAGGATCGTTATTGCGGCGGACCGGGAGGTCCCCTACGGGGCAGTGGTGTCCCTTCTTGACGAACTCAAGGGGGCAGGGGTCGACTCTGCCGGGCTTCTAGTGGAGTCCGTTGTCGATCAATGAAAAAGTGGCTCCTTTTTCTCTTCGCAAGCCTCTGTCTTCACTTCCTCGTGCTGGGGCTTGGCCGTGCTCCGGCCGTGCCCGAGGTTAGCACGCCTTCTGTGATCGTTCTGGAGCTGGAGACGAGGGTCGTTCCTCCTTCTTTGCCCCCGGCTGGGACCAACCCCATTCCCCCCATGCTGGCGGCGGTTTCGCAGCCCGTCAGGGAAGCTCAGGCCGAAAGAAAGCCGGTTAAGACAAAACCTGTTGCGCCTTCTGAGACTCCTACGGAGGATATAAAGCCCGAAGCGGCCCCGGAGAGAGAGAGTACTGCCTCTGAACGACAGGGAGCGCCGACACCGGCAGACAAGGCCGTCACACCTGAAGAGAGAGCCCATGGAGATGCGCTCCCTCGTGAGATTGTCGCGTCTGATGTCATTGAAAGGGTCCGGCCCGTTTACCCTCTTGCCAGCAGGAGGAGAGGAGAAGAGGGAGAGGTTCGCATCCTTGTGAAGCTGGGTTCCGGCGGGGGCATTATTTCAGTGGAGGTCGTCAACTCCAGCGGTTATCCTTCACTGGACAGTTCAGCGCTGGCGGCGGTGAAGAAATGGAGATTCTCGCCCCGTTCCCCCGGGGAACTGATCGTGCCGGTGATATTCAGGCTGGAGTGACAAAAGGCAAGGAAAACGTAACCCGCGGATCGTAAATCGTGGATCGGAGACCCTTTGTATTGTCATTCCGAACCAGCAGGGTGAGGAATCTGGATTTGAATTTGAACTTGCGATTCAAGGTCCACGGACCACGATCTCCCCCCCCCGGTGACGGGAATCCGGTGAAATGCCGGAGCGGCCCCGCCACTGTTACCGTGACGAAACCGCAACTTTTGCCACTGGCTTTTGCCGGGAAGGCGCGGGAGTAGGAGGAACGGAAGCCAGGAGACCGGCCGGGGGGAGAGAACCATGTGTCATGCGCGGGCGTGGCACGACAGAAGATCCGTCCCCCAGGGCGGCCTGGCGTGTCAGGCCGCCCTATTTCGTTGGGAGGGACGGCTTGATGAGAAAGGTGCTGGCAACTGCTTTACTGTTTTTCGTCGTTTTTTTTACAGGGAGCAGGATCTACTCGGATCTTTACGAGGTCCCTGCCCCGACCTACGTCATAACCGCCGAAGAGATCCGTCAGAGCGGCGCCACTGACCTTGGTACACTGCTGGATCGTAACGTTCCGGGGATATTCATGAAAAAAAAGACCGGGGTGTCACAGCAGTCCGAGGTGGTGATCAGGGGTATAACCACCGAGATACTGGTTCTTGTCGACGGGATCCCCTATTACAGGTCTTCCCATCTCGCCGATGGTGCCACCGTCGATCTTCGATCCTTCCCTCTGGAGAATATCGAGAGGGTAGAGGTGGTAAAAGGGGGAGGTTCGGCGATCTACGGTTCGATGGCCGCGGGCGGTGTCATAAATATCATCACGAAGAAACCGGTTGCATCTGGAGGAATGATCCTGGCGGAAGCCGGCTCCAATGACTGGCGAAGGTATTATGTCTCAGGCAATGCGTTGGGGGATAACCTGAGTGCCGGTATCTGGTACGAACGGACCGAAGAAGGCAGGAGAAGGCTTTTTTACGATACTGTGCCTGAGAACAGGTTCGATTCGCTGGAATACATGGGAGATGCCTACGGCCTGGTCCTCAGGGGAAGCAGTTGGGTCCTCCGGGTCACCACCGGAGAGTACCGCTACAAGTATTTGACCCCCGGTTGGGGACAGGACCCTGCGGACCTGAACGACGAGAGAAAAGAGTACGGCAGGTATTCATTCCGTTACGATGCAGATTCGTGGTACCTTCTGACCGGGTACGATACCCAGAGATACGAGATCCTTCAAAATGCAGGTAATTTCTACGAAGACAGCGCCTTTACAGCCGAGTTCGGTGGCAGGAGTGCCATGGGCGAAGCACTTGTTGCCTGGGGTATATATTACCGTTACGAAGAGACAGAATTCAGCGATGGCTGGGGAGATCCTGCGGTATCCAAAGATCGCTTCAATCTGGCGCCTTTTCTCGAAGTGTCCTATCCGGCAGGCGACTGGTTGGTAAATCTGGGTTTAAGGTACGAGGTCTGGAGACAGGAAGCCAACGATCACGAAGAACTGGTTCCCAAGATCAGTATCCAGAGGCAATTTGCGAACGGGAATATTTTCTACCTGGCTGCATCAAGGGTTTTTGCGATGCCCAGTTTTTACGAGATGTATGCCGAGAGTTCATGGACGGCCGGCAATCCGGACCTTAAACCCGAGAAGGGCTGGAGTTACGAGACGGGGATCAAGGGGCCGGACGAATACTCCTGGAGTGCAGGGGTCTTTTACACCGGTCTGGAGGACAAGATCAAATCAGTCTACGATCCCGGGATCTACAAATATACCTATCTGAACCTTGCGGATTTCCGGACCTACGGGGTAGAGATATCGAGGAGCTGGAAACTGGCGGAGAAATGGGTCTTTTCGCTTAACGGTACCTGGCAGTATCCCGAAGAGAAGCAGGACATCTCATCACCCTGGGTCAGAAGCTATGGTGTTCCGGAGTGGGAGATCGGAGGAGCTCTGAAATTTTCCACTGGTCCCTGGAAAATGATACTTGACGTTTCCTGGGCCGGTAACCAGGCAGGCAATGCAGGATGGTACGATTGGGATGCCGGGGATTATGTCCTTGTTGATCTCGCGGTCTCATGGGAGGCGGGTGACGATACTATTACCCTTTTCTGTTTTAACCTTCTCGACGAGAAATACACCTACAACTCGGCTGGCTGGCATTACTACGGCCCGGAGCGGGGTTTCAGGCTCAGGTGGGAGAGACGTTTCTAGGTTGGTAGCAAAAAAGGCTGATAGAGAACGGGAGCGCTTTTTAGCGCTCCCCTTCCTTTTCGATCCATCCGCTGATGTACAATACTTTCTGGCGGGGCGGGATACTGTCGTGCATCAAAAACTATGCCGATGCCGGGGAGAGAGAGTATGG
>LGGV01000045.1 GCA_001509095.1 Synergistales bacterium 58_81 | reverse complement strand
TCACTTACATAGGGCGACCGTTTAAATGTCTTGCCTGATCTGCCTTTTTAAAACCTGGGGGACTCAATTGGGCAACAGCCCGTGTAGGTCTGACACCTAGGGGTTCGGTTCACCGCCTTCGGAACAGGCGTTTATGCCGTAGGGGACAACTTCGAGGCAGCCCACTTCGCGGGCATCCACACCGGAGCAGTCACCATAACTGTATACGCCATCAGCGGGATTACCGCCGGTCTGGCGGGACTCCTCATGGTGGGGCGCCTCTGGAGCGCCCAGCCAAGCATTGGCATGGGGCTCGAACTCGACGTGATCGCTTCCGTCGTCCTGGGTGGAACGAGTCTTTTCGGCAGTGTGGGATCCATCGTGGGAACCATGACAGGAATCCTGATCATGGGTTTCCTCGACAACGGACTTCGGCTTTTGGAGATTTCCAGCTATCTTCAGCAGGTCATCAAGGGGGCGGTCTTCGTCGGCGCCGTGGCCCTGGACATGTATTTCAAAGATTCCTACCGGAAGGACAAAAGCCGGGACGCGCTCTTGTATCCCTTCCGGCAGGCAGGTCGAGTCTTTCTAGAATGCCGGCACCACACCGCCCTCATATCGCGAGAGGATGAAATCGGCCACCTTTTGTGACTGCAGATGTTTCAGGACAATACCTATCCGCTCGTCACCCTCGTCGCCTTCGCGCACGACAAGGATGTTGGCATAGGGGGACTCGCCACCTTCAAGAAGTATGGCATCCTCGGCAGGGTTGAACCCGGCTTCGAGGGCATAGTTTCCGTTGATGACGGCCCCGTCCACATCAGGAAGCACCCTGGGAAGCTGGGCGGCCTCGATGGCCTTGAACTTGAGTTTTTTCGGGTTTTCCACGATGTCCCGCTCCGTGGCGGCGAGACCCGCCTTGTCATCCACATCGATCAGTCCGTTCGCCTCCAGCAAGAGAAGGGCCCTGGCCCCGTTGACGCTGTCGCTCGGGATTGCGATCAACGCGCCCTCTTCGAGACCATACACGGACTTCACCTTTTCGGAGTAAAGCCCCAAGGGCTCAACGTGTACCGTCCCGACGGGAACAAGTTTCGTCCCGTGGGCGGCGTTGAAATTCTCCAGGTAGGGAAGATGCTGGAAGTAGTTGGCGTCAAGTTCTCCGTCGTTCAGGGCCAGGTTGGGCTTGACATAATCGGTGAACTCGATGATCTCGAGATCTACGCCGTCAGCGACCACATCATCCTTGATGAAATTGAGGATCTCCGCATGGGGGACGGGCGTCGCCCCTATCTTGAGCACGTCAGCGGCAGAGGCCGCCAGGGGCGCGAAAGCAACGGCAAAAAGGGCAAATACCAAAAGCGCAAGAACCGTATGTTTTTTCATTCTCATCATTCCTCCAGTAGATAAAGATGCCTGCAGGTTTCAGTTTCAGTGCGAGACCCGGCGCGCGAGAGCGTTTCCCGCGCCCTGGATCATCTGGACCATCACGATGATCACGATGACAGCCGCTATCAAAACATCCGTCTGAAATCGGTGAAATCCATAACGAACGGCGAGATCACCCAAACCACCCCCTCCAATGGCTCCGGCCATGGCCGAATAGCCGATGATGTTGATCACCGTCAGCGTCTGGCCCAGCACCAGGGAAGGTAACGCCTCCGGCACAAGGACCTTGAAGATGATCTCTTTCGGGCTGCTTCCCATGGAGACAGCCGCCTCCACCAGACCGTGGTCGACCTCCTTGAGAGCGCTCTCCACCACTCTCGCCACAAAGGGCGCGGCGGCGATCGCCAGGGGTACGATGGACGCCGTTGTCCCGATGGTGGTCCCCACCACGAGCCGGGAAAGAGGGAAAAGGACGATCATCAGAATGATGAACGGAAAGGACCGCAGGACGTTGACGACCCCGTCCAGGACGCGGTACACGTACTCGTTTTCGAGAATGCCGCCCTTTTCGGTCACTACCAGGATGATGCCCAGGGGGAATCCCAACACCGTCGCGAAGAGGGTTGAAAAAAACACCATATAAAGCGTTTCCAACGTCGGAGCCGCAAGCAGGCCGACAAGTCCGGTCAGATCACCCATTCCAGATCACCTCGGTTTCCACGTTTTGCGAACGGATATACGACAGGGCCCCGGCGATCTCCTCTTGGGTCCCTGATAGCTGCACCGTCAGGCTTCCAACCTTCGAGGCGGGAAGGTTGTCGATCTCGCCGGAAAGAATGTTGATTTCCGCCCCCGTCGTTTTGATCGCCCTCGATATGATGGGCTGGTCCGCCGTACCCCCGTTGAAGGAAAAGGAGACCACCGGCTTTCCCGGTTCTTTGGGGAGCTTGTCAGCGTCATAACTCATCCGGGGAAGGTGGCTCAGAAGCTCCCTGGCGGTGCGGGAACGGGGCTTCATGAAGATGTCCCGGACCCTTCCCTGCTCCACCACCCGGCCGGCCTCGAGAACGGCCACCCGGTGGCAGATCTGCCGGATGACACCCATCTCGTGGGTCACCAGAACGACGGTAATGCCCATCTTCCTGTTGATGTCCTCGAGCAGAGCCAGGATGGACTGGGTGGTCTTGGGATCGAGGGCGCTCGTCGCCTCGTCGCTCAGCAAAACCGAAGGTTTGTTGGCCAGGGCCCTGGCAATGCCGACGCGCTGTTTCTGTCCCCCGCTCAGCTCTGAGGGGTAACTGTCGGCCTTGTCCGAAAGCCCCACGAGCTCGAGCATCTCTGCCACGCGCCGTGGGATGTCCCTTTTGGGCCACTTCCCCACCTCGAGGGCGAAGGCCACGTTGCCGGAAACCGTTCGGGACGACAGGAGGTTGAAATGCTGGAAGATCATGCCGACTTTCTTCCTGAGGTTTCGAAGTTCAACAGGCGCCAGTTTTGTCACGTCCGTCCCTCCCAGGCGGATCTCTCCCGAATCGGGCTCGCCGAGCCTGTTGATGGTCCGAAGCAAGGTGGATTTCCCCGCCCCGCTGAGGCCGATGATGCCAAAGATCTCACCCGGTTTGATATGGAGGGAAATGCCCTTGAGGGCTTCAAGCCCCTTCCCCCCGGAATTGAAAGTCTTTACAACGTTTTTGATTTCGATCATGCTCCGCACCTCCGAAAATCCGCCGCACCTGACGGCAAAAAACATAAAAAAAGGCCGGGACCTTCAATAAAATGAAGGTCCCGGCCTGAAAGGTCTTCCGACGGCAGCATCAAGCTGCGCCGATCACCCCAGGGGGACCGCCGCACATGCACATCATCATGGTGTTGGTAATTGCTGCCGATGCCATCGTCTGCTTCACTTTCGCAACCACTCTTTCCTGTCCGGAGGCCTCGCCCCCGAGGTTGGCAAATATGTTAGGCAAGTTCCACCGCCATGTCAACGATAGAATATTCAGACTTTATTCAGGATCCTTCGAAACATACCTGTTTCCTAGGCTCCGACGCCCGCCAGGAACCCTTCCCTGGTTGCCTCCAGGGCGTTGCGGGCCTCCACCGCGTCGCCCACGACGACCACTTCAGCCTTGCCCTTGAGCTCTTCAACCAGTCCCTTTTCGGGCGTCATCCCCAGGGCCAGGACGACAGTGTCCCCTTCTATCTCCATGGTATCCGGCCCCGTCTCGACCTGGACCCCTGTATCGGTGATCCTGGTGATCTTCGTGTTCGTCATGACGTTGACGCGCTGTTCCTCGAACATCTTCATCATCAGGACACGCCGGGTGAACTCCTCGTCGGAGGCCACGGCGGGAAGCATCTCCACAATGGTCACCTGCTTGCCCAGCGAGGCAAGGTAGGTTGCCTTCTCGCTTCCGATCATGCCACCCCCGGCAACGACCACCTTCTGACCCGCAAAGGCCCTGCCCCACAGCACATCCGTGGCGGTCACCACATTCGATCCGTCAATCCCGGGGATCGAAGGCCTGGAGTGCGCAGCACCGGTGGCGACAATCACCTTGTCCGGTTTTTCCCGGTCGCACAGCTCGGCGGTGTACTCCGTGTTCATCCTGATGTCCACGCCAAGTTTTTCCAGCTGCTTCGCCGCGCAGGAGACATAGGCCGCGAGGTCTCCTTTCACCGGCGGGATGGCCGCCGTGGTGAACTGGCCCCCGAAGCGGTCCGTTTTCTCGTACAGGGTAACATCATGACCGGCAAGAGCCGCCGCCCGTGCCGCTTCCAGGCCTGCAGGCCCCGCTCCGACGACGGTAACCTTTTTCGACTTTTCGGCTTTTTTAAGCTCGTCCTTATACTCAAATCCCAATGTCGGATTCACCAGGCACCGGATGGGCTCGTTCTTGAACAACACCTCCAGGCAGCCCTGCTGTCATCCGATGCAGGGGCGGATATCTTCGTAACGTCCCTCGAAATATTTTTTCGGAAGCTCTGGATCCGCCAGCGATGACCTGCCCATGGCCATAAGGTCCGCCTTCCCCGAGGCAAGGATGCTTTCTGCCAGCATGGGATCGTTGATGCGACCAACCGTGGTAACCGGGATGTCGACCACTTTCTTGACCTCCGCCGCGAGATCGGCGATCCACCCGTTGGTCACGTTCATGGGGGGAATAATGGCCCAGGTGCTTTCGTAGGTCCCGGCGGATACGTGGATCATGTCGATTCCCTGCTTTTCAAGCTGCATGGCGATGAGCTTGGTCTCCTCGATGGTCCGCCCCCCGGGAACGAATTCATCGCCGCTGATCCGGAAGTCGATCAGGAAATCGGGGCCGCACTTCTTGCGGATATCGGCGACGATCTCCAGGGGGAAGCGGAGCCTGTTCTCCAGGGTGCCGCCGTACTCGTCGCACCGCTTGTTGGAGTATTTCGACATGAACTGGGCGATGAGGTATCCGTGGGCGCCGTGCACCTGGACGCCGTCGAAGCCTGCCTTTTTCGCCCTCAGGGCCGTGTCGCCGTACTGGGAGACGATCTTTTTGATCTCGGGCACCGTCAGCTGCCTGGGGACCTCTCCCAGGATCGGACACGGCAGCGGCGACGCCGAAACGGGCTGTTCCCCGATGATGGCCGAACTGGTCTGCCGGCCGCAGTGGTAGATCTGGGCCACGATCTTCGCCCCGGCATCGAGCGAATTTATCTTTTCTCTCAATTTTCTGAAAGAGAGCCCTGACCCGGAAACCGGTTCCGCCTTCGGCACATCTGCTCTCAGCGGAATCATGCTAAACTCGAAATCGTCATGAGGCATGTTTCTGCGGCAAGGGTCTTGTGGCGCCATCTTCCGGAGCGCCGGTGAAAGGGGGCACGGAACGTGAATATCGATGACGGCTTCATAAAGAACTTGTTGGAGGAATTGCACGACGGACTTTATATCGTCGACAGGCAAAGGATCATCCGTTACTGGAACAGGGCTGCCGAGAGGATCACCGGCTTCCCGGCTTCCGAGGTTGTCGGGAAGCCCTGTTCGGCCGACATCCTTACCCATGTGGACGCAGAGGGCTGCAACCTCTGTCAGTCGACCTGCCCTCTCAGCGAGGTCCTCAAGACAGGCCGGAACACTGACGCTGAGGTCTATCTCCACCACAAGGAAGGGGACAGGAAACCAGTTTCGGTACGGGTCATTCCCATGCGGGATGAAAAGGGGCAGATCATGGGGGCCGTTGAGCTTTTTACGGACCTTACAGGGAAGGAAGCCTACATGCTCAGGGTAAAAGAACTTGAGGTCCTGGCGATGGTAGACTCGCTGACGGGGCTTCCCAACCGGCGTTTCATGGAAAATGAGCTTTCAACCCGCATTGAGGAGAGGAAACGCATTGGTGTGCCCTTTGGCGTTCTGTTCATCGACATAGACCATTTCAAGAAATTCAACGACACCTGGGGTCACAATGTCGGGGACCGTGTGCTCAAATACGTTGCAAGAACCTTCTCCAGCAACAGCAGGCCCTTCGATGTTTACAGCCGCTGGGGCGGGGAGGAATTCATCGGTCTCGTGCGGAACGTCCACGCCGATGGGCTGGCAGGGATCGGGGAAAGGCTTCGCATGCTGGTGGCCAATTCGTACATCCTGCACCAGGGGAAGAAAATTTCTGTCACCGTTTCCATGGGTGCCACGGTTTTCAAGGATGGAGACACTTCCCAGAGCGTTCTGGAAAGGGTGGATGTCCTGCTTTATGAAAGCAAGTTTGCCGGACGGAACCGGCTGACCTTAGGGTAGCCGGAAACGTGACGGTGTCAACGGACGACAGCGGCAGCGCAGGGGTCGGGCCGTACACTTTTGACTATTTCAGCTTTCCTGTCAGCCTCTTGAGCCTTTCCCC
>LGGV01000044.1 GCA_001509095.1 Synergistales bacterium 58_81 | reverse complement strand
ATGTCCGCGCCAAGCCTTTTAGCGGCGTCGGCGTAGGCGAAGTTCATTGTGTGAGGGTTCACATGACCGTCCTTCTGGTTGAAGCTTGCCCCGAGCATACCCTCCACGTTAAGCCCCGGAGCGACTTCCTTTATCCCCGCCGGGTCGAGGATCACAGAATCTATGCCTAGCGAGTTCTGCAGGGCAACATTCTTCTTGAGCTGATCCAGCTGGGATTCGCTGTAGGCGATCCAGAGGTAGCCGGCCGGGTCGTATTCGAGGTCGGCCTTGTATTCAAGTTCCTCCTGCAGGTGGGGGATCTTCTCCATGTTGTACTTGGCCAGCCTGCAGTTGACCTCCGTCCCGAACTGGTACCTGAGGCCGGCGGCGCTTCTGCCGCTCGAACCGGAGGAGATGTAGTCCTTCTCGAACAGGACCGTCTTTACCCCTCTTTTGGCAAGGTGATAGGCTATTGAACAGCCGTGCACCCCGCCTCCAATTATCGCCACATCAGCAGTATTGCGACCCAATTTCCCCGACCCCTTCCATGGGAGTATGAAGACCAGAAACAGTTTGCCTGCTTCCGGGCCCATGCATATAATCTTAATGACCCGATACTAGATTTTATTTTCTCCCCCCTTTTGCGTCAAACGTTTTATTGAACTTTTGGTTCGATGCTGTAACGAGAGGAAACTCCTTTTCGCATAACAGGAGTGACCGAAAGGAGACGAACCCCCATGGAAGTAATTCGGGCAACATCAGTAGTAGACACGCATACCGGTGGTGAACCGACAAGGATCATTATCGGGGGTGGCCCCTACCTGCCAGGAAGGACAATGAGCGAAAGATGGGGCTACATGAAGGAACATATGGCTGATTTCCGCAACTTTGTAATGCACGAACCCCGCGGACACAGCGACATGTTCGGGGCCTTTCTAACACCCCCCGAAAGGGAGGACTCCCACTACGGCGTCATCTTCATGGACTCAGGCGATGGCGTTTCGATGTGCGGTCACGGGTCCATAGGGACAGCCCACACCCTGGTGGAACTCGGGATGGTCCCGCGGACCGAACCTCACGCGGAAGTTGTTCTGGATACCCCCGCTGGACAGATACGCCTGAAGGTGGAGGTAAAGGACGGAAAGGTCGGGGACGTCACCCTTGCCAACGTTCCGGCATTTGTCTTCAGACGTGACGTGGAACTCGCCATCCCTTCAAGGGGGGGCAAAAAGGTCCGCATGGACATAGCCTTCGGCGGGAATTTCTTTGCCATTGTTCATGCCGAAGAACTGGAGCTGACCCTGGAGAGGGAGGAGGTCCCGGAACTGCTCAGGCTGGGGCTTGAGATCCTCCATGAGGCGAACCGCACCGTGAAAGTTCAACACCCCACGGAGAAGCACCTCAACTACATAGGGCTTACGGAGTTCGCCCTCGAGCGGCCCGGAAAGCCGACAAAGAACTGCGTGATCTTTGGCGAAAGCAACGTGGACCGCTCCCCCTGCGGGACCGGAACCTGCGCAAAGATGGCCCTCCTGGCAGCCAAGGGTCTTCTCAAACCGGGAGAGGTCTTCGATCACGAGAGCGTCGTGGGGAGCGTCTTCCACGGTCACTATGAACCGGGCCCCAAGGTTGGGGAGTTCGAAACGATCCTTCCATTCATCCGGGGGAGGGCGAGCATTACGGGGTTCAACTTCCTGCTCCAGCAGAAGAACGACGAGATGGGATCGGGGTTTCTGCTGCCGAAGTAGAAGAACCGCGACTCGTGACTCAAAAGATCAAAAGGCGTGAACGGTCAACGGTGAACGGTAAAGTCAAGAGCAGAACAGGGTCTTTTGATTATTTGCCATTCCGTTAACTGTTTACTGTTTACCGTTTACGCTATTTGTATTTCGGTTTTTCAGGGTCTCACCACATCCCCGTAGACGTTGATGGTCTCGCTTCCGGGACGGAAGCCGTAGCGCTGAACGTTGATACCGTTGGGCAGGATCTTGATGGCGTCCACTGGCTTCCCCTTGCCCCTCAGGTTGATCAGCAGGTTCTCGCCAAGACGGAAGGGCACCACCACAGAGTTCTTGCCGAAGAACACCCTTCTGGAATCCCCCCCTCCGCCAAAGACCTGGCCCTGGAACTCGGTCAGCTTCTCCCCCGATTCACCGTATATCTCCAGGGACTGAATGTTCTCCCTTGTGAGGGCCACGATCCCGTACTCGCCATACCCTTCGAGAAAGCCCTTTATCATCTCCAGGATCTCCAGTTCGGGGCTGCTCTTGTCGAGAGTTGGCGGATCCACAAGCTTCGAAAGGTCATAACCCTGGGAAAGGAATATCTCCGCGTACTCCCCGGCGACCGCGCAGAGGAAGTTCAGCTTGGCCTGTGAGAGGGATCCCTCCAGTATCGTTTCTGAAAGAGAAGAGCCCGATACTCCGTGGGCCTTGTGGACCAGGTACTCGAGCCGCTCCATATCATTACGGTCAATTCCAGCGGCAGTGGAGAGCGACGAAAGACGTTTTGAAAAGTACTCCCCTACGGTCACCGACGCGGCGGCGAGGTCGCCTCTCTGTAGCAGGTTCCTGCTGCGGACGGAGAACTGTCTCGCCTCCTCACCGGGGAACATGGCAGAATAGGCCAGGATCATGGGGAGGATGAGTTCGGCTCTCTTGTCTTCCGTAGGGAAGGGGCGGACATGAAGGATCTTGGTCATGGTCCGTTTAAGGGGTTCAACTGGGAGCCCCTCGGCGTCCTCGAGATTCATGCTTATTCTGAAAGTGTAGTCACCGTAGTCCCAGAGAATGATGCCGGGGAAGGCATTCCTCGGTGCAGTGCCAGCGGGTGTTACGCCTCCAACAAGAAACCATCGGGAACCGGCATCCCTGGCAAGGGACCATGTCTCCGGTTCCAGGGGGATAGCATCGCGGGGCAGTTCGGCCCCCTTCAGGTGATCCAGAAGTGCCGCCAGTATCTGTCTTGGCAGGGAGTCGTCGGGATCGATGGGTTTGAAACCCACCTGGCTGATGTCCAGGACCGGCTTGAGCTGGAAGGACCTGAAAAATTCGGCCAAATCCAGATCGGGGTGGTACTCGTCCTGGACGTAGACCTTCAGGGGGACAAACAGTCCGGGCTGTTCCACGCCCAGTTGCTCCTGCTGGGTCGAATGGATCCTGGGAGCCACTCCCACTGAAAAGGAGGCTGTCCCCTCCAGTTCCAATTCGGGGACCTGGAAGAGAACGGTCTCCGTCACCGGACCTTCGAGATCCCCGGGTCCGAACCACCGGTAATAGAGCACGTGATCCACATCGGCCTTCACTTCCATGGCAAAAGCGCTCTTGCCGCCGTACCCCTCGGGATCCGTCGAGAGAGACCCATTTCCGCTCATTACCGTTACCTTGACCCTGAATCTCTCGTCCGGGTCACCTTCAGGCCCCCGGCCGTCAAACCGGAGACGGAGGATATTTTGGAATCCAGGGTCTGCCGGGAGCACGGGGTGTTCAACGGCAACGTCCAACCCCGGTGGCCTGGTCATCTTGAAGGTCACCGAAGCCTTGGAGCCGCTCTCCTGGTCCTCGGCCACGATGTTGACCCGCCACTGGCTTGGACCCATCATCTTGAGTTCCGACAGGGAGGGAGGCATATAGTTGATCACAGCCTCTCCCAACGGGCCCGTTCTCAGGTGGAGCCATTTCTCGTCTCCGCCTTCTGCGGTCCTGGAAGAGAGCACCCCGACCTCGGGCTTCCTTATGGCCACCCTGGCCTGGGGGACCGGGCGACCGTCCTCCCATACAACCACGGAAAAGGAGCGCCCTTCGGGGAGCTCGTGATCGACGTGCAGATCATTCACAGTGGGGGGGTCGAAGGTTACTTTCCTTGCTTTTTTTGCCTCGCTTTTCCGCTCCCCGGGCTGGGGGGCCAACTCCTCGGTGAGGGGCAGATCCTTGGCGGTCACGGCCATCGAACCGCTGTATAGCATGTCCGCGGCCTCAAGAAAGGCCTCGGTGATCACTTCCATGATCTCCGCCCTGATACCTTCCGAAAGGGGGGGGCCTTCTGCGGGAGCGAAGGATACCTCATGGCCGAAACCTGAGAGATGGTCCAGATACAGCGAAAGGATGAACTCCCTGGACTCTCCGTCCTGCTTCCTGGCAATCATGTACCTGGGAGCTACCTTCTCCACCACGGCCCCCTTGTCGAACTCTGCCGAGTGTGACGGGGCCGTCCCCCACTGAAGCTTCAGCGTCGGGCCGGAGACCACCTTCTGCTCCTGGATGGTGAACTTTTCGCCGATATAGGGGTGTTCTATCCTGATGCTCGTTCCCAGAAGGTCGATGTCGGGTTCCTTCTGAACGGGTTTACCGTTGAGAACGACATGATCCTCCGACCAGGGTTCGGCGTTCCAGGAATAGGTGCGTCCAGGGAAGGCCCTGTAGAAAGCCGAACGGAACCTCCTGTCCATGTCGCTGACCACACCCTGGACCTTCTCGGAGAGTCTTTTGGCCTGTTCCAGGAGGGAGGCTTCGAAGGATTCGTCGCCCACCCAGTTGGAATCGATCCTCTCTGACATCAGGAGCAGCATCAGGAAGTCGTTGTCTTTGATATACCTTTCGGCCGCCTCCTCCACCATGGAGTTGTACATCTGGACGTCCCGCTTCCTGAGATCAAGCACCTTGCTGTCGTAGTCGTTATAGGGGACAAACTGTTTGTCGGAGAGCTCAAGCATGAACTCCTTAACGTGGACGACGCTCCTGATATCCCTCCATGTCAGGGGGAAGACCTCGGCCATGAAGCGGTCCAGCAGAGCCCTGGGGACCCTCTGCACCGTCAGGTGGTCATGATTGAACCACTCCTCGAAACCCCAGCCATCATGCAGACATCTGGACCAGTATCCGACGGGGTCTTTTTCCTGGGCCGTCATCTTGGCAAGGGCTTCCTGGCCGAACTGCCCCTTGAATTTTGGGCTGGCGAGAGCCCTCTTGTTGAAAGCCACCTGGACCTCATGTATATGCCTTAACTCCTCCGGCCAGAAGGACGGTTCTCCTCCATAGGCTTTCAGGAAAGCTTCAGTGATCTCTTCAAGAGAGGGGGGTTCGCCGCTGAAGGCAAACTGCTCCGGTACAGGCTCCCCGGGCTGCGGCCAGGAGGGATCTTCCTGTGCCCCGGCCGGGTATGCGGACAAGAGGGACACGGCAGAAAGCAAGCAAATGAAAAGGTACAGGGCCCTTCTTATGGGGTTCAACACCATCAACTCCCTGGAACATATTCTAACCTACGGGCAGGTGCAAGGTCAGGGGAGGTTCCCCCGTTGAAACAGGTACGTCTTATGTATAATGTTATCAGGAGAGGTGGCCTGCAGGAATGAAGAAGAAAACCGACAGAAGGAGCGCGGCGAAGAAAGCGATACTGCTTTCCCTGCTTTTTTTTGCAGCAATAGTCTCCACTTACTTTATCTTCGTCACCAGGATCGATCCGAAGATAGAGGCTATTGAGCTCGTCAAAAGAGAGTACCTCCCGAAGGAACGCCTGCAGGAGTTCGTCTCTGATATCAACCGACAGGGCAAGTTCAAACTGGAGGGTTGGAAGATCGAGGAGACAGAAGAGAAGGGGGTCTACCTTGTCAGCTACTCCATCCGATGGCTTGACGACGCAGGTTTTCGGACGGGAGATCCCGTAGGTTTCTGGTTCAGGGTATCCCCTGAGAAGGGTTTCTGTGACCCGATCCAGCCCGGATCCACCGTGACCCCGCAAATGACGGAGGGGCAGTAACCCCGGGGAGGAGAGAGTATGCTCTATTTTCAGTTCCTTTCACTTGTTTTCGGGATAGTGATGGTTTCCCTGGCACCGGCGATCGCCATAAGGGGGGAGAGATGGATAGACCTTTTCAACGAGGTATTCTTCCCCGAAAAACAGCCCGTCTGGCTTTGGGTCGCCGGGGGGGCTTCGGCATTCCTGGTTCTGATAACCTGGTACGTGGAGCTCACTTCATCAGTGAGACTGTCATGGGTGATGACCCTCTTCATCACTCTTTCACTGGTGAAATCATACTTCCTTATCTTCCGGTATGAACAGTCCAGGAGGACGATCATGGGCATGATGGAGAAGGGCCGGTCCTTTACGGTAGGTCTGGCGGGGATTATGTACCTTGCCGGGTTCTGCATTCTCTGCCTGGGCATATTCGCCTTCTGACAATAACGGCCCGGCACGGGGTCCTGGGCCCGCGTCTCAACCCACCCCGACTCGAGATCGTCGATAAGGTCCCTGAGAAGCTGGGCGTCGAATTCTACCATGGAACACAGATCGGAGGTACAGGCGAGGTTTGCTATAATGACCTTCTCTTTGCTCATTTGGGATCCTCCCGGGCATTAAGGGTCGTTTCCTTGTCCATCTGCCGGTAAGATGATAACACCCCGGACCAGAACGTAACAAGACCCGGAACGGCCCTTCCGGAGAAAAGACCTTCCAGGGGATACTGTGTTAAAAGGGAACTTCATGTTATACTGTTCCCCGTGTGAATATACCCCCCTCTTCCCGAGGAGGAACAGTTCAATGCAGTTTGACTTGAGCCCCAACTACGTCATACTTTTCGAACGACTTTTCGATAATTCCCCGGAAGGAGTGGTGATCCAGGGACTCGACGGTGTTGTTTACACGGCTAACAGGGCCTTCTGCGAGATGTTCGGATATACCCTCGAAGAGGTTGTCGGGAAAGACCTCGACAGTCTTGTGGCCGTCGACGAGAACCTGAGGAGCGAGGCCTCCAGGCGTACCAGGAGCGCCGCCATGGGCGAGCAGTTCATGTTCGAATCGATAAGACAGAAGAAGGACGGAACAAAGTTCCACGTCCTGGCCTTCGGAGTGCCCATAACATCCGAAGGAGAAGTGGTGGCAATATACGGCATGTACCGGGATATCTCCGACCGCAAGATGGCGGAGGAAGCTCTTCAGAGAAGCGAGGAGCGCTACAGGGCCATCGTCCAGCAGCAGCAGGAAGTCATCGTGCGCTACTCCCCCGACTGGTCCATAACCTTTGCCAACGACGCCTACTGCAGATACTACCAGACAACGCCTGAAGAGATACTCGGATCTCCAATGACGACCCGTATCCCCGAGAAGTACAGGAAGAAAACCCTGGAAAGGCTGACGAATCTGACACCCGAATCCCCCACCGTGATCTCCGAAGAGGAGACGATCCTTCCGTCAGGGGAGATCTGCTGGCAGCAGTGGTTCGATACGGCCCTCTTCGACAGCGAAGGGAACATCGTCGAGTACCAGTCCGTGGGACGGGATATAACCGAAAGGAAGCAGATGGAGGAGTCCCTCAGGGTGAGCAGCGACAGGCTCGAAAGAGTGCTCGACGAAACGGTGAGGGTCCTTGCTGGGACCATGAGGATACGGGATGTCTACACCGCAGACCACCAGGAGGGCGTTGCCCAACTGGTCAGGGCCATGGGGGAGGAGATGGGTCTCCCCGAAGACGTATTGAAGGGCCTGTGGATGGCCGCCCTGATCCACGACATAGGGAAGCTTCACATCCCCGGGGAGATACTAAACAAACCGACAACGCTGACGCCCCTTGAGTATGAGATCGTAAAGAGACACCCCGAGGTGGGTGCCGAAACACTGAGGGGGATCTCCTTCCCCTGGCCAATTGCCCAGATCATCTCCCAGCACCACGAGCGAATGGACGGCTCGGGCTACCCGAGGGGTCTGAGGGGCAGGCAGATACTCCCGGAGGTAAGGATCCTCTCCGTCGCCGACGTTATGGAGGCCATGTGCTCCCACCGGCCTTTCCGTCCCGCATACCCGCTTGAGGCGGCACTAGAAACGATAAGGTCTGGCGCTGGTACCCTTTTCGACGAAAAGGCCGTCGATGCGTGCCTCAAAGTCTTTGAAAAAGGG
>LGGV01000146.1 GCA_001509095.1 Synergistales bacterium 58_81 | reverse complement strand
GGGATCCTTCCGGGAAGATAGCCTTTGTGGGCAAGGGGCTCACCTTCGACAGCGGAGGGCTCAACATAAAACCCGGAGACTCCATGAGAAGCATGAAGGCCGACAAGACCGGGGCCTGCAACGTTATAGCCATTATGAAGGCAGTTTCTGAAAGGCAGGAGCCTGCTGTCATGATCGACATGGCCACTCTGACCGGAGCCTGCGCCGTGGCCCTGGGTCCTTACACGGCGGGGATCTTCGGGAACGACGCCGCTCTTGCCGCCTCCTTCCGGGAGGCCTCAGGCAGGACCGGCGAGAGGGTGTGGGAGCTCCCCATGGACGACGAGCGTCTGAAGAAGAAGATACGCTCCGAAGTGGCCGATGTGGTCAACAGCGGGGGAAGGTACGGAGGGGCCATAACAGCGGCCATGTTCCTCCGGGAGTTCGTCGGCGAGGGGATCAAGTGGCTTCACGTGGACATTGCCGGGGTAGACTCCTCCGACGAAGAGTACGGCTACTGGTTCCTGTTTTCGCCTAACGGTTCACGGTTTTCAGTTCACGCTTCACGAGGCGGCTTTGCCGCCTACGACACCGCCTTGCGGACCTTCGAGAACTTCTCGTACTCGCGGTTTTCGATGATCTCCTTCAGATGCATGGCCACCTGCCATACCTCGGTGAAGGTGTTGTAGAGTGCCACCGGAGCGATCCTGATCACATGGGGAGGCCTGAAATCGGGTATAACCCCGCGGGCTATGAGTGCTTCGTTTATCCTGAGAGCCTCCGTGGGGTGCTCCAGGGCTACGTGGCCCCCCCTTCTTTCGGGCTCCCTCGGGGTTCCAATGCGGAAGTTGTAAGGCTCTCCCGAAAGGTATTCGTCAACAAGCCTCATGAAAAAGGATGTCATTTCAAGGGATTTTGCCCTGATCCCGTCGATACCGGCCTCGAGAGTGACCTTCAGGGCTCCTCCCACGGCCGCGGACCCGAGTATGGAAGGCGAAGATATCTGCCATGCCCCTGCTGTCCCTGCGGGAATGAACTCAAGGTTCATGTCGAACTGGCGGGCCTTGTCGTAACCGAACCAGCCTCAGTGTCCTTGCATCGTCGGACACCGCAAGCTTCAGCGATTTACCCGGGTCGAAACCCCTCAGTGCCACCTGGCTTCCAAGGGCGTATAGGTCCGAGGGGAAATTCAGTTCGTCGGCAAGGATAACGCTCCTCTCCGGTGTCGGTTCGTAGAAGGTGGATACCAGGGCGTGAAGGTTGACCGTGGTCGTTCCTGCCAGAACCACCTCGTCGGGATCGGCTCCAACGAGAGAGGCAGCATCACCTCCGACCCTCTCGGCCATCTCGAACCATGGAGGGTTGCCCTCCATCCAGCCACGAATTCCAAGGCGTTTCCACTCTCCCATAGTCCCCGCAACGGCGTTCTCCGCATCCCTGGGGCATAGACCAAGGGAGTTGCCGTCCATGTATACGGCTCCCGGGATAAGGGAGAATCTCTCCCGGAAAGGGGCCAGGTCATCCTTCCTGTCCAGGTCTTCCGCGAAAAGTCTTTCCGATGCCAGAGATGAGTTCAGCTCCATGCACCTCCGTAGGGGGGTAGGGATCCTTTCGGCACCCCGAAGATATTATTCTGCAAAGAATATTCTCTCACATTAAACATGAAGAATATGCTATCATGTTAACGAGAAATGATATTCAAAATGTTTCCATTTTGAGGCATATGCCATCGGGGGGTGTGTTCATTGGAGGAGAAAGTGATCGGTTGTGCCCGTCCGACAGGAGCACTAGTCGGAGAACCGGAGCCGGCTCCGGAGGAGAAGTCTGCACCAGAAAAAAAGGAGGTCCAGGGAATGTCGATAATGGTAGGAAGAAAGGCCCCTGATTTTGAGGCACCTGCATATCACAAGGGCAAGTTCGGCAGCGTGAAGCTGTCTGATTCACTTGGGAAATGGGTCGTTCTCTGTTTCTATCCGGGTGATTTCACCTTCGTCTGAGCGACCGAAGTGTCGGCGGTCGCCGACAAATACCCCGTATTCCAGGAACTGGGAGTGGACGTTTACTCCGTTAGCGTTGACAGTCAGTTCGTACACAAGGTATGGAACGACAACGAACTCTCCAAGATGGTAGAAGGTGGAGTACCCTTCCCGATGATCTCCGATGCCGGCGGTAACCTTGGAAAGATCTACGGCGTTTACGACGACAAGGCCGGAGTCGATGTCCGCGGCCGTTTCATCATCGACCCCGACGGCGTGATACAGGGCATGGAGGTCCTGACGCCTCCCGTTGGAAGGAACGTGGCGGAGACCATCCGCCAGATAAAGGCATTCCAGCTTGTCCGTGAGACCAAGGGCAAAGAGGTTACACCCTCGGGGTGGCAGCCAGGCAAGGTTACCCTCAATCCCGGTCCGGACCTGGTCGGTAACGTCTGGAAGGTCTGGAAACCGAAGGA
>LGGV01000007.1 GCA_001509095.1 Synergistales bacterium 58_81 | reverse complement strand
CTGAAACAATAAGCCCCACTTCTGTGTGGGGAACACCCTGGGATTCAATAAGGTCCTTGACCGGGGCTAATCGGTCAAGATCCCGGCAATTCTCCCCGAGATCTGCGGTCCCGTTGAGGAGATCCTTCAGCTCGCCGTGAAATTGCAGGCGGACCGACATTTAAGATCTTCCCCCCCCTTTGTCATTTCTTTTTAAACCCCAGCTTTTCCAGGGTCTCCCTGAAAGTTTCGTGCCTGATCTCGGTGGCCTGGAATTTCAGAAGCGAGAAGGTGACCTGGACGCAGAGTCCAATGCCGAAGGCGGCGATCACCGTTCCAAGGCCGACAGGACCTCCCATCAACCATCCCAGAAGGACCGCAAGCGATTCTATGATCGCCCGGCAGAGACCTACTTGCAGACCCGTCTTCCTTTCAAGGACGACCATGAGCCCGTCCCTGGGGCCAGCACCGAAACCGGAGCCCATGTAGAAATAGGTTCCCAGGGAGATAACAAAGAGACCGGCGATCATCATCAGCAACCCGTAAAAAAAACCGTCCATAGGGGGGATCAGCCCCAGCTCAAGGACACGGTCCAGAAAAAACCCTATGAGGAGCATGTTCAGGATCGTTCCCATGCCCAGCTTCTCCCCCGCCAGTGCTACGCCTACGCATATGAAAAGACCTATCAGAATGCTTACGTTACCTATGGATAATCCAATTATGTTCGAGATGCCCTGATGGAAAACATCCCAGGGAGCGAAACCAAGGTTGGCCTTCATCGTCATGGCTATTCCAAGGGAGAAGAGGAAGAGGCCGAAGATCAGACTGGAAAAACGCATAGCAAAACCCTTCAAATCGATACCCCTGTCCTTCGGCGGATTGTGATGGCTATAAGTCACGGCCGTTATGGAAGCAGGATAACACGGATACCGAAGAGGCGTAAATCAGGGAAATGATCTTCTGGTCCGGTAGTGGACACAAATTCTGGATAAAGAAGGAGCCCCGGCTTCTGGCCGGGGCCAATGATACCCTGTACTATTCATGCCTGATAGTGATCTAATCCTTCCACCAGGGTAAGTAGCGGTCTCTGGACCAACGGAGAAAGAACAGCAGGGTGATGTTGATCTCTAGCAATTCGAAGGCGTTGGGGTCGAACCCCCCTCCGTACCAGTCCATAAAGAACTCGTGCTTGGGGTCCTTCCTGTCGCCCATGGCCCGACGGAAATCCGTGAAACCGGGTACTCCGCCAATATTATCTGGCGGACAGGCCCCCTTGCCGTTGACGCAGAAGAGACCCCCCCACTCCTCGTCGTCTTCCATTCCGGTCTTCTCTATCTTCAGCCGGTGAACCCAGTTGTCGCCAAGGTCATAAGTGTAGGTGAATTCAGATCCCTTGAAGGGGACCAGAGATCCGAGCCTGAATAATCCTTCCTCTTCAGCGTCAGGGGCATCATCGGGCTGGTCCATGTAATCCTTCCCGTTTATATTAAAGACGTGCATGTGCTCCCCGGACCAGCCCATGACGATCTGGATAACATCGCTTAATCTGTCAAGGGTTATACTGGATGGGGCGACAAATCTTCTCCAGATCTTTGGTGCAATACCCTCAAGTTCAGCATAGATCTGCAAATTGCCTTCCATTTTTCTCCCCTCCTGTTTGATAACATTTTTGCCAACTGGACAATGTTCCGAAAAGACCGCTCCGTCTATTGCGGGGCCACATCCCCATATAGGCCTTTCGGACCCTCGGGGATTCGAGCAGCTCTTTGGCTGTACCCTGCTGCACTATCTTCCCGGTCTGAATGGACATAGCCTCGGCCGGCGATCTCCAGTGCTTCCTGGACCATCTGTTCTACCAGGAGAACGGTGACCCCGGTCCGGTTGATCGAGACTACAGCCTCCATTACCTTTTCCACCAGCGAAGGCATAAGTCCGGGGGAGAGTTCATCCAGCAGGAGAAGCCTGGGATTGGACATGAGCCCCCTGTCTATGGCCTCCATCTGCTTTTCTCCGCCGCTCATGGTCTCTGCCACCTGGGTCCGGCGGTCGTAGAGCTTTGGGAATAGTTCAAATACCTGCTCCGGGCTTTGGTCTATCTCCTGCCCGACGTTCAAGACGGTAGACAGAAAGACTCCCTATATTCTTCCCCCCTCCATGGACGACTGGCTTCCAAGGGATCACCCGGCCCGGTTTATTGTCGGGGTCGTTCCCACGCTGGACCTGGAGCCCATAAGGGCTGCCTATGCGGGCAGGGGATCCGAAGCCTACGATCCCTCGGTGCTCTTGTCGCTTCTTTTTTACGGATACGCCACACGGTCCCTTTCGAGCCGGCGGATCGAGGCGGCCACCTACGATTCCGTGGCCTTCCGCTACATCGCGGGGGCAGCCATCCCGACCATGACGCCATCGCCACCTTCGGGAAGCGCCCTCTCGGCGAAACCGATGCTTTCTTCGTACAGATCCTTCAGATCGCCCACCAGATGGGATCCCGCAAGGTCGGGACCGTCAGCCGGGACGGGACGAAGGTGAAGGCCAATGCGTCAAAGCACAGGACCCTGAGCCACAGGCACGCCGGGAAACTGCGCAAGCAGCTTGAAGGCGTTTCCCCCACCACTCCGCCAAGTCTCTTGACCTCAAAATAAATGGCACGTCAGTCCGACAGACTCCTCGAGGAAAATCAACCCATAGGTCAAGAAAGACTGAAAGAAAGACTGAAAGAAAGCGAATTGCCAGAAAGCGGAGTATTATAGTTACATCACTATTAGCATTAAGTGAAATGGTGTTCAATGGTTTTTCGCTGGATCTGACCGACAGGTCAGGGCGGTCTTTTGATGCATGTTATAAAATGGGGAAACATAACGTAGATTTTTTCAAACCAGGCTTTTGACCTTGACCGCAGGCTTTATTTTCGGTTGACTGATTAAAGTATATGGAGCCATGTTGCTGACCCTGGATTTGATCAGGCCGGTTTCAGGCAATAAAGGCCAACTGTTTTCCTAAAATGGGAGGAGACAGACATGAAACCTTTTTTTAGAACATTTCAGGCTTTGCTGCTTGTTCTAGTCCTGGCAGAGACAGCATCGGGCGTAATGCCTCCCGATCATTATGCCGAGATGTCAGAAAGATCGAAGATCAAAGCAACGGCACTGGTTCTTTCAGTCGAGATCCTTGAGACCACGAAAGAGCACACGATGAAGAGGGTTTCCTTTTTTCTGAGGCATCCTTTCAGCGACGGTGTTCCCGATCATTTCTCCGGAATATGTTTTTCCGTTGACTGGCCCTGGCAGAGCCCTATGGCGGGAGGCACCCTCTACTTTTATCCTGAAACTGGAGACAAAGTATACGTTACGGTGGCATCCAATGGCGGAGGAATAACAAGTTATACTTATTTAAATGAGGGACTCGAGAGCCTTTTCGTCGATAATCCAGATAAGATTAGGTACGGCATGGGCAACGCATGGCTTGACCTCTAAGAAAAACCCTGGGCCTGAAAAGGGAGGTAAAGGAATTGAGAATCCGGATGTCTTTTTTAATGACCCTTATTCTGGTTTTCCTGGCTTTACCGGCTGTCGCTGATCCTACAACGACCGGATCTGTCTCAGGACCCACCCCCTTTACTTACACGATCAAATGTAACCCTGGTGAAAGCTTTCTTGTAGAGGTTACATCGGACCATCCCACCTCGGTAAATATTCTTTCAATGACACCCGACTCCAGGGCAGATGGCGGGTGGGCGTTCAATGCTGTTCAGACGAGCGAAAAGGCCTACTCTCATCTTCTCGACTATAAGGCGCCGTCGGGGAAACCATCCAACAACGCCTCACACTGGCACTACCGGGTATCGATCCTGGCATCGACAAGCGAACAGACGGGCTTCGAACTTTCCATATCCCTTTTCGGCGGAGAGGAGATATCCGAAGAATTCAGCAAAAAGGCTAAAGATCAGCTGGAAGCCCTCGCCAGGAACCTTAATAACGAGTATGACGAACTTATCGGCAAGATAGATGAAATGGATACATGGCTGGAGCCGAAGGTAAAGGAACTAAACGACAGGTTCAGGGTACTCGGGGACAAGAAAGCGGAGATCGCCAGGATAGACGAGGCCATAAAGAGCGAAAGTGATACCAAGGCAAAGGAGGGGCTTCTGGAGACCAGAAGAGCTCTTGCGGCCGAATTCAGTGCCGAAGCCAGACAGTACAACGATGATTTCAGACAGATCGAAAATGACCTGGAATCGAGGAATGCCATGGTCAGAAGATCCAAGGCTATTGACGAACTGGGTGAATCGCTAAGGGTTCCTTTCAATAACAAGGATTACGGGCTATGCGTTGCTATCGCCAACAGGTCAGATATCGCGAGGGAACTCGGCTGGGTAGCGATCGAGAGATAGATGGAGGCCGGGATGATGACCAAAGTTTCGTTGAAACGAAAGGCGGGGTTTTTGCTGACGTTCCTGGCTGCTGCGAACATAGCCTATGGGGACGTGGCACCAGATCCACTGGATTCAGGCTTGTCGCCTTCAGTGCTAACGCACAGGGTCGGGATGGCCTCCGAAGAGGTAAACATCTTCCTCGGGGAGGAAAGGGTAGCTATCAACGCAAAGTTTATGTTAGTTAACCTTTCTGAAAAGGATGCAGTTCTTGAAGTTGGCTTCCCCACAGATCACCGGGATGAGGTCCTGAGCCTGAAGGTGTTCGTTGGGGGAGAACCTGCTTCATTTCGCGAAGAATCGGAAAGGTTGTACTATCCAGGATCCATTGATGAAAACGGTATCAAAGTGAACTGGGTTCTCTGGAAGATGACGTTCCCGGGTAGATCTGAAACAGAACTTAGGGTGAACTACAAAGTCAGACCAAGAAGGAATGAAGATTTTCTATTCACTCCTTATAGAGAATTGATTGAAAGGATCACTATCGGACAGAGCGGCGGGTCACCCGCATCTGACCATATATCAAAACTGAGATCAGGCATGACGACCTTCTCCACTGGATATCTCCTGGTCACCGGAGCAGGTTGGTACGGAAATATTGGAGAAGCCCTGATCAATGTCTTCTATGAGGGAAAGGGGCCCGGAGTAATTAGAAGGTTTTCTCCTGAGGAAAATTATTCATTCTTGCCTGACAGGCTTCAGTGGAAGTTCTTTTCGCTGGATCCTTCCTTCAATGTAGAACTGGAATTCAACCCCTCCTTTACTGTGGAGGAGGAGCTCTCCATTGTTCGTTGGGCGCTTGCTTCAGATGAGTCGAACCAGGATCTGAAGAACCTCCACGACTATCTTGAATCTCTCAGTGACAAGATGAAGGAGAGGTGAGGGTTAATAGTCGTTTGGATGAGGTCCAGTAGCTCCTTGATCTTTTTGACGTAGGCATGGAGTGGATCGAGGGTAAGGGGAGATAGATAAAGAACAGCGGTAAATATCAACAGACCAAGGTGAGCAAATTATTGAAAAGGAGGTAATTATATGGCAGTCAAGAATGCCATGACGGCGGAGAACCTGAGAGCCGCATACGGCGGCGAGAGCATGGCCCACATGCGTTACCTGGTTTGGGGTGAGGCTGCAGGAAAAGAGGGTTTCCCGAAGATCGCAAAGCTTTTCAGGGCCGTTTCCTACTCCGAATGGGTCCACGCCAGGAACCACTTTACCGTTCTCGACGGGGAGATCGGAGATCATCCTGTCACTGCCGGGGGAGTATTCGGGCTCAAGAGTACCGCCGACAATCTGACCGGGGGCTTCATGGGCGAGGAGTTCGAGATAGACCAGATGTACCCGGTTTACCTGAAGGTGGCGGAGTTCCAGGAGGAAAAGGGAGCCGCCCGGACCTTCAAGTGGGCCCTTGAAGCGGAGAAGATCCACGCCGAGCTCTTTCACAGGGGGCACGAGGCAGCCAGATCGGGCAAGGACGTGGACTATGATTCCTTTTTCATCTGCACCGTCTGCGGCCACACCGCCCCGGAGAAGGCTCCTGATTTCTGCCCCGTATGCGGTGCCAAAAAGGAGGCCTACAAGGAGTTCTGATCCGCCCCACTATTGTTTAAAGCCCTTTAAGGATGCCGCCCTGAAGGACGGCATCCTCGACTGTTGACCCCTTTAGACCCAGGCTGTATATTGCGTAAATAAAATATTTTCATTTTAGGGGGCGACAAGGAGTGAAGATCTTCCGGGTACTTGTGTTGACCGCTGTCCTTGTCGCTTTCATGAAAGTCGGTGAAGCAAGGATGGAAGGGAAGGGAAGCCTTGTCGTGCCCCCCATGGACCTGTCACAGGCGGACCGGTTCGAGACAGCTACATTTGCCATGGGCTGATTCTGGGGTCCCGACTCCCGGTTCGGGAGTATCGACGGGGTCATAAGGACAAGGGTGGGTTACGCCGGTGGCAAAAAACCCGACCCTAGTTACTACAACCTGGGGGACCATACCGAGAGCCTTCAGGTCGATTTCGATCCCCTTGTAGTCTCATACGGGGAACTTCTTGCGGAGTTCTGGAAGGGGCATGACCCCTTTGCCATGTCTTTCAGAAGGCAGTACGCCTCGATCCTTTTCTTCCACGATCCGGATCAGGAGCAAACCGATCTTGAGCAGGCCGCCGAGCTGGAGAAGAAGAGCGGGAGGAAGGTCAGGACCGAGATCAGGAAGCTCGAGAGGTTCTACCCGGCCGAGGATTACCACCAGAAATTCGCCTTGAAGGGAACCCCGGCGATCTACGATGAATTCAGAGGGTTGTTCCCCCGTGAAGAGGACCTTGTTGCTTCGACGGCTGCAGCCAGGGCCAACGGTTATCTTGGAGGTTACGGGACTCTTGAACAGCTCGACCAAGATCTGCCCATGCTCGGACTCTCCTCGGAGAGCCAGAAACTTCTGAGAGAGCTTTTCCTGTCAAGATAGGGGCGGACCAGCCCCCGGCAGGACGCTCCATTCTTCGATCTTTCGCTCCAGGCTTTTCGAGGCGTAGGCCGGACTTGTTGACGGAAGGATCTTCCGTTCAAACCTCAGTGATATCTCTCCGAGCCCCGGGGTTACAAGCCGTTCGAACAGGCGAGCCGCCTTCTGGCCGTTGAAGAAAATCGCCGTGATCGTCGGGTGTTCCAGGAAAAAATCCAGAAGATCGTTCGGGACGGCCCCGTCCTCAATGATGGAACCGTCCATGCTGCCGGTCCTCCGACAGGTCAGGAGAACGTCCCAAAGGGCGATCCCAACAGAGCTTAGCCTTTCAAGCCGCTCTTCGTAGGGGAGTTCCGGACCCGCATTGAAAAGCCTGCCCATGATGTACCAGAAGGCGTTCCTGGGGTGGGCGTAGTAGCGTCCCTCCTTAAGAGACCTCTCGCCAGGGAAACTTCCCAGTATCAGAGAATGCGGGCCCGCTCCGGACACATAGGGGAAACATCTCCTGTCCGGCAGTCGATCATCACCTCCGTTGCTCCACTGGATGGGTGATACAATGAAAACGCAAAAACCGTCAGAAGTCCACAGGAAAGGTCGCTGCCGCCTTGAGGGAACGCATCCGGACAGATTTCCTTGCCGTCCTTGCAGCGGGTTTTCTTTGGGGTACGTTGAGTCCTGCAGGAAAACAGCTGAGCATTCTAGGGACGAACATGCTTACCGTTGCAGTCCTGAGGGCGGGAATAATGACGGCCGGTGTGGGTATTTCCCTGCTCATCCGTTGTCCCGACCGCTTCAGGGTGGGGGGACGTCAGCTCCTCCAGGTCGCGGTCATTGCCGGACCATGCATGGTAGGGATATACGCCGGGTTCTTCTTCGCGCTCCAGTATCTCTCAGTACCGGTCACCATAGTGATCTTCTTTACACATCCTCTTCTCACCACCCTCGGTTCTCTGGTGATCACCAGAGAGACCCCCAACCGTTACCAGGTGGCCGGGGCGATACTGACCCTTGCAGGGGTGGCCGTAGGTGTCTTCCCTTTAGGCGGGGTTCTCATCGAAGGCATCCACCCCGTGGGACTCGCCTGGTGCCTTTTCTCTGCGGTGGGAATGTCCCTGTACTCCCTCTTCGGAAGGCTCTCGGCCCAGACTGGGTTCATTCCCCAGACGACGCTGTTCTTCTACATGCAGGTCTTCGGTCTTGCCTGGCTCTCCCTCCTGAAGACCTTCACAACGGGGTGGGGCGACATGGTATTCATAACAGCGGCCCAGATGGTGTGGATCTTGTACGTGGGCCTTGTCGGGAGCATGATAGGCTACAGCGTCTACTTTTACGGCCTAAGGACGATACAGGCTTCAACGGCCAGCATTGTTTCGTCAATAGAGATCGTAACGGCCTTTACCCTTTCGGCGGTTCTCCTGGGGCTGCCCCCGACGGCAAGGGAGATGGCCGGGGCGGCCTTCATCATAATGGCGGTCGTCCTGGTGAGCAGGAACGGCAACAGGCCCCGGACCGGGGAACTGTTGCCGTAGCCCGAAGCCCGGAGGTGATGGACCATGGAAAGAAAGACCTTGCGCCTGGAGATCGAGATAACTGACGAGGACGTAATCCGTTTCCTCGAGCAGTTCCGGGAGGAGGAGCGGAGTTCAAGGGCATTGGAAGCCCTCAAGGTGGGTGTCATCGCCATAAGGTCGGCCTCCCCCACCCTGGATACAGCCGTTGTGGAGGAGAAGTTCAGGGAGGTTCGGTCCTTGATCGAGAGTGACGTACAGGCCTTCAGGGACGAGTTGAGGGAGAGGTTGGAGAACTACTTCAGGGCAGAGGGGGGCGTTGTCCCTGCTTTCATCGAAAAGCACTTCGGAGAGGACGGCAAGATATCACGCATCCTTGGGTCCTACTTTGACAGTGAAGCCGGGAAGGTCGCTATTCTTCTCGACAGGCGTGTTGGGCCCGAGAGCTTCCTGGCAAGGAAGATGGACCCCGAGAACAGGGAAGGGCTGGTCTGCCAGGTGGAGAAGGCCGTTGAAGAGCTCCTGAGGCAGAACACCGCCCAGATAAGGTCTACATTCTCTCTTGACGACGAGTCAAGCGCCATCAGCATTCTCAAGCGGTCCATGAGGGAGGAGATAGAGAGGCTCCAGTCCACCGTGGTGGATCACTACACCCGTATCGCGGCGGCCCTGGCATCTGAGAGAGCCCGGCTTGCTGAGGCGGAGAAGGGCACGGGCAAGGGTAGGGAGTTCGAGCAGGCCCTTTACGTACCACTGGCGGGAATGGCCATCGCCATGGAGGACGAACCTGAGAACGTCTCTGGAGTGAAGGGGCTTATGAACAACGACAAGGTGGGCGATTTCGTCGTTCGCCTCGGACAGTGCAGCCGGGCGCCCGGCAGGGCGATCGTCTTCGAGGCCAAGAAACAGCAGGGCTACAATATGAAAAAGACGCTGGAGGAGCTGGAGAGGGCCAAGAAGAACCGCGGTGCTGATATCGGTATCTTCGTCTTCTGCAAGGGCTATGAACCCCTCGAGGCGGGAGATTTCTGCAGGGTCGGGAACGACCTTGTCGTTACCGTCGAAGAGGAGATGATGGAAACCGGCCAGAGATTGATATTTCTCGAGGCGGCCTACAAGGTCGCCAGAACCCTCATAGCGGCAAGAGCAAAGGAAGAGGAGCAAGCCATCGACCCGGAGTTCATACGCCTGGAGATCGAGAGCATCCAGATAGCAATGCGCAGCGCCTCGGATATAAGGACAAAGGTGGGGACGATCAGGAACAGCGCAGAAGCGATAGAAAGAACGATGAACGCTTTTGAGGAAAAACTGGAGACCCATCTGGGAAACATCTGGAGGGTGATGCCCTAGCCTCGGGAATATAGTCAAGCAAGGCTGCAGACGTCAGACTTCAAGGATACAGGTGGACTGCACAGATCAGAAACGGAAACGGGTAAAGGATAGCTGGTTCCTTGAAATTGTGGATCGGGATCTGTGAAAACTCAAGGGCAGTTCATGCGGAACTGATCTGAAAACTGCATTTGCTGGAGAGGAGAGGACATGTTCAAGGAGTTCAGGGATTTTGCCATGCGGGGAAATGTGGTGGATATGGCGGTCGGCATAATAATCGGCGGCGCCTTTGGAACAATAGTCAGAAGCCTTGTCACAGACGTACTTATGCCTCCGATAGGTCTCATGCTGGGGGGAGTCGATTTCACTGACCTCTTCCTGACCCTGAAGGAAGGAAACCCCGCAGGGCCCTATGCAACCCTTGCCCGTGCCCAGGAAGCGGGAGCAGTTACTGTCGGCTACGGGATATTCATCAACGCCGTGATCAGTTTCCTTGTGGTAGTCCTGGCGGTTTTCTTCCTTATCAGAGGGATCAACAGGATGAAGCGTGAAGAGGAGACTCCCCCGGAGGAGCCTGCCACCAAGGAGTGCCCTTTCTGCATCTCTGCAGTGCCGATAAAGGCCAGGCGATGCCCCTTCTGCACGTCTGAGCTGGAATAGGTTCAGGACAGGAAATAATTGTATAAATGTCGAAAGTGAGCGTTCCAGCGGAGAAATCAACCTGAGCGGCTGGAAGAAGGCTTTCTGAAAAAAGGATCGTAACGAGTGACAAGGCGTAAGGAGGCAGGCTTCAGGAAAGGCGGAAACCCGGAAAGCGAAGCAAGGCTTGTCATTCCGAACCGTCAACGTGTAAGGAATCAGAATCAATTCAAGGTCAAGACCGGGATCCCTCATCCGCAAGAGGAGCGGATTCGGGATGACAGAAACAGGGCAAGGGCGTGAGGCGCAAAACAAGGCGGCAGGAGGCGACAGGCAAATAACGGCAAGAAAGGGGGCGGATCTCTCCGCCCCCTTTGCTAACTGAGCTTCAGGCGGCTTGCGATACTTTGCGGTTGCTGAAGAACTTTATCGTAGCCAGGGAACCGGCGATGAAAAGCGCAGAGATAACCTTTAGGCGATAATCAGGCAGGAAAGCAGCAAATGACGCCGCTAGAAGAATAGCTCTTACAGGAACGTTGAGCTTGTCGAACATCCACCCCTGGAGTGCGGCGGCCAGCCCCATAACTCCGGCCATGGATGCGACAATGACTATGGTCAGGGGGAGCCAGGTCGCGCCTTCAAGCAGTATTACGGGCGTGTAGATAAAAGTGTAAGGGATAAGGTAGGCCACAAGGGCTATCCGGGTGGCCTGGAAGCCTGTTGTGCTAGGGTTCCCCCCCGCTATGCCGGCCCCTGTGAAGGCGGCAAGACAGACAGGAGGAGTGAGGTCAGCCATTATACCGAAATAGAAGACGAAGAGGTGTGCCGCAAGGGGCAGAACGCCCATTTTTATAAGGGCCGGGGCGATCATTGTGCTTGTCACAATGTAGTTCGCTGTTGTGGGGAGGCCCATGCCCAGTATCAGGCAGGCCACCATTGAAAGCAGCAGCGTGGGAAAGAGAAGCCCCTTCGAGATGTCGATAATGTTGTTGGAGATAGTCAGGCCAAGAGCCGTCAACGAAGACGTGCCTACTATGAACCCGACAAGAGCACAGGCTATGGCGACTCCGAGGGCACCCCTGGCACCCTCTTCAAGTGCCCCAAGGGTCTCCCTGATCCCCATCCGGGTGTGTTTGCGGACCAGGCTTACGGCAACTACGCTGATGATTCCCCAGAACGCCGCTGCCAGGGGGGTGAACCTGTTCAGGAGCATTCCGATTATAACTACCAGGGGGACAACAAGATGGCCGTCCTTTACAAGCACATCCTTCAGGGCAGGGAGAACTTCTTTCGAAAGCCCTTCCAGGTTCCTGTGCCTGGCCCTGAGGTGTACGGCGATAAAAAGGGCGGAGTAGTAGAGTACCGCAGGAATAATAGCGGCAGCCGCTATCCTGAGGTAGGAGATCCCCAGGAATTCGCTCATTATGAAAGCCCCGGCTCCCATGATGGGCGGCATGAACTGGCCCCCGGTGGAGGCGCAGGCTTCGACGGCCCCTGCGAACTCAGGCTTGTAGCCCACCTTTTTCATGAGCGGGATAGTGAAGGCTCCCGTTGTGGCCACGTTGGCAACGGAGGAGCCGTTGATGGTCCCCAGAAGACCGGAGGCCACAATGGCGACCTTTGCAGGTCCTCCGGGTGAGTGCCCCGCAATTGCCAGTGCCAGTTCATTGAAGAATCTGGCCCCTCCGCTCTTGGCCAGAAAGGCGCCGAAGAGGATGAACATGAAAACGAACGTGCTCGAAACCCCGAGGGCAACACCGAAGATCCCCTCCTGGGTCAGGTACATGTGCTGGATTATCCGGTTGATGGAGTAGCCCCGGTGCATGAACATGTAGGGCATGTATCGTCCGAAGTAGCAGTAGAGGAGGAAGAGGATGCTGAGGGTGGGGAGAACCTTTCCCGCAACCCTTCTCCCGGCCTCAAGGACCATCACAATGGTCAGGACGCCGAGCCAGACCTCGTGGGGCTGGACCTGGGCTCCTCTCCGGGCGATCTCGTTGAAGAAGAAGACGATGTACCCTGTGCCTACACCGGCCGTTGCAGCCAGGATCCAGTCATACCAGGGTATCCTGGTCTTGTCCTGCCCCTTGCGCCCGGGGTAGAGCAGGAAGACGGCGACGATGGCGAAGGTAAGGTGGACGGCACGGTGGATCGAAGTCGGCAGAAGGCCTATCCCTGCGGTGTACAGGTGAAAGAGGGACATGGCTATGAGCCAGACGGAAACGACGATCTTGGGAAAGCCTGCGGGCCTTCTGTATCGGCTCTCTATGTCGTACTTCTCTACGATACTCTGGAGTTCTTCCTTATGGATCTCCTGTACCAGTGGTGTCTGGGCGGTTTTTCCCTGGTCCATGTCAAACCCCGTTCTCATAAGGGCCCGGGCGGTAAATTCCCCGACCCGGGCCCTGTTGTCAGATCTCGTTAATGAGTCGTGCTCCTACAATACTTCGTCGTAATACCTTTTGGCGCCGTAGTGAATGGGGATAAGGATGTACTCGATGTTATCGGGTATCATGGTCTCCATGGTGGCACGAACGGCGAGGAGGTCATCCTTGTGCTCGAACAGAGCCTTGGTCATCTGGTAGGCCAGGTCGCCGTCCACGTCCTTGTGGATGGCGAGGATGTTCCAGCTTGCGTAAGTCTTGACTTCATTGGGCTGATTGGAGTAGAAGTTCGCCGGGATGTTGAAGGGCACCCAGTAGGGGGTCTCGGCGATGACCTTGTCGCGGATGTCGTCGGGGACATCGATGAACTCGACAACTCCCAGGGTGGTGGCCTCGATTACGCCGGCCATCCCAAGGGAACCTACCATCACCGCAGCGTCGATCCTGTTGTCGCTGAAAGCGGAGGCGGTGTCGCCAACACCGAGGTTCTCGGCCTGGATATCCTTGTCAGGGTCGATCCCCGCAAGCCTCAGAAGCTGCCGGGCGGTTACCTCTGTACCGCTGGCAACGGCCCCGATGGAGACTCTCTTGCCCTTGAAGTCCTGAAGTGTCTTGATCCCGCTTCCCTTGGCGACCATGAGCTGGGTCGGCTCCGGGTAGAGGGGGACAAGGGCCCTGATATGGTCCTGGGGGTTACCCTCGAATTTGTCCATTCCCAGGTAGGCGTAGTAGTAGAGCCCGTCCATGAAGGCCACTTCGGCCTCTCCGCTGCCCATCAGTTCGATGTTGTTGACGGTGCCGCCTGTGGACTGTGCGCTGGCCTTGATGCCATCAATGTTGTCATTCCATATCTTGGCCATTGCCGCTCCTAGAGGATAGTAGGACCCCCCTGTGCTCCCCGTGGCGATGTTGATGAAGGTAACAGCTGATGCTGCTCCCGCCACAAGGCCGGCCATCACCATCGCAAGGACCAGAATCTTCACTCCTCTTCTCATTCTGAGAAACCCCCCCTTAAGGATAGTCACCTTGTGAGGAAAGGTGCAAATATCTTATACCTTATGTACAAGGCCGTTGTCAAAATATTTATCAAGCAGTTAAGTACGTTCCAAAAAGGGGAATAGTTAATAATGGAATGCCAAGATTATGTCCTCTCAAAGGACTTCTTGAACTCTTTGTGCATCAGGGGGGCACAGAGGATGATCGTGCCGCATATTATCCTGAAGGCCCATGAGAAATTCAGCCATCTTGCGATGAAGCCTGTCAGAACGGGAGAGATGAAGTAGCATCCGGCCATTACGAACCATACCAGGGAGGTGCCCTTGGGTCTGAGCCTTTCCGGGACGGCGTCGCCGATAAGAGATAGGTGGAGGGGGAACCCGTACCCCATTGCTATTCCGTAAACAATACCCCAGAAGATCATCCCCCCGTTGGAGTTGACGAAGGTGATCGCCACGGAGCCTAATGCCGTTACGGAGAAGCACAGGGCGGCCAGCCTGCTTCTGGGCAGGCGGTCCATAAGCCTGTAGCCGAACAGCCTGACCATCAGCCCGGTGAGAGCCTGGGACGAGATGAACGAGGAGGCGAGTACGCCTCTCTCCATGGCAAGGCCGGCCATGGAGATTATGACAGCGTCGGTCATGGCGAAGAGGACCACAGAGGTTAGAAGCGTCCTCGATGCTTTTATGCGAAATATCTCCGAGTAGGTCCCCCAGTTGCCTTTCTTCAGGGCCAGGTCATCGGCGGGCGGTATGGCGGCGGCAACGGTCAGGCAGAGGATGGCAGGGAGGATGGGCGACCATATGTAGATGTACTTGTGGCCGTTCTTCAGAAGCCACTCTGCGACAGGGAGGATCGCGATGAGGGGGGCGATGGTACCGGCGCTGGCAAGGGTGAAGGAAGAACCCCTTATCTCTTCGGGGACCACAAGGGCCTGGTAGGTGGTGAGCCCCACCAGGAAAAGGCTCGATGAGAAACCCGTCAGGGCCCTGAAGACCAGGATCAGGGAGACCGAGGTCCCGGCGAGGGCAACACCTGCTCCGCTGGCAAGGCACAGCAGCGATGCCGTCAGCATTACCCGCCTGAAGGAGAATTTTTCAATTATGAAGCCCGAGAGCGGCCGGGTGAACGCTGAAGCCGCAAAATAAATCCCCAGGATCCACCCCAGGGTCCTGGGGTCTGTGATCCCCATATCTTGCAGGTACAGGGCGAGGATGAAGTAAAGATCTCCGAAGGCCATTATCGCAAAGTTGCCGGTAAAGAATTTGGCAGTCAACGCTTGAAATGAGGTCATGAACAAGGCTCCTTCTTCATGCATACAAACGGATCTGAAGCAGTTTATCACAAGGGGTCGAAAAAGTGTCAACCAGGGGTTCTTGCCAGATCCTTGAGGGACTGAAGCTCCTCGGGTGTGATCTCTCCGGATACGTAGGGGGAGTAGAAGGTGTTGTTCTGAAGGAGAGGTTCTTCCTGGACCTCGGGGTGCGTCCGGACGACCTCGTTAAACAGGGGGGTCCCGGGGATGGGGGAGAACTGGGCCAGTTTCGCCCTTGCCCCCATGGAACGGACGAAACCGATCGAACTTGCGACATCGTATGCTCTCTGGCCCGGGAGCCCCGCCAGGACATAGGTCTCCACCTGGTCTGGTCTGAAACCGGCCTCCAGGAGGTTGGCCACTGCGGCCGAGTAATCCCCAGGGGAGGTCTTCCGGGCCCCCGCCTGGCGATTGGCGGGGTCGATGCCCTCCAGACTGAGGCGGATGGTCCTGAACCCGGTACGGTAAAGCGTGGATGCACAGGTGTGATCGATCTCACGTACGTGAAGCCCGTTAGGGGTATGGAGCCGGAGTCCGGGGTGCCTGGCGGCCAGTTCTTCGCAGATCGGGTAGAAGTGATCTTCCTTTCCGATCAGAAGGGAATCGTCGTAGAAAGCCAGATCTGCGGCCCCTAGGTCGATCTGGAGGTCTATCTCGGCCATCAGGTCCCGGAGGTTCCTCTGGATAAACGAAGGCCACAGAAGGGAAGAGGCGCAGTAGGAGCATCTTCGCGGACACCCCGTGGATGTAATGGCTACGCCGTAGGACAGCCGGCGGTAAAGGTCCATTGCCGGCATGGATACTGGCAGGGGCATCGGGACTGTCTGGATCTCATCCGCGCCGGAAAGGAGGGCGTGGTCCGGGCAGAGAACAGGATAAACTCCTCCGAGGACCACCGGTACGCCGGGCAGGATCTTGCGTAGCTGCTCTATGCACCAGAAGACACCCTTGTACCAGTATGTCATTGAGGATGTGACCAGGACCAGGTCAGGACGGGGTAGGGAGTGCACCCTGGAGGCCAGCTCCTCTCGGGTAAGTCCGAAGTGCCAGTAACGTCTCGGGATCCCCCGGTAGGCCTCCGGTTTTGGGATCTCAAACCTTTTGGGGGCCTTTCTTCCATATCTTCTGTCGGCAGAGGACGAATCACTTATGCAGTCGATGAGGTTTACGTGGTTTTGCTGTTCCCTTAGGGCGCCGAGAATATAGAGGAGCCCCATGGGTTTGGCCCAGAGGTCGAAGAAGGCGAAATCTCTCACTGGTGGATTGATCCCGAGTATACGGCACCCTTTCAGGGATCCCAAGTATCCAGAAAGGTCACTCACGGGGCGTGTCCTTTAAGGTCAGTTGATAGATGGACCGGGGTCTTCCCGGTCTGCCGTCCACGTTCAGGCTCCTTTTGGCGATGCTCCCCTTGGAGACGAGGAACTCCAGGTATCGATGAGCAGAAGGGTAGGAGATGCCTGCCTTTTCTGCAACGGTTCTGACATCGACGGGGCTTTCGCCGCTGCTTACAATTTCAAGGACCCTTCTTGCAATACCCTCGGAAAGACCCTTCCGGGGCTGGTTCCGACGCCCCAACCGTCTGTACCTGCACAACTCTGCGTGAAGGGCGATCCGGGAAGTGAAATCCGCCAGCCTGAGAGGCTTGGAAATGAAGTCGTCAGCTCCTGCAATGTGGAGGTTCTCTGCTATACCTGGTGACTCCTCGACGGTAAGCACCAGCAGGATCGTCTCTGAGGAGATCTTCCTGGCCTCCCTGATGACTTCCAGACCGCTCATGCCCGGCATGTGAAAGTCCACGAGCAGTATGTCCACCAAGTCTTTCCTGATCCAGTCAAGTGCTTCCCGGGGCCTGGTAGTGGTCTTCATCTCCCACCCCTGTAGGGAGGCCATGGCCTCCAGCGTGTAGAGAATGCCCGTGTCGTCATCCACTGCACCAAGGTAAATGGTCAATTCGATCCACCTTCCTTATCTTCTCCCCGGTCACCTACCCGTTTCAGAGAAAGTGTAACCGAAGCGCCGCCCAGGGGGCTTTCCCCGAAGGTAACCTTGCCTCCGTGATCTCTGACCACCTCCTGAACGAAGACCAGCCCCAGGCCGGTTGAACCCCAGCCCGAACGGTGAGCCTTAGGTCGCTGGATGAATCCCGGGCCGTTATCTTCCACGGAGATCTTTATACAGCCCTGGGATGATCTTGCCGTCAGGCGGATCCTCACCCCCTCCGGTGAGGTGGATGAAGCCCTGGCCGCATTGTCGAGAAGGTTCGCCAGGGCCCTGGAGAGCCTTACGGCGTTGACGTTCAGGAGGACCTTGCCGCATTCGTGGGGGATATCCACCTCAATAGAGGGGCTCCAATCCATTGGGCTTACCTGGCTCAGAGAGTAATCCACCAGGGCGGAGACGGTCACGGTACGGGCCGAGGCAGCGTCAAGGATCTCGGAGATCATCTGATCCATGGATCCGGATGCCTTCAGTATCACCGAGGCGTGCCTGCGGGAATTTTCGGATCCCTCCTCGGAGATCACGTCCGACAGGCCGACTATGGTCGTAAGGGGTCGCCTCAGGTCGTGAACAAGGTTTTGCATCTCCCTGATCGCCCTGGACTGGAGCTGTTGCTCCTTGAGTGAGTAAAGTTCTCTCTCCTGGGCCCTGAAACGCCGGAACTGTTCCAGCTGCCGCTCGTAGCTTACAAGAAGCTCTATGGTGAGAAGCGCTCCCGCAAAGAGGAAGAGGAAGAAGGTACCCCCTACCAGGTCCAGGACGAGGGTCTTATTCGGCAGCTCCGCGATCTGCTTGATCGCCATGGAGATCTCTCCCCAGCCGAATCCGTACTTTGTTAGGGAAGGAATTACGTCAAGCCACTGAAAGGATACCAGGAGGGGGAAAAGCGCTACGGCGCGGTTGATCCATCCGGTCACGCCCCGGGTAAGGTACTGGACCAACAGGACGCTCGCCAGGCCAAGCACCGCCGGCATTCCGAAATGGGGTATGGATGGAAAGTCGAATACCGCCACGGCCTGGTAGCATACAGGTATACCGACGAGGGGGAGGACGCGCCCCACCGATCTGTGGCCGGTGGCCTCGGCAGCACCGTTACCTACCAGAAACCACCCCTCGTAAAGGAGCAGGGCCCTGGCAGCGTTGATGACGACAAGGACGGCGGTCGCAGCCAGGAGATAGCCGCTGTCGTCATACCTTACGGACAGGTCGAGGAACCGGAAGACGTGGTAGATAGGTCTCTCGTAGAAATGGGAGACACCCCAGGCAGCCAGGAGTATCGTTCCCCAGAGAGCCTGGGTGGACATGCCTCCAGAGGTTTCAATGGTCCTCTCTCCACGGGTTATCATTCAAGCTCCCACCGTCGGAAAAGACTCAGTACGATCATTCCTGAAGTGGCGGCGACGAGGAATCGCCAGGGTGGTCTTGCCCATGGCAGGGAGTATCTCCCTTCAAGGCCTGCCGAACGGGCAAGTTCAGGGATGTTCAGGACGTGGAGGACCGTTATACCCCTTTCCAGAGCCTTGGAGACAACGCCATTACCGGCCTTCAAACCTGGAGAGGGTCGCAGGAACCCCGGGGGGAGGTCAAGCACGGAGGGATCGCTACCGAGATCGGCGTGACTCCCGCCTATCTGGACCACGAGACGGGTACCTTCCGGCAGGGAGACCGCGGCCTTCCGTTCGATCATCTCTTCAAGGTCTTCGGCGATGATCAAAGGGATAACATCCCTTCGAGCTGCTTCCTCGAGAGCTGAAAGCCCTTCAGGCGGGAGGTCCCTACCCATCTCGCCGGCTCCGCCGATGGTGCAGGCGGCGGCCCTGGTTCTTACGAACCCCCTTGTCCTGAGAAAGTAGAGGATATCGGAGATCGTCATCGAAGGAATATTGGCCCCCCACGTGGAGGATCCCAGAGAGATCACCAGGGTCACGTCCAGGCCAAGAGACTCTGCCGCGGCCAGGGAAGACACAGCAAGGCCGGGGAAGGAGCCTGAACTGAGAATGGTTATCCTGTCGCCGGGTCCCAGACCCTCACGGGCAAACCACCTTCGGAAGATCACAGCCCAGCCGGGCCGGACGGACAACTGCTTCGAGGCGAGACTACCGGAAGTTGTTGTAATGGGACTCCACTCCACCCCTATCATCCCCGATCTATGTGGGTCGTCAGTCTCTGAGTGGGGCACGCCGGTTTCGCTTCTAAGGGCCAGTAGCGATTCCCAGGCCGCCTCGATCCTTTGAAGAAGCCTTGATTCCTCCGGGGAGAGGGGGCTGCCGCCGGGCAACCATACCAGCGTTGCCACCAGGAGTGCCCAGAGAGCGATACTTGCCGTCTGCCGGTTAACACCCTTCTTCAGGATGGAGAAGACCCCTTTCAAGGCAGAAGTCCTCCGGCAAGGAAAGTCACCCCTGCCAGGGACAGGAGCGCAGATACTGTAGGCAATAGCCCCTGGCGCTGGATATCGGAGGCCACGAGGCCCGGCACCACCCATCCGAGCCAAAGAGGGTCAAGGGGCAACCGGCCCAGAGC
Organism: Synergistales bacterium 58_81; assembly: GCA_001509095.1. Lineage (GTDB taxonomy): Bacteria > Synergistota > Synergistia > Synergistales > Thermovirgaceae > 58-81. Next base: position 12,471 of record LGGV01000007.1, on the reverse strand, counting down.
AAGAAGAGCCGTCAGGGCTGCCAAAAGCAGCGACAGGGCGGTCCTCTGGCGACCGTAGAGGCCAAAGATGCGCACAGCGATCTCTAGGAGGAAGAAGATGAAAAGAGAAAAGGCAAGGGTCCATGCAAAGGCGTGAAAAGTGTTCATGTGCAGGGCAAGGATCCCGGGGGAGATAATGCCGCCGGGGGAGAGTCCTGTCCTGTGGAAAAACAGCATCCCAAGAGCTATTCCAATGGCTATGACCAGTATCTCCCTGTTCACGATGCTTCGACCTCCCATGCAAAAGGGAGGCCCCTGACATTGCCGCAACCGAAGACGGTGCCCTCGCTTCTGACAAGGTCCGCCAGGGCCTCGGCGCTGGAAGGCGGGAAAAAGCTGAAACCGGTGAGGACGAGGGGGCGGTCGCCGGTGATGATCCTTCTCTTCCATCTTCCGTTCCTGATCCAGGGGAGGTGAGCCGAAAGCCGGGAGGGGCGGTCGTGCCTGTGGTTGAAGAGTAACGCCGTTCGCTCCTGGTCCCAGCCCGTCGAGCGGAAGAGTGCCTCAGCCGTCACGGGGTCGTTGGAGGAGAACGCCCAGGCTACTGCTCCGCCCCGGCGGGGGTTCACTATCCGGAATTCATGGGGATCTATGGGGACCCTCCGGAAAGAGGCCTCCGATCCGGGGAGACCAAGGATGTTGAGTGCCTCCACGGCGATCGTTTCATACTGATGGGACAGTTCTTCAACAGGCATTCCTGTCGTAAAAAGGGTACATTTCATCTTCTCCAGGGCTAGGACCAGTTCCCGGTCCTGCCCGGCCTGGTTGCCCAAAAGCACCCTGGAGCTTCTGGGAACACCATTGAGGAGTGCTTCCCTTGCCCCCGAAAGGTGAGGTCCCCAGTACTCCGCGTGATCGGGGAGCACGCTGGTCCATACGATCAGTCCCGGGTCCAGCCATCGAGCCGAAAGAGGCTGCAGCTCAGGGGAAACGGCGCTGTTCTCGGCCACAACGGCCTGCGTGCCTTCGGGGATATTCCTGATCCACCAGATCATCTCCGATATGTGGGCCGGCGAGTTGCGGACGATCCTTTTCTCCTGGAGACCTTCAATGACCATGGGAACAGTCCCGGTGATCCGGGCCGAAAAGGATATGCCGATGGAATCCAGGGCTGCGGCAATGTAGCGAACGGCCGTGCTCTTGCCGCGGGTCCCGGTGAGCAGGATCCGGTAGGGGGGCCAGGTGTTTCTCAAGTTACACCTCCACATTGAAAAGGGGCGGCTCAATGGCCGCCCCAAAAGATTACTACAACGCGAAGCTTTTGTGGGATCCGAGCCTAGAAGCCTACCGGCACGCCCAGACGGCGACTGTCAGCGCCGCCGTTCATCATCCCGTCGATGAAGAGTATACCCTGTGCCGTACCGTAGTAGCCGCCCCTGGGCTGGACCTCCACGTTGTGCCCCCTGAGTTTCAGGAACTGGATGGTGGTCTCGTTCATTGTTTCTTCGACGCGAAGGGGGCCGCTCTGACCGCCCGAGGAGAAAGCAAAGATCCTGGGCTGTTCGATGGCCTCATCCATATGCATGCCGAAGTCGATGACGTTCATTATGATCTGTGTGACAGCAGTGATTATCCTCATTGCGCCGGCGGCCCCTAGGGTCATGAAGGGCTGTCCGTGAGGATCGAGGACTATTGAAGGCGACATGGAAGAAAGGGGTCGTTTGCCCGGTTCGGGAGCGTTGACGCTATCGGGGTTCTGGGAGAAGTCGTCCATCTCGTTGTTAAGGACGAACCCGTACTCGGTAGAGAAGACCCCTGATCCGAAGAAGTAGTTGACGGTGTTGGTAGAGGCTACAATGTTCCCCTCCTTGTCAACGACGGAAAAGTGACTCGTGGAGATATGCTTGTTGCCTCCTCCGCCCAGGAATACAGTTTCGTTGCCCCCGTTGTAGGGCCATGGATCACCGGGCTGGACCTCCTGCATTACCTCGTAGACCCTTATCTTTCTGGCCAGTTCCCTTGCGTACTCCTTGCTCGTCAGGCCCCGCAGCGGTACGTCCACGAAGGCCGTATCGGCCATGTACTTGCCCCGGTCGGCGAAGACGAGCTTCATTGCCTCGGCGAGGGTATGCAGGTACTGGGGAGAGTTGTGCTTCATTGAGCTGATGGGGAAGTTCTCGAGAATGTTCAGCAACTGGACGATGTGAGTCCCGCCGCTCGAAGCGGGAGGCGTGGAGTAGATATGGTAGCCCCTGTAGGTCCCGTAGGCAGGATCTCCTATCTTGACCTGGTAGTTCTTGAGGTCACCCATGGTCATCTTCCCCCCGGCGCGGTTGACCGCTGCGACAACGGATTCGCCTATGGGTCCCTCGGTCATCGCGTTGACCCCATGCTCCGCGATAAGGCGGAAGGCCTCGGCAAGTCTGGGCTGCTTCAGGATCTTTCCCGCCTCGATGGGGAGTCCGTCCTCGAAGAAGGCAAGGTCATCCAGATCGTTGTTCTTTGCTATCTTGTCGTAGTTGTCGGCAATAATACCCGTCTGCATCGGGTGGACCTCGAAACCCTCCTCGGCAAGCCTGATGGCGGGTACCGCCACTTCCGCGAAAGTCATGGTCCCGTAGTTCTCAAGGGCTGCGAATATTCCGAATATCTGCCCAGGCACCCCGACGGCCTTGCCGCCGACCTTGGACCAGCTCTCATCCTTGGACTGCTGGGAAGCGTACATGTCTTTGGTGGCGGAAGCCGGTGCCGTTTCACGATAATCAAGGAACACCACTTCACCGGTCTTTGCGTTCCTGATCACCATGAAGCCCCCTCCGCCTATTCCTGAGGCGTTGGGCTCCACTACGTTCAGAGCGAGCATGGTGGCTATGGCCGCATCAACTGCATTGCCGCCCCTCTGCATGATCTCAACCCCTGCCCTCGACGCCAGTTCATGGGCCGAGGAAACCATCCCGTTCTTTGCCATTACCTCTTCTGCCTCTACCGCAAAAGCCGCACCTGCAGCCATTGTCAGCGATATTGCCAGAAGGATCGCCGCTGCCTTTTTCATCTTGCTTTTCCTCCCTTCAGTGATAGTTACTGCCTTTAAAAAAGATCATTCCGCCTCCAAAGGCGGAGAAAACCCCCTATTGGTCCGGTACAGGCGACAGAAAAGCTCCGACGCCTTCTTCCAGTATCTCTCCGTAGGAGGGTACGCCCTCTACTGTGATCGCTATCTCGGGATCTAGGAATTCCAGCGTCTCCAGAAAGGTGAGAATGGATTCTGTATGTCGCGCGACCCGCAGGTCCATCGGCTGATCGTTCACATAGGGTATGAAGAGCCTTCCCAGTTGCGCCGCCTTGGCGTAGAATTTGTCCTCGCCGGTCATGACAAGGTGTTCGTCGGTCCTTCCGCGAAGGCGTCCCTGGCTGGGGTTGCCTGTTTCCATGAGAATTGGCATGGTGGATGTGGCATCGCCCCACTCCCGGTGTGTGAGTCCCCGGAGGTTTTTGGGCGACGGCTCAAGCCTGATGAGAACCCCCTGGGCCTCCAGTTCCATGGTGACCATGGCGGCAAGCATCATGCTGTTCTCGTGAGCCACTATGGCATTCACCACAGGGTACTCGGGGCTTGCTTCATGAAGGTCGAACGCCAGATCTATCTCTTCCCTGAGAAGCAGTTCAAGGAGTCCTTTGGCAAGGCGCTGGGTAAGGGGGCCGTCCTCAACTCCCGGGTGGGCCCGGTTGAGGTTTGCCATTTCGCTCCCGGAGAGCTGCTGTCCCGATGCTTCGTGAATGTAAATATCGGGGTTGGGCCACTGGTGGACAGGGTTGGTCGCCCGTGAGCCGTAACGGAAAGACCTTACGCTCCCATCGGGAAGGGTAAAGTGCATTCTCTGCGGGGAGGCCTCCTGGGGCGAGTTGTGCCCGAAGGCGGACATGTTGGCAAAGGGTATCACGAAAAGCTTCCCCCTGCTGACCGTGGCTCTTTCGAGAAAGATGACTGCTGTCATGGTCGCTGCCGGTTCGTTCGGGTGGGTTCCCCCCATGATAAGGACCGACCCTCCGGGGACTCCGCTGTCCTGGATGAAGACAGGGGTGTCAACAGGTGTGCCCGATATGTTCGGGAACCATTCGGAAAGCATGTGCGAAGTGAAACCCGGAGCCGGAACGACCCTGTCGGGCCGTCTCATCTCGAGGAAGTTCTTTCCCGTAAAGGCTGCTAGGACGAGAGCGAATGCAAGCAGAAAGGCGGCGGAGGTACGGGTTCCTTTGTTGAAAGATAGCATCGTCGCCACCGCCCTACTTGATCAGAAGGATCCTGAGGATCAACGGAATGACCACCATCGTTGCGGTGACCTGTTTCCAGAAGTCCTTCTCCCTGAACATGCAGCGGAAGACGAAAACCAGTATGAAAAGGGCTATAGCCCTGTAGATGATCGTCATATAACCCTACCTCCTAGTAGAGGATCCCCGCGATATACTGGGCTCCCAGGATGACCGCGACCCCCCAGACAGCTGTCAGCAGGCCCGGCACAAGGCAGTAGCGCAGGACCCTGAAGTAGTTCTTTTCGCCGACGACCTGTGCGGCAAAGATGCCTGCCAGTGCTGTGGGGGGCATCAGGTCCCCGAGCCCGGCGATCAGGCTCAGGGCCGAACCGACAAGTATCTCGTTCCTGCCCAGAAGCGCCAGCAGAAAGGGAACCCCAAGAACCGAAGCCGAACCAAAGGCCGATACTGCCCCGAAGAGGGGCATCGAAGTGGCTATGCCTACGTAGAGAAGCCACGCAGGCAGAGCCAGGGCTGAAACGACCACGAAGCCCCTCACTCCTATGAGGGTCATGATCTGGATAAACATGCCCACACCCATAAGGATCCCCATTACCGGCAGAGCATCGTTGACCGCCTCGTTGACAGTCTCGGGGATGTTCCATTTGACTCCGGAGAAGATGCCCACAGCAGAAGCGATAAGGAATGAGAGCGGCATCCCCAGGGAGGGCCAGACCTCCGGGAACATCCTTTCTCCACCGAGGAGCACTACCAGCGCGGCCATTGGGAGGAAAAGCCTGGCTGTCAGCGGTGTCCGTGCCATTCTTGAGAGCTCCTCCTCAAGGGCAGGGTCGTGGCTCTTCTTCCTGAGCGACGGGTAAACCAGCCAGAGAGCGGTGAAGACGGCCAGCGGAACGGTGCAGATCAGAAGGGGTATTCCGAAACCGACGTAGGGCATGTCTATGCCGCCGCCGATGATCATCGCAGGTAGATTTATAGGCGGTGCGATCATTCCGTATATGGCCGACATCGCAATTGCCGCTGCGGTCTGCAGGGTCGGAACCCCGAGCTTTATCATCACCGGCGCCACCAGGGCCCCGGTAGTGAGGACCGCGGCCGTGGAGGATCCGGTGATCATCCCGGGGACCATTATCAGGAAGACTATCCCAAGGGACAGGACCGCCGGAAAAGACCTGAACTTGCGGATCATCCATGCGGCGACAGATTCAAGGAGCCCCGTGGCCTCGATGGTCTTCATGAAGATCATTGCCGTGGCTATTATCAGGATCGTGTCGATGTAGCCGAACATGCCCTCCACAAGGTGCCGCAAGGGGATCCCTGCACCTCCCAGGAGAGAGCCCGTAACGGCCGCAAAACTCATGGCAACGGCTATTGGCAGCTTCAGGGCGAAGGCGCCGAAACCGAAGGCCGTTATCATTGCCAGGGTGTAGAAACCTTCCGGCCAGAACCAGCTCATGGCCGAGCCTCTAGAGGACTCCCCAGTCAGAGAGATCACTTTTCAGCGGCTCTTCGATGGCCCTTATGGTCTCTACCTCGGTGACAGGGACGTTCTCCCCCTTGATCCTGTCGAAGAGACCGTCCAGGTTCCCGCCTTTGACGATGGTAATACGCTCCGCAAGAGGGACCACCGCTTCGATGAACATGTCGGAGAGGGTACCTCTTCTTCCGGCCCCACCCACGTGCATGACAAGTATCCTGGCACCGGTCTCTTTTGCCTTGTCGATCAGGGCAAGGGCCCTGTCCCTCTCCTGCTCCTGGTTGATGCCTGCAGCGCCCAGGCCCTTTGAACTTCCGCCGACAACGGCAATAAGGACCTTATGTCCTGAAAGGTCTTCAGGTTTCATCAGCGCATCGAAGTCGGTCTCGACCTTCATGTTCTTCAGCACCACCATTACCATCATGGCATCGGGGCTCTGCCCGACCGAGGTAAGGGCCACCTGGGCGGCAAAGGCCACGGAGGATGCCGAGATAAGGATGATCGCCGCCAGGAGGAACAGGGCGGCCCTCCTTGTAGTTGTCCGCAATTGGAACACCTCCACTTTTATCCGGCATGGGGCCAGAAATGATAAGTCTCCTGCGACCATTAAAGGCCAGGGATGCGAAATGTCCAGAATATTTCTCATATTTATCTTATGGTCGAATGATACTGCGAACAGATAACATAAACAATAGCAACCATCATATAATGGTCTGGTCTTCCTGTGTTGTAGTAGAATAATGGACAGGTACCGAAAACCAGCCATAGAACAGAGGGTACCCGTTATGAGCAAGAGAAGGCTGATCCTGTTCCTGTCCGTTGTCGTGGTTATGACCCTTTCCTGTTCCGCTTTCGCCGCTGAGTTCCAGGCGGACATGAAGATGGAGGGCGGAGAAGAGACGGTCATAGGAAAGATCTTCGTAAGCGGAAGCCTCATGCGACAGGAGATGGATGTCCCGGGCGGAGGCAAGAGCATCGGCATCGTAGACGGGGCAAAGAACATCATGTACGTCATCATGCCCCAGGAGAAGATGTACATGGAGTTCCCCAACGCACAGATAGTCCTGGGTGACGAGGATATCGAAGGCTGGCTCTCCGATGAAGCTGACCTTAAGAAGATCGGGACGGAGACTATAGAGGGCTACAAGTGCGACAAGTACGAGGTCAACTACAAGGATCCGGACCGACAGGCCATGGGGAGTTCCGTGATCTGGATAGCCCAGAAGCTTAATTTCCCGATCAGGGGAGTCACCGAGGACGAGGATGGCAAGGTGACCGTGACCTACACGAACATCAAGGAAGGGCCCCAGGACAAGGCGCTGTTCGAGATCCCGAAAGACTACCAGAAGTTCGCTTTCTAGAATATCTGCCGGATCTTCGCGAGAGGGGGCGGTCGTTTGTCTTCCCAGATGAGTTCGGTCCGGCTTAGCCGGCTGAACAGCCTGGTTATGGAATTCTTCCATGAGCCCAGGAGGAGCAGGGAACACCTGCTGGCCGCCCTAGGTTACGGAGGCAATGGGCGGGCTCTTGAAAGGGACCTCAAATTCCTGAGGGATGAGTTCGGCGTCGGCATCTGGTACAACAGGAGGACGCGGCTCTATGAATTCCACGGCAACGGCAACTTCATCCTTCAGCTGCAGATGAACCGACGAGAGGTGATCTCCATCGCAGCAGGGCTGAACATGGTAAGCCACTTTCTCCCCCATCTTAGCGAGGACTGCAACAGGTTCTGGGGAAAGCTCAAGGCCATGCTTCCAGGGGCGATGGCTGAGCAGGGGAAGAAACTCGCCGAGAGCACCGTGGTAGCCCTCCCCGTCTCCAGGATGGACCCTATGGTCTTCGAGACGATAATCAACGCTGTTTCTGACAGGAGGAGGATACACTTCCAGTACGAGTCGCCCTACAGCGTTGAGGGCAGGAGGCAGAGAAGGATTTCACCATGGGGGGTCTTCTTTCTCGCCCACGCCTGGTACGTATGGGGTTCATACTCCGAAAGGGACGAACCGAGGACCTACAGGATATCGAGGATAAGTTCCGTCTTCGCCCTTGATGATGGACAATACTCACCCCCGCCGGAGGGGCAGGATACAAGGTCCTTTGCCTCCTCGGCCTGGTACGGCTGCTCTGGTGGCGGGAGACACAAGGTGGCCGTCAGGGTAAGAGCCCCCCTTGCAACTGTCGTGGAGGAGACCAAATGGCACCCTACCCAGAGGATCGAGCACATGGACGACGGGAGTATAACCATCTCGGCAGTGGTTCCAGATCTGGACGAGATAGGGCGTTGGGTAATGGCAAGCGCACCCTACGCGGAGGTTCTGGAGCCCCTGTCTTTGCGGGAGTCGATATCGGCTCTCTGCGCAATGGTCCATAAGGGTCATTCGTGAAGCATCTCCAGAGTCACCGCCATGAAGAGTTCGAAGGCATCCCTGAAACTCCTGATGTCGTATCCGGTCGCCTTCCTGATCTTTTCGATCCTGTAGTGAAGGGTGTTCCTGTGAATATTCAGTTCCTTCGCGACTACACCCGGGCTGCAGGGGTGCAGACACCAGACCTTGAATGTATGAAGCATCTCCTCGCCGTCAGGGGTCTTCCTGAGCCCCGAAAGGGCCTTGCTTGCGAAACGCCTCCCCTTTTTGACATTGACCGTTGTGAGCAGATCTTCCATCAGGTAATCACCTATCCGGTGGATCTTCCCGGGCTCGTTCTTCTTGATCCCTATGGTCAGGGCCTTCCAGGCATCGCCGTATGAGTAGTGGAGGTCTTCTACCGTCCTGGCTAGGGATCCCGCTCCGACGGTCAAAGTCAGACCCATCTCTTCCAGGTTCTCCCTGCACCTTCTGCAACCCTCTCCAAGGGAGCCTTCCATGGGGTCCCCGGCTTCGTTCCCGGTGGAAGCAAAGACCGCGAACCTTTTCTGTCCGAGGCTCGAGCAGAAGCTTGCCGGTTCTGGGAAGATGTTTTTGATGATCTCCCGGATCCCGCTCCGGACCGACACTCCCCCTAAGGGGTCGTTCAATCTATCCAGCGTTGCGGGGTTGTCGGACCCGGGTTCCAGTATCAGGCATATCCTGGGGGTGTCGGGTTCGAAGCCCAGTTCCTTTATCATGGTGGCCAGAATACCTGGATCATCGTTACCCGGTGCGAAGGAGGCTATATGGGCTGTCAGTTCCTGGATCGCCCTGTCCCTGGCGCCGGCCGATTCCTGGATAACCTGCTCCCTGATAAAGAGCTCAGCCTGTTTCTGTACAAGGTAGCCGTAACGGGCTACTTCCCTGTGATCCCCTGCGATGGCTATGGAACCCACCACCTCTCCCGCAAGGCAGACGGGTAGCGTTACGCCGGGTTTGACGCCCTCCATGCGTCCGGCCTCTTCCCTGTCGGTATAGGTCTCGGCCCGAGACCTCATGCATTCGGCTGAAGGCGTATGTACCGTGAAAAGCCGCGAAGGGTCGCTGCTTCCTATGATCACGGCATTCCCGTCGGTGACCAGTACGTGGTGGCCGATGATGTCGTGAGTGGTTTCGCAGATCACCTGTGCGAAGCGCCTGAGCATGGGCAACACCTCCCTTTCCTTGCAACCGATTATCTTCCATAACTCCTTTTTGTGCAAAAGCACAAAAAAGTGCCTTTAAAAAGGGTTCAAGTCCTTGAGGGTGAACAGTATCAACCCTGGATTAGCAGGCCTATAATCTGGGGGAAAGAAGCAATGACAGGAAGCCTGGAGGGGGGATAGCCCATGAGGTTGGAATTGCACAAGGTTTCGGTCAGGAATGTCTCATGGGGTGACGAGACAAAGGTCGAGAAGGGGACCTTGTTCGTCAACCGTGAGGAGATGCTCTCCGTAGCCATGAAGGATAACAGGTTTGCCAGGGCCGAGCTGGAGTTTGCGCGCCCCGGCGAGAGCGTAAGGATCATTCCGGTTAAGGACGTTATCGAGCCCCGCTGCAAGCTTTCCGGCCCGGGGGAGGTTTTCCCGGGTTTCGTGGGAGGGATGCAGACCGTGGGTGAGGGAGCGACACTGGTCCTTGACGGAGCGGCCGTCGTTACCTGCGGTCCCATTGTCGCCTTCCAGGAAGGGCTCATCGACATGTCAGGCCCTGCAGCGGACTACTCTCCCTTTTCCCAGACCAATAACGTGGTCCTGGTAGTGGAGCCCGTCGAAGGTCTTGACCAGCACTCCTACGAGGCGGCTCTCCGTGAGGCAGGTTTCAGGCTGGGGTGGTACCTGGCCGACAAGGGCAGGGGCTCAAAGGCCGATGAAGTAAAGGTCTATGAAATGGGAGGGCCCGTTGAAGAGTCCGCCAGGTACCCTCACCTTCCAAAGATAGCCTATCTCTGCATGTCCATAACCCAGGGGCTTCTCCACGACACTTTCCTCTACGGTGCAGATATGAAGCACCTGGTACCGACCCTTATTCACCCCAATGAAAAGATGGATGGTGCCATGGTCTCGGGGAACTGCGTATCAGCCTGCGACAAGAACACTACGTGGCATCACCTGAACGACCCGATAGTGGAGGAGCTCTACAGCAGGCATGGGAAGGACCTGGTCTTTCTGGGCGTCATCCCAACCCTGGAAGATACAAGGCTTGCAGGCAAGGAGCGGACCTCGTGGTTCAACGCCAACCTCGCCAGGATGCTCGGGGCCGATGGGGTAGTGGTATCCGAAGAGGGTTACGGGAACCCTGATACTGACCTCTGCATGAACGCCGCCAAGTGCGAGAAGCTGGGGATCAGGACGGTGGTAATTTCCGATGAGGCTGCCGGTACCGACGGAAAGAGCCAGGGTTTGGCCGACGCCGCCCCGGAGATAACGGCCTTCGTCTCCGCCGGGAACGTCAACGAGATGATAGAACTTCCGGCCATGGACAGGATACTGGGTTACGACAGCTCCATATCCAACCTCTCGGGTGGTGCCGGAGAGAGTCTCCGGAAGGACGGTTCCATGTTCGTTGAGCTGCAGGCGATCATCGGCTCCACTAACGAGCTCGGTTTCAGCAGGATCGGGGCCCGGTGGATATAGGAGAGGGGGCGGTGTGAAAATGACCAGGAGAGTAGTTTGCTATATCAACCAGTTCTTCGCGGGCATGGGGGGAGAGGAACAGGCCCACGTACCGCCTTCGGCCCGCCCCGAGGCGGTGGGCCCGGCCATGCAGATACAGAGCCTCCTCGGTGAAGAAGCCGTAGTGGTCGGGACGGTCATCTGCGGGGACAGCTATTACGGCGAGCATCTTGAAGAGGCGAGGGCGGAGTGCGTCAGGTTGATAGGGGAGTTCAAGCCTGATCTTCTCGTTGCGGGTCCCGCGTTCAACGCCGGCCGCTACGGCGTGGCCTGCGGAGATATCTGTTCGGCCGTGACCGGGACGCTCCGCATCCCTTCCATTACGGGCATGTACAAGGAGAATCCGGGCGTTGAGCTATACAGCCCCAAGACCTTCATCGTGAAGACCTCTGACAGCGCCAGAGGCATGAAGGATGCTCTAGGTGCGATATCGGCCCTTGCCGTGAAGATCCTGAAGGGGACCCCTCTCGGCGCCGCAGAGGATGAAGGGTATTTCCCGAGAGGGATCAGGAAGAACTTCTTCCACGAGACCAACGGGGCGAAGAGGGCCGTTGACATGCTCCTCAGGAAACTTGCAGGAGAGCCCTTTTCCACCGAGTATGAGATGCCCGTATTCAGACGCATACCTCCGGCGGAACCGGTGAAAGACCTGAAAAATGCCACCATAGCACTGGTAAGCTCCGGAGGCATAGTCCCGCGGGGGAACCCCGACCATATAAGGGTCTCATCGGCAGAATCCTACGGTGTTTACGACATCTCCCGCCTTGACGACCTGACCCCGGAGAACTTCGAGTCCATCCACGGTGGCTATGACCGGGTGTGGGCCAACGAGGATCCCGATAGGGTCCTCCCTCTCGACATAATGAGGGAGATGGAGAGGGAGGGGGTATTCGGCAAGCTCTACGATCACGTTTTCACCACGACCGGGACAGGTACCGCCGTGGCCCATGCTGAGAGGTTCGGCCAGGAGATCGGCGAAAGGCTCAAGAAGGACGGTGTGGATGCGGTCATACTTACCTCCACCTGAGGCACCTGTACCCGGTGCGGTGCATCGATGGCAAGGGAGATCGAGAACACGGCAGGGATACCGGTGGTCCAGATAGCCACCATAGTTCCCATAATGCTGACGGTGGGGGCGAACAGGATCGTGCCCGGCGTTGCCATCCCCCACCCTGTGGGCGACCCCTCGAGAGACGCCGAGGGCGACAGGGCTGTGAGGCGGGAGCTTCTAGAGAGAGCCCTGAGGGCGATCCAGACGCCGGTAGAGGAGCAGACCATCTTCACCTCCTAGAAAGGCTGGGGGGAGCTGTTCGTTCGATGCGGGGCGGTAGGCTTGGGCCTTCCGCCTCTTTTTTCTGGAAAAGGAAGGTCCGGGAAGGTTATAATTGGTCATCCGCAGACTCCGGGGAGTGGATGTGTCCCTTTGAAGATCATACTTGTCGTGACCAATAACCCTCTTGCTTTTGAGAAATACGAAAATTCGCGTAAAGTTGAGGGGTCACCCGTCGAAGTTGTCGAAGAGGCCTCGAGGATGATGCTGGAGGGTTATTCCCTGCTGGGATCCCCTCTGCCTCCGAATGGGAGGCTGATGAAAAACCCCTACCGTTCGATAGCTCTCGTGGAGGAGAAAGGCCAGTCGAAGAGCGGCAGGGACCTTCTCCTCCTTGAAAATGCCAGGCAG
>LGGV01000043.1 GCA_001509095.1 Synergistales bacterium 58_81 | reverse complement strand
GGGGGCGGCCATATCCCGTTCCGACTCCCACGGGGAATATCTCGCCATCTACAGGGACATAACCGGGAGGATAAGGTCGGAGCAGGAGCTGACCACCGAGAGGATCTACTTCGAGAACCTCTTCATGAACAGCCCCCTGGCTATAGCGCTCGTTTACGATGATGGTGTCATCCAGCGGGTCAACGAGTCCTTTGAGAAAATGTTCGGTTACAGCAGCTGGGAGTGCGTCGGGACGAACCTGGACGACCTCATAGCGCCGGAAGAGGCCCGGGACGACGCCGTAAAGCTGACCAGGGACGTCGCAGCCGGGGCAATCCTCAAGACCGAAAGGACCAGGCTTAGAAAGGACGGAAGTCGGGTGGATGTCCAGATCAATGCCGTGTCATTCCCGGTCGCCGGCGGGCAGAAAGTGGTATACGCCATATACCAGGACATAACCGAGAGAAAGATCCTCGACGAGAAGATCCGGTACTTCGGCTACCACGACGTCCTGACCGGCCTTTACAACAACGCCTTCCTCGAAGAGGAGCTCAGGCGCCTGGACACCTCAAGACAGCTACCCATCAGCCTTATCATGGCCGACGTGGACAACCTGAAACTCATCAACGACGCCTTCGGTCATATGGAGGGCGATCAGTTGATCATTGAGGCTGGGGAGATCCTGCGCTCCTGCTGCAGGCAGGAGGACCTTATCGCCCGCTGCGGCGGCGACGAGTTCATCATGATCCTGCCCAGGACATCCCTCCTGGAGGCAAGGTCTATCTGTGACCGCATAAGGCAGGCCTGTGATCGTGCCTCGAAGGGGATGGTCCCTCCCAGCATCGCCCTGGGTGTTGCCGTCAAGGACGAGGTCACCCAGGATTTCATGCAGGTCAGGAAAAAGGCCGATGACGACATGTACCTGGACAAGCTGATGCGGAGCGAAAGATCCCGTTCGGCCATCTATTCCCGGATCGTGGACTTTCTGGGTTCCGACCCCAGGAGAAGGGCTCATATTTCAAGGCTTAAGAAGCTGGCAGACTCCTTCGGGACTTTTATTGCCCTCAGGCAGGACGAGATCGAGAACCTGGACCTCCTCGCCCAGTTCCACGACATCGGGCTGATGCCAATACCTACTGATGTTCTCTACCGCGAGGGGCTTCTTGAACTCGAGGAGTGGGAGGATATCCGTAAACACCCCGAAAGGGGCTACCACCTTGCCAGGAACCTTGCCCCGATATCCCCCGTCGCCGAGGACATCCTCTGTCACCACGAGAACTTTGACGGATCGGGCTACCCCAGGGGGCTTTCCGGGGACGACATCCCCATAGCCTCGAGGATAATTAACCTGCTCTGCGCTTACGAGGTTATGACCGGTTGTCGTTCCTACAGGCAGGCCCTGTCCCCCGAGGAGGCTCTCAAGGAGATCGCCTCCCAGGCCGGAAAGCAGTTCGATCCCCGCATGGCCGGGCTCTTCATCAAGCTCCATAGGACCATGGAGCTTGAAGGCCGCCTTATCTAGCTCATCTTTCCAGAGACTCTTTCCCGACGTTCCAGCAGGCCACGCTCCTCGAAGGCGAGGCCGAAGTCAAAGAGGGTGCCTGCCTGCACCGGTCCGTCCTTGCCGGGCACATCGGGGCGAAGGGGCAGCCCCCGAAGGAACGATCTTTCACCTCCACAGGCCGGGGGGGTCTTATCTCCTTCCCGATGCCGGGCATGGCGGCGATAAGGGCAAGGCTGTAGGGATGGAGGGGGTTTTCGACCACCTGGTCCGGGGGGCCTGTCTCGACCACGGTGCCTTTGTACATGACCACCACCCTGTCTGCAAAGGCTGCCGCGAAGGGGAGGTCGTGGGTCGCCATGAGAAGCCCCATCCCCTTCCTGGTCCTTCGTCGGAGGATCTCCATTACTTCGCCCCTGTTGGCAGCGTCCTGCATGCTCGCCGGTTCGTCGGCCAAAAGGAGCTCCGGATCGAGCGAGAGGGCCCTGGCTATGCTGACCCTCTGTCTCTGCCCCCCCGAAAGGGAAAGCCTGACCCTCTCCTTCCAGAGATCCTGGTCGTCAAGGCCCAACTCGGCGAGGAGCTCCCCGGCCTTTAACAGTGCCTGCTCCCTGTTGCCTTTACCGGTGATCCGGAGGGGCTCTGCAGCGGCATCAAGGGCGTTCAACGTGGGTGGGACGCATCCGAAGGGGTCCTGGGGGACGTAGCCGCAGCGCCTCCTTAGTGCGATCAGTTCCTTGTCTCCACATTCAGACAGGTCCCTGTCGAAGAGGGTCACCGACCCCGCGGACAGCGGGACCAGGCCCAGGCACGCCCTGAGCAGCGTTGTCTTTCCGCTCCCTGACTCCCCGACCACTGCCACGCAACCGCCAGCGGAAACGTTCATGTCCACTTCCTTCAGGGCCTCAGTACTGCCCCTTGATGACAGGAAAGAGACCGACACTCCCTTCGCAGAGAGAAGGAGTCCTCTCATGTTCGGGCCCCCCCCTTGAAGATGAAGGCAGACAGAAGCTTCCTTGTATGTTCGTGAGAGGGGTATCGCAGGATCTTAGAGGGGGTTCCCGTCTCCACGATCCTGCCTTCGTGCATCACCGCCAGGTCGTCACAGACGGAGATCGCCAGCGGGAGATCGTGGGTTACAAGAAGAAGCCCCATTCCCTGATCCCGGACCATTCTCACGAGGGTCGTGATGACCTCGGCCTGGGTGATCACGTCCAGAGCACTGGTCGGCTCGTCTGCTATCAGAAGGTCCGGGGAACAGGATAAGGCCATGGATATGACAGCCCGCTGCTTCTCACCCCCGGAAAGTTCGTGGGGAAATCTTCGGGCATGGACCGGTGTTAGGTTCGTCATCGCCAGAAGTTCAAGGGTCCTTTTCTCGGCTTCCCCGCGCGACAGCCCCTGCCTGACCTGGAGCACCTCGGATATCTGATAGCCCACGGTCAGGACCGGCGTAAGGGAGTTCATCGCTCCCTGGGTGACCAGGGCAACTCTCTTCCATCTGAACTCCCTAATCCACTCTTCATCGGCTGAGACCAGGTCCGTGCCATCGAAGAGGATGCTCCCCGACAGTTCGGTCCGGGGAGGGAGGAGACGAAGGATGCCATAGATCAGGCTGCTCTTGCCGCCCCCCGACCCCCCTACGATGGCGGTTATGCGTCCCGCTGGGATCTCCAGCGATACGTCCCTGACGGCAGGGACATTCCGGGCGGGGGTCCGGTAGGTGATAGACAGTCTTCTTATGGATATCAGCTCTTGCCACCCCCTCTCAGTCGGGGATCGGCCATCTCTTCTATGGAGCGGCCCATGTCGAGAAAGACAAGGCAAATGATCGAGATCCCAAGCCCCGGCGGGATGATAAGCCACCAGGCCCCTGCCGTGAAGGCTCCGAACCCGTGGGCCTCATGGAGCATCCTCCCCCATGAGATGATCCTGGGATCTGAAAGCCCGAGGAAGGAGAGCCCTGCTTCGGCCAAAATGGCTCCTGGCACTCCCAGGGACACCGCAGCGAGAACTACCGGCATGGCTTCAGGAAGAAGGTGTCGGTATAGGATGTACCAGGACCCGGCCCCTATGGAGCGGAGATTCTCTACGTAACATGACTCCCTGAGGGAGAGGGCCAGGGACCTGACAGTCCTTGCCGTACCCATCCAGGAAAAGAGTCCCAGGATCAGAACAAGTTGCCAGAGGCCCTTTCCCCATATTCCCACGAGGACCATCAGGATAGGCAGTATGGGGATCGACAGCAGCACATCCACGACCCTCATGATAAGGTTGTCGGCAACCCCTCCCAGGTAGCCGCTTGCCAATCCTATGGAGAGTCCCAGCAGGGAGGCGATGAGCGTGGCAGAGATCCCCACCAGAAGGGATACCCTGATACCCACGATAAAAAGCGAGAGGACATCCCTCCCTCTCTGGTCGGTCCCCAAAAGCCCCCATCTGCCTCCGGGCAGGACGAGTTCCAGGGATCCCTCAGATGGCGAAGGACCCTCCAGGGAGAGGACATGGAGCCCCCTTGAGGGAAAGAGCAGGGACGTCGCGCCGGCAAATGGGGGAATGCCCAGAGCTGTCTTGAAGGTCATGTCCCTTGCGTCAAGGTCGATGGACCACACCCCGCTCCCTTGGAAGGAGGAAAGGGTGTACTTGCTCCCCTCCGGGGTCGTCCATACAAGCCTTGCCGTGACCTCCTTGTCATAGGCCAGTTGCCCCCTGAGGGTAAGGTTCTCAGGGGCGTCCCAGTCCCATTCGATGGTCATCTCTTTCGATGCGGGTGAGAGATTGCCTGAGAAGGGCGGCGGAGCATCCCCACCGGACCATACCGGTGGAGCGAAAGGCTTTGCCACGGTCTCCTGCGGACCTTTGGAAAGGCTCATGGGTCCGATGACCGCTACGGCAAGGATCAGGAAGAACGTTATGAAACTCCAGCGGGGGATCTTCATCACCTCTGGATTCTCCTTCCGACCCTGATCCGGGGGTCCGCAAGGGCGTAGGCTGCATCGGCGGCAAGGTTGGAGACGATGGTCAGAAGACCAAGGATGTAGAAGGCTGCCCCTGCAGCGGGGTAGTCATGGCCCATTATCGAATCCAGGAGGTACTTCCCGACGCCGTGGAGGGAGAATACCGTTTCGGTGATCACTGCGCCCGATACAATGCCTGGGAGGGCAAGCAGGAAGATGGTGAGCACCGGCGGCAGGGCCGACCTGAAGGCGTGGTTCCAGAGTATCCTGCCCTCCGGAAGCCCCTTGGCCCTGGCCAGCAATATGAAGTCTTCCCCCAGGGTCTTCACCATGAGGTTCCTCACGTATATTGCCCAGGAGCCGAAACCAAGGATCACCAGAGACCCGGCCGGCAAAAGCAGGTGCCACAGGTAATCCAGTGCTCTCGCGAAAGCGCTCTCCGGCAGGGGGATAGATACGCTCCCCCTGAGGGGAAAGACAGGGAAGGTGTATGCGAAAAGAAGGAGAAGGACCAGCTGGACGAAGAACGAAGGAAAGGAGAAGGACACCGATCCCGATACAAGGACAAGCTTTTCCGTCAACCCCCCTCTTCTTCTGGCTGCCTTGACGCCCAGCCATGTTCCCAGAGCCGACGATAAAAGCAGGGCCGATCCAAGGAGGGCCACCGTGTTGGGGATCCGGCTCTTCAGTTCTTCCCAGACGGGTCTTTGGGAGAGGAAGGATATCCCGAGATCGAAGGTCAGCATCCTCCGGACATAGATCAGGAACTGACGGTAGAGGGGGAGATCAAGACCGAATAACTCCCTCAGGCGTTCCTTGGCCTCCGGGGAGAATCGGGGGTCGACGATCGTCGATACGGCGTCTCCGGGCATTATCCTGAAAAGGAAGAAGTTTGCGGCTATGACCAGCAGCAGCACGGCCACTGCGCCCAATGCTCTCCTTGACCAGTAGGACCTCAAGGGCTAGTCACCTCCGATCATCCAGAAGTCCTCGTTCCTGACAAAGTGGACGTACTCTCCCGGGCGGTACTCCCTGAACACGAAGGGCCCTGTCCCGACAAGGGAGGTCAGCCCCTTCACGGAAGGGTGGGGTTCTGAGGCGGGCTGCCATGTCTCCCAGTTGTCCACTCCTTCAAGGAGGTGGGCTGGGAAGATCGGGGAGCCTCCGATGTTGTGGAGATGCCAGAAGGAGACATTCTTCATCGTTACGATGACTGTCGAGTCGTCAGGGGTCTCCACCTTCAGGATGTCCCTGACGTTGTCGAAGTACCTCGGTATCTCGTTGTCCCTGAGGAATTCCAGGGTCTTTCCAACGTCCTTCGATGTGAAGGGGGAGCCGTCGTGCCATTTGACCCTGTCCCTCAAATGGAAGGTCAGCCTCGTATGTTCCCCCTCCTCTCCGCTAACCGTCTCCACCTCCCACCCGGTGGCCAGCCAGGGTATATCGTCCAGGGTCTCCGGGTCCACGGCGATCATGCCATCGTAGATCAGACCGAGTACCTGCCAGTCGTAGGCTGAGCCGGTGCTCAGGGGGTTAAGTGATCTTGGCTCATCGGAGAGGCACCAGAAAACGGGTCTCTCGCTGCCATCGGAGGACCTCATGTTGAGAAGTGTCCAGAGGTTGTCCGCCGATGTGGCCTGGGTGCTGATCACACCGTCCCACCCCTTTCTGACGGCGGTCACCATGTAGCGGGAGTAGACCGGTATCCACGGGGATATCTCCGATAGCATCCGCTGGGCTTTTCGGGCCGCCCTGTCGGCGGACTGTCTGTCGGGGGCCCACCGGAGCTCTTCCAGCACCTCGTCCAGCAGAGGGTCGTGGAGGCCCTGTATGTTGTAGCCTCCCGTCACATCCATGGAGGAGTGGAGCGATCCTGCTGGATATCTCCGCTGTGGTGGGGGCCACCTGGGCCGTAGGGGACAGGATCTTGACCGCCTTCAGGGGTGAGTCCTCGCCCGGAGCGATCAGCCTCCCGTCGGGCGCCCATCTCCAACCCGCTCTCTCGAGAAGTGCCTTTGCCCCATCGGGGTCATATCCCCAGGTCGTTACGTCAGTCTCATGGTAGGGCGATACCGGAGGAAGATAGGTGTTTACCGGCTCGCTGTATCCGGAAAAGATGTCCCTCACGATCTGTACGGACGGGATGGCCATTGAGGCCGCCTGCCTGAGTGTCCTGTCGTTCCATGGCCCCTTGCGAAGGTTGAAGCCCATGAAAAAGAGATGGAACCCCCTTGATATTGAAAGGGTAACGTCCTGGTTGGACGCAAGCCGCTCGATGTCCGAGGGGCGGGTAATGTCTCCGAGTACGTCGAGCTCTCCCTTTTGAAGGGCCAGTATCTGGGAGTCGGGATCCCGGTAGATAACCATGTAGAGGTCGCTGATATGGGGTCCCCTGACGGCAGAGACGTCAAAGGCCCTGGAATCGGTCGCGTTCAGGATGACGGACACCAGCATGAGGAATAGAAGAACGGCTCTTTTGAGTATCACTTCCGTCACCCCCGGAAAGGTTTCGGATATCATAGCACAGGGCAAAAGGCTCAGGACGCAAGACGTAAGGACAAAAAGCGTC
>LGGV01000145.1 GCA_001509095.1 Synergistales bacterium 58_81 | reverse complement strand
GTAAGTTTCAATCCTTCCTCAAGAGAGTACCGTGGCTCGTAACCTAGGAGCTCACGGGCTTTTCGTATGTCCGCCTGGGAGTGCCTTATGTCTCCCTCTCTCTGCGCTTCGTACCGTGGTCTTACGGCCTCCCCCTTCTTGAGAAGTCTCCCCGCGGTAGAAGACAGCGTCGAAAGGAGTTCGACCAGCGTTACGGCACGCCCCGTTCCTATGTTGAATATGGATGCCTCACCTGCTCCTGTGCCCTCCTTCAGGGCGGCAAGAATGTTTGCCTGCACTACGTCCCCGACGTAGACAAAGTCCCTTGTATTCCTGCCGTCGCCGAAGATCACAGGGGGCTCACCATCCATGAGGCACCTGGACCAGATCGATATGACCCCGGAGTATGGGCTCGAGGGGTCCTGCCTCGGGCCAAAAACGTTCATGTATCGCAGTCCGGTGGTCCTCATGCCGCCGGACAGCACTGATGCGTAGAGTTCGTTCGTCCTCTTCGCGACAGCGTAGGGCGAGAGGGGGCTAAGGGTGGCATCCTCTCCCGTGGGCCCCTCGGGCTGGTGCCCGTATACGGCGGCGGAGGAGGCGTAAACGAAGGACCTCACGCCCTCGTCACGAGCGGCGGTAAGCATGTTGAGAAAGCCTGTGATGTTGCAGGAGTTGTTAAGGTGGGGGTCTTCGAAAGACCTGGGGACCGAGACCAGGGCTGCATGGTGGAGGACAATATCGGCGCCGTGGCAGGCCTCCCGGCACTGTTCCATGTCCCTTATGTCACCCTTGAGGAGGCGAAAACAGGGATCCTGGCCTGTGGAGAGCTTTCGCGCCTCTTCGATATTGGACTCCCTGCCGGAGAGATAGTTGTCCAGGACGGTGACCTTCTGCTCCAGGGACAGAAGAGTCTCTACAAGGTGAGAACCGATAAAGCCGGCCCCTCCTGTTACTACCCACCTTAAGGTTCTGGAGGAAAGGTAGCTGCAAAGCTCTTCGTACCTTGACATGGTCCACCCCCGCAATGATCTCAGTCGACAGGGGTAATTCTATTGGAAACTTATATTTAACACAACAACCTCGGGGCGGCTGGAGGTCCTGATGGGAGGTCCCCATACCCCTATTCCGCAGGAGACATAATAGAGGGTCTCGCCTTTCTTAGGCGTATGGTCCATGACGATGACAGGGAGGGAGCTTTCGACGCCTGGGATCGCTGAAAGGGGGAGCCTGCCGCTGCCTATTCTTGCCGAAGCACGGTCGTCCCGGCCGACAAGGGTCAGGATACCCTCCACCTGGACAGCCTCGTCTCTCAGAACGGTAACTCCCCCGTCACGAAAGGATGCCGCGGCCTCTTCCGCACCGGAGTAGGACTCATGGTTGCCGAGGACCGCATAGACACCAAGGGGTGCATTTATGGCGGCAAGTTCTTCGGAAAGCCTCTCCTCCTGGGCATGGGTAACATCGGAGTCGACGATGTCCCCCACGAGCAGGACCATGTCGGGGCGGGCCATATTTACAGTTTCGATCATACTGCTCAGCCAATGGTTCCTGACGAGAAGACCGACGTGAATGTCCGTGGCGACGACTACCCGCAGGGGGGCCTCCCTGGGAGTTCCTTTCAGGGTGATATCGAACTCCCTTATCACCGGGTTCAGGGCATTCCAGCGGCCGGCAGCCACGATCATCACAGAGAGGGTGATCACGGTCCAGAAGGCAGCGAGAGCCGTCCTTCCGTTCCTTCCGGTAAGTGAACGGGGAAGGACGCGCAGCCAGTTGTCGGCAAGGAGGACGATGTCGAATACCGCGAGGAGTATCATGAGGTAGATCATTAAACCCAGGTACCATGATCCCACTACAGCCAGCATGTCCGTGAAGGCGCAGCGGAAGAAGGCCCCGCCGATCCTTCCGACCGGGAAGGCCGCCACGAGTAGCCAGAATGCCGTAACGACGGGTATTCTCAAAAAACCCAGGTAAGGGGCCACCCTGGCCAGGTGGAGCCAGATGTAAAGGTTGGCGGCCCCGTAAACGCTGAGGAATATCCCCAGGACTAACGGTTGACGTCTCAGTGGTTTCGGCTTTTCCTGCCTACTGACGCCTGTCTCCTGTCGCCTTGGCTTATAGCTCCAGCCTAAACCTCTTCATGGGCCGTGCGTGAGATTATCTCCTCCTGCAGGTCCAGTCCGATATCACAGAAGTAGTCGCTGTAACCGGCTACCCTGACTATCAGGTCCCGGTAGTTCTCGGGGTGTGCCTGGGCATCCCTCAGGGTCCCGCTGTCGACCACGTTGAACTGTATGTGATGCCCATCATAACGGAAATAGGTACGGACCAGTTTGGCCAGCTTGTCTATGCCTTCCTCCCCCTCGAGGATCCTGGGCATGAACTTCATGTTCAGCAGGGTCCCGCCGGTGCGGATATGGTCCATCTTGCCGCAGGACCTTATCACCGCCGTGGGGCCGTTGCGGTCGGCACCCTGAACGGGGGAGATCCCCTCGGAGAGAGGCAACCCCGCTTTCCTGCCATCGGGTGTTGCGCCCGTGATGGAACCGAAGTAGATGTGGCAAGTGGTGGGGAGCATGTCGATATGGTAACGGCCGCCCTTGGTGTTGGGTCTTCCGTCGATCTCGCTGAAGAGTGATTCGAAGACCCTCTTCATGATGTCGTCGGCGTAGTCGTCGTCGTTGCCCCACCTGGGGGTCTTGTTGACGAAGGTCAACCTCATGGCCTCATGGCCCTCGAAGTTGGACCGGAGAGCCTGGATAACATCCTCCACGGAGAAGGCCTTCTCTTCGAAGACGTGTTTTTTGAGGGCGCTCAGGCTATCGGTCATGGTCCCGATACCCACGCACTGGATGTAGTTGGTGTTGTACCGGGGACCTCCGTCGTTGTAGTCCCTGCCCTTTTTGATGCAGTCGTCGGTCAGCACCGACAGGAATACGGCGGGAGCGTAGTCGGCGTACATACGCTCGATGAACTGGTTGCCCTTGACCTTGATCTCGACGATATGGTTCAGCTGCTTCTCGAAGGCTCCGTAAAGATCGTCAAAGGTCCTGAACCGGGATGGATCGCCTGTCTCCGGACCGATCCTCTTGCCTGAAACGGGGTCGATCCCGTTGTTGAGGGCAAGTTCAAAGATCTTGGGAGTATTGAGATAGCCCGTCAATATGTAAGCCTCCTTGCCGAAGGCACCTGTCTCCACGCAGCCGCTGGTTCCGCCCTCCCGGGCGTCCTCTACGGATTTGAGCAGTCCACCCAGGTTGATGTTGGTGAAGTCGTTGTAGGTCCCGCTCTCTGCAGCCGTGACGCCCACCTTGGGCGGGGCGGGGTGATTGTTGAACTTGATCCAGAAGGCGCTCAGGAGCTCTTTTGCCCACTCGCGGGAAAGGGTCCCGTTCTCCAGTTCCCGGGCGTAGAAGGGGTAGAAGTAACGGTCCAGGTGCCCCGGGTTCATGGCATCCCATCCGTTGAGCTCGGTTATGGTACCGAGGTGCATGAACCAATACATCTGAAGGGCCTCCCAGAAGTCCCCGGGTGCCCGACGTGGAACCCGTCTGCAGTTGGAGGCTATTTTCTCGAGTTCCTTTTTGCGTGCCGGATCGCTCTCGGAGGCGGCCATCCTCGATGCCAGATCGGCGTGGCGTTCGGCAAAGATGATGACGGCGTCGCAGGCTATGTCCATAGCCTTCAGCTGCTCACGCCTCTTCGTAGCCTCGGGATCGTTCGGGGCCCGCTGCTCCATGAACTCGGTGAAGTAGCCCGCGGCGTAGGTGTTCTTCCACTCTTCCCCTATATCGGCGAATATCCTGTCGCGCATGGTGCGCCCCCGCCAGTAGGGTATGACCTTGTCCCGGTAGACCTCCTTGCACTTTTCCGAGACCCTGTAGGGGTTCTTGTCCCTGGTATCGAGGATCTCCAGGTCCTCCAGGGAGTGGCAGTTGAGTTCCGGATAAGTTGAGACGCACTTCGGCAGGGGGCCACGCTCCCCCACAACGAGCTCGTCCTTGCCTATGTAGATGCTCTTCTTCTCACAGAGGGTCCTGAAGGCCAGGGCTCTTGTCACGGGGACGGAGTACTTGCCGTTGTTCTCCCTGTAGAAGTCAGTGATTATCTCGGCCCTCTCATGATCCAGTGTGACGGGTGCCTCGAAACTCTCTGTTCTGAGCCTCTCTATCCTTTCGTTCATCTTCTTCAACCTCCTATGGATGCCGTAAGCCCGAATCGGGCAAGATAGGCCGCTATTATCTTCATCCGCTCCCGAGACGGTGCGGAAAGGTCATTCAGACGGTAGTTCATGCCGAACCTACGGTACTTCTCCCGGGCCGAAGAGTGGTAGGGGAGGAGATCGAC
>LGGV01000006.1 GCA_001509095.1 Synergistales bacterium 58_81 | reverse complement strand
CAGTTCGGGTCCTTTCTGGTGCCGGGGTCCAGGGGGGTTTATCAAAACCTTCTTTGGGAATAGACTATCAGGGGTTCGGATATATGGGTGGGAGAGAGATTGAAAGATTCCGGTCTGGAAAGCAAGATCGCATCGCTGCCCCTTCGCCCGGGAGTCTACCTTTTCCAGGATGACGAGGGTAGCGTTATCTACGTCGGTAAGGCGAAGTCCCTGAGAAAAAGGGTTCAGTCCTATTTCAGGCACGGGGATTTCGCGTCGCCCCGGCTGAGGAAGCTCGTTAGATCGATCAGGGACCTGTCCTTCATCAGGACAGAGACCGAGGCCGAAGCCCTGATAACGGAGGCGAGGCTGATCAAGCAGTATCAGCCCTTTTTCAATATCGATCTGAAGATGGGAGAGCGGTATCCTTATGTAAAGATCACCCGCGAACCCTTTCCCAGGATCGTTATCACTAGGCACAGGGAAGAGGGTGACGGTTCCGACTATATAGGACCCTTTGTCAGTGCAGGCGAACTGCGGCATATGCTTAGACTTGTGGAGAGGTTCTTCCCCCTCAGGGTATGCAGCGCAGGGTCGGGGGGCGGCCCTTGGGCGAACAGACCCTGCGTCAGGTATGAGCTTGGAAGGTGCCCGGGCCCCTGTGCAGGCCTTGCGGATCCTTCGGAGTACAGGGAGAGGGTGGCCGATATAGCCCTTCTCCTAAGAGGCCGGTCGGCCGATCTTGTCGGAAGGCTGCGGCAGAGGATGGACAAGGCCTCGTCCTCGATGGATTTCGAGACCGCCGCAAGGATAAGGGATACAATAAGGGCCCTCTGGAAGCTGTCCAGGAAACATGTCTCCATGGTCTTTTCGGAACCTCTGGATAGTGGAACATGGAAGAGCCTCGTCCAGATTCAGGATCTTCTCTCCCTTCCTGCGATACCGTGGAGGATCGAGGGGTTCGACGTATCCCATTTCTCTGGAGGTGAGACCTACGGAGTCTGCGTGGTCTTCGAACAGGGAATGCCCAACCCCTCCCTCTACAGGAGATACAGGGTCAGGAGCGTTGAGGGGATAGACGACTTCAGGGCAATGGGTGAGATCCTGGGCAGAAGGTACAGCAGGCTGCTGAAGGAATCGGGAGCCTTGCCGCAGCTGATCCTTGTCGATGGAGGACCGGGGCAGTTGAACTTCGCTGTGGAGGCTCTCAACACCATCGGCATATCGGACATCCCGGTGGTGGCCATCGCCAAGAGAGAGGAGCTGCTCTTCACCCCCGGAGCCAAGAGACCGGTAAGACTTCCCTGGGACAGTGGGGCGTTAATGCTTCTAAGAAGGGTCAGGGACGAATCCCACCGGTTCGCTATAGCCGCCAACAGGAAAGCCGGGAGAAAGAGGATGTCCGTCTCAGCCCTGGAAGAGGTACCCGGCGTGGGAAAGATACTTGCGTCAAGACTTCTGTCGAGATTTGGAAGTGTCGCCAGAATGTCCAGCCTAACACCCGAGGAGATAGCTTCAGTAAAAGGTGTAAGCATCAAAACGGCAAGAAGGATCATCGTTCACCTTGGAGGTCCGGAGGAAGAAGATGCGGACAAATGATCCGAAAGAGGACGCCTATTACATGGGAGCGGCCCTTAGCCTTGCCCTCAGGGGGACGGGGAGGGTCTCCCCGAACCCCATGGTGGGGTGTGTTATCGTTGGCCCCGAAGAAATAGTGGGATGGGGTTACCATGAAGGACCAGGGAAACCGCATGCCGAGGCAGTCGCACTGGACCGTGCCGGAGAGAAGGCACTGGGGGCGACACTTTACGTCAATCTTGAACCGTGCTGTCATCAGGGCAGGACACCCCCCTGTGCTCCAAGGATCATTGAAGCAGGCATAGCCAGGGTGGTCGCCGGCTTGGCAGATCCCGACCCCAGAGTGTCATGCAGGGGTTTCAGAGTGTTGAAGGAAGCGGGCATCAAGGTCGACGAAGGACTTCTGCAGGAGAGGTGCAAAGAGATCAACAGGGGTTTCCTTTCACGAATAGAGAGGGGGCGCCCCTGGGTGACACTGAAGGGTGCGGTCACCCTGGACGGGAACATGGCCATGGGCTCCGGTGAAAGTCGTTGGATAACCAATGCCTTTTCCCGGGTCAGGGCCCACATGTTGAGGGACAGCAACGACGCCGTCATGGTAGGGGTCGGCACAGTCATGAGTGATGACCCGGAACTTACGGTCAGGGATACGACGGGCAGGGATCCCGTTACAGTAGTGCTTGACCCGTCGCTACGAACCCCGCTGTGGGCCAGAGTGGTAAGGAGAGGCACCATAATATTCTTCTCCCGGAGCGTCAGTAAGGAGAAGTTGGAACAGC
Source organism: Synergistales bacterium 58_81 (assembly GCA_001509095.1). Lineage (GTDB taxonomy): Bacteria > Synergistota > Synergistia > Synergistales > Thermovirgaceae > 58-81. Next base: position 27,446 of record LGGV01000006.1, on the reverse strand, counting down.
TCGAAGAGAGAGGATGCAATCTTTTCAGGGTCCCTGCCGACATGGAGGGAAGACCTCAACTGGAGCAGGTACTGCAAAGACTTGCGGAAGAAGGGTTCAATAGCGTCCTGGTGGAGGGTGGGCCCAATATCCTTGGTTCTTTCATGACCCAGGGACTTTTCGACAGCGTCGCCCTCTTCATCTCCACCAGGTTTTCCGGAAAAGGACAGGGGATCGGTGGAGGTCTCGCAATTGAAAGGCTTGCCGATTCAATTGGAATAAGAACCGAGAGGGTCAGGAACCTTGAAGGGGACCTATGGCTGGAGGGGGTCAACCCATGTTCACAGGTCTGGTAGAATGCACTGCAAAGATCGTCAGCGCCAGGAGATCAGGTGATATGGTAGAAATGGAGATCGGTGATGTTCCCTTTGCCGGTGAACTGAAGAGGGGTGATTCGGTCTCCGTCTCGGGCGCATGCCTTACGGTGGTTGTCCCGGGAAGAAACAGTTTCACAGTCGAGATGATGCCCGAGACCTTCGATAACACCCTTTTCAGCAAGACCGGTCCCGGATACCGGGTCAACCTTGAAAGGGCGATGGCTGCAACGGGCAGGTTCGAAGGACATATCGTCACCGGTCATGTAGACCTTGTCTCAATGGTCGTCGCTCTCAAGAGTCACGGGAAGAGCCGGGAACTTGACTTCACACTTCCAGTCGATGCAGCCGGGCTTGTCGCGAGGAAGGGGTCGGTAGCTGTACAGGGGGTCAGTTTGACGGTCATTGAAAGGGGAGATTCCTTCTTCAGGGTCGGCGTGATCCCGGAGACGCTGAAATTCACTACACTGGGGGAACTCAAGATCGGTGATCCTGTCAACTTAGAGTACGATATACTATCAAAATACCTGAAGGATCTGCTGGAAAGCAGGACCTTGCAGGTTGATGGCAGATTGACCATGGACCGCCTGGCTGAGATGGGTTGGTCATGAACAGAACAGGGGAGGGTGCTGGGACCTTGGAAGAGGAAGCGGCCACCACAACGGTGGAGGAGGCCATAGAGACGATCCGGCAGGGCGGAATGGTGATCGTCGTCGACGATGAATCAAGGGAGAACGAAGGGGACCTCGTAATGGCCGCAGAGTTGGCCGATACGGAGAGCATCAACTTCATGATCTCAAGGGCAAGGGGTCTTGTCTGCGTTCCCATGGACGAAAGGACAGCAAATAGGCTTAACCTGGAGCCCATGGTCAGGGAGAACACCGACCTCCACTCGACGGCCTTCACGGTGAGCGTCGATGCCCGTGAAGGTGTAACAACGGGGATATCGGCCGCTGAGAGGGCCATTACAGCAAGACTGCTGGCCTCACCCGACTCCTCTCCGGAGATGTTCCGAAGGCCGGGGCATATGTTCCCTCTTATCGCAAGAAAGGGGGGCGTCCTCAAGAGAGCCGGCCATACCGAAGCGGCTGTCGACCTTGCACGGCTTTCGGGCAGATCGCCTGTGGGGGTCATCTGCGAGATCATGAAGGATGACGGTACAATGGCCCGGTTCCCGGACCTGGTCATGTTCGCCAAAACCCACGGGCTCAAGATAATCACCATCGAGGAACTGATCAGATACCGGAACAGGAAGGAGAAACTGGTTGAAAAGGTGGCCGTCGTGAATCTTCCGACGGAGTACGGCGACTTCATCGCCCACGCCTATATGTTCGTACTGGAGGAGATGAAGGACAAGATCCACCTTGCTCTCGTAAAGGGGGAGATATCCCCTGATCGGGAGACCCTGGTAAGGGTCCATTCGGAGTGTTTGACCGGTGATGCACTGGGTTCCCTGAGGTGCGACTGCGGGCCGCAGTTGAGGGCTGCCATGGCGATGATCGAGGCGGAGGGGAGCGGGGTGCTGCTGTACATGAGGCAGGAGGGCCGCGGGATAGGCCTGTTGGAGAAACTTCACGCCTACGAGTTGCAGGAGAAGGGGCTGGATACGGTAGAGGCCAACGAGGCTCTGGGTTACAGGCCAGATCTCAGGGATTACGGTATCGGTGCCCAGATACTTGCCGACCTGGGGTTGAAGAGAATAAGGCTTATCACGAACAACCCGAGAAAGATAATCGGCCTTGAAGGTTACGGCCTCGAGGTGGTGGACAGGGTACCCCTGGTCATCTCGCCCAACACCTTCAACGAGAAGTATCTGAAGACAAAGGAGAGCAAGCTGGGGCACCTTCTGCACCTGAAGGATATTATCGGGTAGGGAGTGTGTCCCATAATATTATAATTGACGGGGAAGTGATGGGGGATGAGGATCATCCAGGGCAAGCTTGTAGGTACAGGCCTACGTTTTCTTCTTGCGGTCTCAAGGTTCAACGAGCTCATCTCCTCGAGACTGCTCGAGGGGGCAAAGGACTTTCTGCTAAGGCACGATGTGCAGGCCCAGGATATAGACGTTGCATGGGTTCCGGGAGCCTGGGAACTGCCCCTGGTCGCCAGGGAGAGCGCACTCACGGGCAATTATGACGCCATAATCGCTCTCGGAGCTATCATCAGGGGCGATACACCCCACTTCGATTATGTCGCCTCAGAGGTATCCAAAGGGCTCGCGCTTGTGGAGATGGAGCAGAGGGTCCCTGTTTCATTCGGCGTGCTGACCTGCGATACCCTGGAGCAGGCGCTGCTGAGGGCCGGAAGCAAATCCGGTAACAAGGGAGCAGATGCCGCGGCCGCCGCTATCGAGATGGCCGACCTTTTGAGACAGATGAGAAAGTCCTAGCAGAGGAGGAACACCTTTATGCTCGATATCAGGCTCTTCCGGGAAAAGCCCGAGGAATTGAAAACAGCCCTTGAGACGAGAAATGGCGTTTTCCCCCTGGAGGATATCATCGAACTTGACTCCCGACGGAGGGAGATACTAACACGCACTGATGACCTCAGATCCGAGAGGAACCGTGGTTCAAGGGAGATCGCAGAACTGAAGAAGAAGGGGGAGGATGCAACGGAGCTGATGGAGCGGATGCGGGTCGTCGGAGAGGAGATCAAAGATAACGACGAAATGATCGCCGAACTCGAGGATCGTATCCAGTCGCTCCTCCTGGAATTTCCCAATCTTCCCCATGAATCCGTACCTGTAGGGGGCGATGAGAGCTTCAACAAGGTTGTCCGCTCCTGGGGCGAACCACCTGTTTTCGACTTCGAACCTCTGCCTCATTGGGATATCGGAGAGTCCCTGGGAATAATGGATTTCGAGCGGGGGGTCCGCCTTGCGGGGAGCCGGTTCACGGTCCTGAGGGGGGCCGGGGCCAGGCTGGAAAGGGCCCTGATCAACTTCATGCTTGATATCCACACCAGGGAACACTCCTTCGTGGAGGTACAGCCACCCTTCCTTGTTAACAGCGATACCATGAAGGGTACCGGTCAGCTGCCGAAGTTCGCCGAGGACCTGTACTCCTGTCCATCGGACGATCTCTGGATGATCCCAACGGCCGAAGTGCCGCTGACCAACCTTCACCGGGGGGAGATCCTCTCAGAAGAGGACCTCCCTCTCTACTATACCGCCTATACCCCCTGCTTCCGGAGAGAGGCAGGTAGCCACGGCAGGGATGTACGGGGGATGCTCCGGCAGCACCAGTTCGACAAGGTGGAACTGGTGAAGATCTGCTCACCTGAGAGCAGCTACCGTGAGCTCGAGTCACTGACCCTGTCGGCTGAGGAGGTCCTCAAAAGGCTTGAACTGCCTTTCCGGACGGTCCTGCTCTCAACGGGGGATATGGGTTTTGCCGCCAGCAAGACCTACGACCTGGAGGTCTGGCTCCCTTCGCAGGAGAAGTACAGGGAGATAAGCTCCTGTAGCAATTGCGAGGATTTTCAGGCGCGCCGGATGAACACAAGATACCGTCCGAATGGCGGAGGCAAGGTGCAGTTCGTTCATACCCTTAACGGATCGGGGATCGCCGTCGGAAGATGCCTCATAGCCATTCTTGAGAACTACCAGAACCGGGAAGGGACGGTCTCTGTACCCAGGGCACTCGTCCCTTACATGGACGGGGTTGAAGTGATCGGTGGTCGGTCCGTTCCCTAGACCCAACGGGCCGATTTCATGTTAAAATCACAAGAGAACGCAGAATGACCGGATAAGGTGTTTTTATCCGGCAGGAGATGATCTTCCAGGGAGGACGCCTTATGGCGACGGATGTCCACGAGATCCAGGGTGTTGTTTTCCTAACGCTCTCGATATTCGTTTTCTTTTTCGCGATACAGAGGATATCGAAGACGACCCTGGATAGGGACCAGTACCAGTTCCTGAAGGACATATGTCTTATGGCCGCATGGGGTCTTTGCGGGATATGGTCCCCTGACCCCTCGGTGCGACTGGTGATTGCCATGGGGCTCCTTTCGGCCATTATCGGGGTTGGACAGAGGGTGAGACCGAAGTTCCCGTGGCTCCTGGGGTTCTTCATTATCGGTGTTGTCTTTGCGTCCACGGGTTTAGGGATATCGTTCATCGGGTTCCCCGGAGGAGAGTTCCTATTTCTAAACAGGTACTCGTCGATCCTGGCCACGGCCCTTTGGGTAGGTATCTTCCCTCTCCTGCTCCAGGAAATGGACCAGGTCCCCGGCCTGGCAGGTTTCCTCTCGGCCGTGACCTGGATAGTGATGCTGATAGTTACAGGTCTTTCGAGGCAGCATATCTACGGTGCCTTCTACATGACCCTCGTGGGGGTCGTTATACTTGCTGTGTTCTGGAGTCGGCACGGTCACTCATACCGTCGTCTCGGGGAGCCGGTTGCCGCCCTTTGGGGCACCCTGATAGCCGGCACTTCCATTATGGGTGTCAGCAAAGGGGTCACCTTTTCCACACTTATGCTGATCCCCCTCGGGCTATTTGCCATTCCGATGGTGGAGGCCTCATTCAACATAGTCAGCCGAGCCTTCTCCTCAAGGCCCCAGGGAACCTTGTTCCTCTACAGGAGGCTTGTCAGCCGAGGAATGGACCATACTCCCGCCGTCCGTGCAGTGGGGTCGCTCTGTGCCGTACTAGGAGCTGCGGTGGCCTCCTTCCAGCTCAGGGACGAGAGTATGGCCCTGGCCGCGCTCCTGTCTTCCACGATCCTCCTCGGAGGATTCCTTTTCGTTGTTTCGTCCGGAAAGAGTAGGTCCGTCCCATACTCCTCCAAGTCCTACCTGTGGGGAACCCCTATCGACAGCGTCTCAGACGACTACGCTCTGGGGAGGATCCGGTCATGGGTCCTGCAGGGGGGCCCCGGTCGTTACATCGTCACTCTCGATGCCCTGTCTGCCCTCCGCGCAAAAGATGATAGCTCATTCAGGCAGATCGTCCGAGGTGCCGACCTTGTCCTTCCTGACGGCCGAGGTCTTACGGGAGCCCTTAATTTCCTGGGGACCCCCGTCCTCCAGCGGATCCCCGGCGTCGACTTCGTCGAGCGTATGTGCAGGCTTGCTTCCATAGAGGGATGGCCGGTATTCTTCCTCGGAGGAGCCCCCGGTGTGGCGAACAAGGCTGCCGAGAAGCTCAGGTCCCTTTATCCCGGACTGGTGATCGGTGGCATACGGCACGGTTACATCGAACCCATGGACCTTCCCGGGATCCTAGAGGATATCAGGAGATCCGGTTCAAGGTTCATCTTCGTCGGGATGGGAGTTCCCCGGCAGGAGTACTGGATAGGAGAGCATCATTCAGAGCTTGACGGAACAGTTTCGATAGGAGTAGGGGGAAGTTTTGACGTTATTTCAGGCAACCTGAAAAGGGCGCCCCTTTTCCTTCAGAAGGCCGGCCTCGAATGGCTCTTCAGGCTTGTCCAGGAGCCTTGGAGATGGAGCCGGGTCAGGCGTCTCCCTCTTTTTGTGTTCCACGTAATCCTCACGAAATTAGGTTTTTCTTCTCTGAAAGGGGAATGAAGTATTGACGATAAACGCAGAGCAGCTCATGCACAGGGACCTGTCATCCGTGTCGGAGGATGACAGTGTACTTGACGCAGTTCATCTTCTTTTCAGCCAGCGCCTTTCAGGGGTCCCCGTGGTGAGGGACGATTGGGTTCTTGTTGGTTACCTGTCTGAAAAGGATATTCTTCGAAAAGCAACACCTACCTACCTGGAAGTCCTTGCCCAAAGTTCATTCCTGGATGATTCCGAGGGAAATCTTATCGAAAGGCTCAAGCAGATCGGTAACATGAAGGTAAGGGATGTCATGAATCCTGACCCGATCTTTGTCAGGCCGTCTGAGAGCCTGATGACCGTGGTGGACCTGATGCTCCGAAAAGGGTTGAAGAGGCTTCCCGTTGTGGAAGGCCGCAAGCTTGTAGGGGTTATCGACAGGGGCGGATTCTGCGAGTTCATGATGGAGGGCAGTGAGTTCCATGAGACCCGATGAACCCGTCCAGTCCTTCGATGACCTTGACCCTGAGATCGAATCCTTCAGGAGGGCACTGGAGGTCAGCCTTGAGGAGGAGAAGGCACGCCTGAGGGAGGAGCAGGGCAAGGCCCTGGAAAGGATCAGGGAGCTGTCGGAGAATTCGATTGCCCTGGCGGAGAGCGAGTGGGAGAAGTACGACGAGATGCTCCACTCCTCCAAGGAGTCCTTTATTGAAGAGCTGAGAGGCAGAATGAGCTATGTTCTGGATCCTGTCCTGGATAGGATGATGAACGGGGATCTAGTGGAAAGGGCTGTCAGCGGGATACTCCCCGCTGCTTATCGGGAACGAAAGGAAGGCTGCCGCTCTTGATAAGGGATATGCTCTTTCTCGGTCTCTGGGGCCTTGTCAGGGACAGGTCCCGGATCATCGAGAAGCTGCACGATCTTGGCGTCCTTCATCTACGGGAGGAACCCGTCGAATATGTTTCAACGGAGGCTGCGGCAGAGCTGAAGCTTCTGAGAGGCAAGGCGCTGGGTCTGCTGGAGAGCCTCGGCTGGAACAAATGGAGTTCTATCCCCCGAAAAGCCCTTGAAGAGAAGAGATCCGTACTCTCCTCCCCTGATGAGGCGATAATCGATGGAATAAGGGACAGTCTGGACTCCTTCAGCACAAGGATCATCGAGAGGACCAGCCTCAGGGAGGAACTGGAATCGAGGGTCAATTCGATAAAAGGAGCCCTTAGGACGGTCAGGCATTTCGATTCCTTTATTTCAGAGAACTCCGGGAAAGGCCTTGAGGTCACTCTCTGGTGGGTACAGAGGGCAAATATCGCTGACCTTGCCGCCAGGATAAGAAGGATGATAAAGGAACATGACCCCCTTGGCAGCGACGACAAGACCCCTTATCACCTGAATGTCAGTCCAGGTGGAGAGAGGATCCTCGCCATTGCCTATCCTTCCGAGTTCAGGAAAGAGGTCTCGGACATCCTGACCTCAGGCGAGTGCCTTCCATGGATGCTCCCGGGAGAGTATGAGACCATGCCGTTCCAGGATGCCATTCCCCTGATGGAGACCGCCCTTGAAGACCTTCCCCGGAGGATAGAGGAGATCGAACGGAACCTTGTGAAGACAAGGGAGGAGTGGGGACCCAAGATCGGAGCCCTCTATGTCCTGCTGGACGAGAAGATAGAGGAGATCCTTGTCGAGACTGGAAGCGACACCCGGGGGGTGATATTCCGTCTTTCGGGATGGGTCCCTACCGACGAAAAGGACAGGCTTGAGACCGAATTGAGAGGAGAGTTCCGGGAAAGGATCCTTCTCCGCTGGCGGGACCCTCACCCCGGAGAGTGGTCCGAAGTCCCCACGTCCCTCAGTAATCCGGAGTATTTCAGGCCCTTCGAGCTGTTTTTGAGGCTGATGCCTGTCAATTCATACAAGGGGCTTGACCCCACTATCCTTATCGGTATCTTCTTCCCCTTCTTCGGGGGATGCATGATAGGCGATATGGGATACGGACTGGTGATCGGAGCCCTCGGTCTAGGGTTCAGGAAGAAGGTGGGTAGCCCGATACTTAACGACGTCGGGGCCATTCTTCTCTACATAGCAGCGTGGTCGATCTTCTGGGGCGTGGCCTACGGAGAGGCGTTCGGGGATCTGGGACACCGGTTACTTCACCTGGAGCCGTTATGGCTCGAAAGATCCCAGGTGGTCATTCCCGTAATGATATTCACCATAAGCCTTGGATTTGCCCACGTTCTTCTGGGTTTTATCATGGGGATGATCCAGGGGCTGAGGACAGGTCACAGGCACCTGTGGCTGGAAAGGCTGGGGAATATCCTGATCTTTATGGCCCTTCTCACAGGGATGATCCTGGTTAAAGGATGGCTGCCCGGACAGCTCTTCACCGTCCCCGTTACTCTCCTGGTGCTGGGACTTGCCCTTCTCCTTGCAGGAGGAGGAATGGGGGGTCTTGTCGAAGCTCTGGGATCTGTCGGTAATGTGCTCAGTTACGTCCGTATAGCCGCCATAGGTCTCTCCTCCGCCATTCTCGCCATGGTGGCCAACAGCTTCGTTGATTCCATGGGGGTAACCTTTGTAGGTATCTTCATGGCCATGACGATCCATCTTCTGAACTTCGTACTTGCCATTGCAGGTTCGAGCCTGCATTCTGCCCGGCTTCAATACGTGGAGTTCCTCGGGAAGTTCTATTCCGGAGGGGGAACCCGGTACAAACCCTTTTCAAGGAGGAAACCAGAATTATGGAAAAAGCACTGATAGCTTTGGCAGCAGCTCTGGCCGTGGGATTGCCCGCTATTGCCACAGCATACGCCCAGGCCAGGATAGGCAGCGTAGGCGCGGGGACTATTGCAGAGAAACCTGAGACGGGAGGAATTATCATCATCCTTGAGGCCCTTCCGGAGACAATGGTGATCCTGGGTTTTGTCGTAGCTGTCATGCTGATTTTGCAGTTCGCATGAGCCCGTCCTGACCAGGCCAGAAAAAAGGCTCCCGAGAGTCACCTGCTGATATGACAGGAATAGGAGATTTCAAGAGAGCTCTGGAGGAAGAGTTTGCACGAAGATCGGCGGAGATGAAGGCAGAATCGGACCGGTTCGTCTCCGACAGGATGTTTGTGGCGAGAAGAGAGACGGAAAGAAAGGTCCACTCCATAAGGACCAGGCATAGAAAGAGGTATGAACTTATCCTGGAGAGAGAAAAGAGGCGAGGCCTTCTCCTGGTCAGGGAGGAGGCCCTGGAAAAGATCTCCTCCTTCCTTGAAGAGATCTCGAAGAGGGTAGGTGAAAGGATCTCCATGATCCGGGGGGACAGGGTCCTCTACGGAAGGATTCTTGCCGAACTGGTCGAGGAGGCCCTGGACTCTCTGGCTGAGGAGGCGGTCGTTCTGGTCTCTCCAGGTGAAAAAGACCTCATCTCCAGGGACAGAAGAATAATTGCCGTGGAGGAGAGCGAAGAAGGTACATCGTGGGGTGGTTGCCTTGCCACCGATGCACGTTCCCGGTCCATCTTTGTCGATAACACGATAAAGACCAGGTGGGACCTGTTCCAGAAAGAGCTTGTTCGAGAGCTCTCGGAGAGTTACTGTCATGTTTTTGAAGGATCTGAAGGATCTTCCCGAGAACTACGGCTACCTTAACGCCAGGCTCCGGGCTCACTTCTCGGACTTCCTGGTGAAAGAGGACTATCGGCGCCTGGCATTCCGACGGCTTGAGGAGATAGAGATCTTTCTGCTTGAGACCAGGTACGGAAAGAGTTTCAGGAAAAGTCTGGTTGAACAGCCCCTCTCAACACATCGGAGGATAGAGCTAGCACTTGCCGACACCTCGGCTGACACCCTCAACCATGCCAGGAGGATGGCCATGGGGGAGCCCGAGGACCTTATGACTGTACTTCTTGCCAGGGCCGACCTTCATAACGGGAGGCTCCTTCTCAGGTATTACTTCACCGGTGCCATCTACGAAGGTCACCCACAGTGGCACGGTTACGGGACCCTTCCGGTGACTTTTTTCGCGGATCTCTGGAAGAGCCACTCCATTACCCATGTGATGGACAAATGTCTTGCCTTTGACCACCCCTTTTCAAGGGCTCTGGGCCGGGCCTGCGGCCAGGTGGCCAAAGGATCCAGCCTTCCTGCAAGCGAAAGGATCTTTCTTTCGGGGGTATTGACCTATCTGGGCGAGATCCTGGACCGTCACAGGACCAAGGATTCTGCTCTTGTCAGAGAGCTGCTGGGACGGTCTATCGACATTTGGAACATGAATATATGGTCAAGGGTCGCCGCCGGCGTCCTGTCTGGGGAAAAGGCCGTAGAACTTTTCATTGAAGGAGGATATTCCCTCTCCACGGACCGGCTCAGGAATTCCTCCCAGCCGAAGGACCTCCTCGCCTCGACACCCTGGGAGACCATTTTGGGACGCTTCCAGGGAGGTCTTGCAGAAATGGTGACGGGCAGGGCAATGAGGGAGTTCTGGAAATGGCAGATAGGACAGAGAAGAAAGGACCCCCTCGGCATAGAAGTAGCAACGGCGTTCATCGCTCACCAGCTTCTGGAGTGGCAGAACCTGAACGCTCTCGTGGTAGGCGTGGACATGGGTCTTGAAGTGGATACGATCATCGACAAGCTGGTCCTTGCGGGGTGATTTTTTGGAGAAACAGAACTACGGCAAGGGATACGTCCTTGGAAGACAGCTTTTTATTGAGCTCTGGTCCCTCCTGGGGTTCGAAGCTGTGGTCTGCGAAGGGCCCGGGGACTTTCCGGAATGTTTCCGGAAGCTTCAGAGCGAAGAGGTCGCCTTTGTGCTAGTCGAATCGGACTGGGTGGAGAGTATCCCGGAGTTCTACAAGAGGAAGGCGAAGACCTCTGACCCTGTCTGGGTGCAGATGCCCTCCCTCAAAAGCAGCGTAAAGGGTTGGGAGTGAGCGATATGTCCAACATGGGAAGGATCAGGAGCCTTGCAGGGACGGTCATACGGGCCGATCGGGACAAGCCGGTCTCGAACTTCGAGGTCGCAAGAGTGGGTAATGAACGTCTCCTCGGAGAGGTTATCAGGATAGATGGAACGGAAGTCGATATCCAGGTCTACGAAGAGATCGACGGCGTCCATGTGGGAGAGCCGGTCGAATTCACCGGGGAACTTCTGGGTATCGATCTTGGCCCTGGGCTTCTGGGAAGCGTCCTCGACGGGATAGGAAGACCCCTGCTCGGGAGTTTTCCGGAAGATAGCGTCTCCTGCTTTCTGAAAAGAGGTTTCTTCTCGAGAAGCCTTGATACCAAAAAAAAATGGGTCTTTACTCCCATAAGGGCCTGCGGAGATCCTGTTCTTCAAGGCGATGTCATAGGATCCGTCATTGAGGGAGAGGGTTTCAGGCACCTGATCCTGGTACCTCCCGGGAGCGGCCCGTCGAGAGTAAGGGAGATATCCCCGGGAGACAGAAAGTTCAGTGTCGATGATACAGTATGCCTCCTCGAGAACGGTCAGAAGATCTCCCTCTGCCAGCGCTGGTACGTAAGGACACCACGTCCCTGCGCGGAGAAGCTCTCTTTCTCGGAACCTTTGATAACGGGGCAGAGAGTACTGGATACTCTCTTTCCCGTCGCGCTGGGCGGGGCGGCTGTGGTCCCCGGTGGGTTCGGCACGGGCAAGACCGTCACCCAGCAGTCACTAGCCAAGTGGTGCAATGCCGAGGTGGTCGTGTATATAGGTTGCGGAGAGAGGGGCAACGAAATGACGGAGGTCCTGGAGGAGTTCCCCCACATCAGGGACCCCCACACCGGAAGACCTCTGATGGAGAGAATGGTACTAATAGCGAATACCTCCAACATGCCTGTCGCCGCAAGGGAGGCCAGCATATATCTTGGGATGACCATAGCCGAATATTTCCGCGATATGGGACTTGACGTCGCGCTCATGGCTGACTCCACCTCCCGTTGGGCAGAGGCGTTGAGGGAGATATCGGGACGCCTGGGCGAAATGCCCGGTGAAGAGGGGTACCCTGCCTACCTCGGGTCCAGGCTTGCGCAGTACTACGAGAGGGCAGGAAGGGTCATGGCCCTGGGAGAACCCCGAAGAAAGGGATCGATCACCATATTCAACGCCGTTTCCCCTGGAGGTGGCGATTTCTCGGAGCCCGTCACCCAGGCGAGTCTGAGACTTTCGGGAGCTTTCTGGGCCCTCGACAAAAGGCTTGCCGAGAGCCGCCATTTTCCGTCAATCAACTGGAAACAGAGCTACTCTCTCTACGAAAGGGCCCTTGAGCCCTATTTCATGCAGAACCTCGGTGAGAAGTGGAGGGATGGTGTCTCCTTCCTCAGGGAGCTGCTGGACCGTGAGACGGAGCTACTCTCCCTCGTCCAGATCGTGGGAAGGGATGCCCTTTCGGAACAGGACAAGTGGGACCTGGAGATGGGCGAGATCATAAGGATAACCTTTCTTCAGCAGAACGCCTTTGATCCTCTGGATGCCTTTAATTCTCTGGAAAGACAGATGCAGTTCGCCGGGACCCTGAAAGATCTTCATGAACTGGTCACGAAAGAGATCGAAAAAGGGGTCCTGTATCAGCAGATACAGAGCCTCGGCCTGTTGCGGAGGGTCCTTTCACTCAGGGGGACATCGCCAGAGGAGTTACAGGAACGGTCTTCCGCGTGGTTTGACGACCTGATCCGATCCCTTTCCGGATTGGAGGGCTCCTGATATGATCCTTTACAGGGAAGGTTCCAGACTTGTCAACGGCATATCGGGACCCCTGATCTTCGTATCCAACGCAAGGAAAGCGGCCCTTGGGGAGGTCGTGACCATAGAGACCGGTAAGGGGAGGAGGACCGGGCAGGTACTGCAGGTCGACGACGATATCTGCGCGATCCAGGTCTTCGAGGGGACCCTCGGACTGAACCCCGGCGACTGCACTGTATGGTTCGAGAAGGATGTGGTCAAGGTCCGCCTGGGCCCCTCCCTGATGGGACAGACCCTCGACGGCCGGGGTGTTCCAAGAAGCGGCAAGGCACTTCCCTGTTATGAGAAGGAGACACCTATAACAGGTTCCCCTCTTAACCCAGCCATGAGAGCGAGCCCGAGCGAATTCGTTGAGACTGGCATATCGTCCATAGACCTTCTTAACACACTGGTGAGAGGCCAGAAACTGCCTATCTTTTCGGGGTCGGGCTTACCCGCTAATGAGATAGCTGCCCAGGTGGTCAGGCAGGCTCATGTTCCGGGTAACCCCGAGAGGTTTCTGGTCGTCTTCGCCGCCATAGGGATAACGGAGAGGGAAGCTAGATTCTTCAGGGATTCCTTCGAGGAGACGGGAGCCCTCTTCAACGGGGTCTTCATCGTCAACCTTGCAAGCGACTCCGCCGTGGAGAGGCTCCTTTCGCCAAGGACGGCCCTGACGATTGCGGAGTACTTTGCTTTCGATCGCGGCTATGACGTTCTGGTGGTAATGACGGACATGCTTCACTACTGCGAAGCCCTCAGGGAGGTAAGTTCCGCAAGGGAGGAGGCCCCGGGAAGAAGGGGCTTCCCGGGATACCTCTATTCTGACCTTGCAAGCCTCTACGAAAGAGCCGGGTGCATAAAGGGGGCTAACGGGAGCATTACCCAGCTGCCGATTGTTTCAATGCCGGGAGATGACATGACCCACCCGGTGGTGGACCTTTCTGGGTACATTACTGAAGGCCAGATCGTCCTGGACAGGGGGCTTCAGGCGAGAGGTGTCTACCCCCCGATCAATGTCCTTTCGAGTCTAAGCAGGCTTATGAACAAGGGGATCGGCGAGGGGAAGACCTTTGCTGGTCATAGGCAGGTAGCGGACCAGCTTTTCGCCTCCTATGCGAGGTCCAGGGAAGCATCCAGGCTGAGGCTGATCGTAGGGGATGAGGGTCTTACGGAAACGGAGCTTCACTACCTCCGGTTCGGTGCGGCCTTCGAGAGAGTTTTCCTCAACCAGGGGAACAACGCTCTTTCCATAGGGGAATCCCTGTCGGCGGGGTTAAAAGCCCTCTCAGTCCTCCCCGACGAGGAACTTTTCAGGATCCCCGCCGATCTTATTGAGGAGACAGGGAGGGTCCGGATCGATGAACAGTGATGTCCCAGTATCCCGGAGCGAACTGATAGAGATCTCTCGGCAGATTGAGAATATGCGTTTCGGCTGTTCTCTCCTGGAAAGGAAAAAAGAGGCTCTGCTAAGGGAGATCGAGACCGACCGTGCCACCTTCCGGACAATGAGGCAGGAAGTTGAGAGCATGCTCTCTTTCGTCTCCTATGCCTATGCCCTTGTCCAGCTCTTCGAGGGTGAATCGGTGATGACACTGCTGTCCTGGGGGATCGAACCGCGGAAGGTCAGGATCGTCCGGCATGCCCTTATGGGGTGCAGGTACTCACAGTTCTTCCCAGAGGACGAGGAGAGGGGATCCCTCCTGGGAGGCATGCTTATGGATCCCGCTCTGGCTTCACTGCACGTGGATGAGCTCCTGGAGACCCTGGCCAGGATAGAACCTGTCCTCTGGAGGTACATTAACCTCAAATCCAAACTGGATGCCCTGGAGCTGGAGTTCGAGAAGACAAGGAGAAAGGTGAACAACCTTGAACAGGAGATGCTCCCCGGACTGGAGGAGCAGCAGAGAAGGATAAGGCTGGCCCTGGCTGAGAGGGAGAGGTATGAAGCCTTCTCGGTCAAAAAGATGCTCGGGAAAAGGGCAAGAACCTCCCGTTCCCGATCCCTCGGGGTCCAGGGCAGACGTGGGTCCAATTGAAGCTTGTAATCCTTTCGGTGGGGAGACCCAAAAGCCCCCTTTATAAAAACGGAATAGAAGAGTACCATCGAAGAATAGGCAGTTGCGTTCAGTTCCAGTGGGAACCGGTAAGGAGTTCCGGAGGCAAATCTTCCGAGGCATCCCTCCGGGAAGAGGGTGCGGCGATCCTCAAAAAGATCAATGACAGGGACTTTCTTGCCCTTCTCGACAACTCCGGCGACAGGTTCACCAGCGAGGGCTTCTCCCGTTGGCTTTTTGAAAGACTCCGAAGCACCAGCGGTCGTGTGATACTGTGTGTAGGAGGCCCCTTCGGTGTTTCCAGGGCAGTAAAGGCCAGGGCCGATGTGATGGTATCCCTTTCCCCGATGACCCTTACTCACGACATGAGCCTCCTGATCCTCTTCGAACAGGTCTACAGGGCTATTGCGATAGAGAAAGGGACAGGTTACCATCATTGACCCGAAGCAATTGACCCGAAGCAACAGATCAGGGAACTTTTACAAGTACAAGTTCTACAGCCATGAAAGGGTGAGATCAGGACGATGAACATGGAACAGATGATGAAACAGGCGCAAAAACTCCAGTCCGAGATAGGAAGGATCCAGGAGGAATTGGCCAGGGAGAGGGTAGAAGGAGTATCAGGGGGTGGCATGGTCAAGGTAACCGTTACGGGCCAGGGAGAGATCGTAGGTATCTCCATTGAGCCCGAAGTGATCGATCCCGAAGAGAAGGAAATGCTGGAGGACCTTCTCCTTGCCGCCATCAGTGATGCTTCAAGGAAGAGCAAGGAGCTGGCCCAGTCCCGGCTTGGCAGGTTCGGAGCTGGTCTGGGCATTCCCGGGATGGGGTAGGAGGTCGGAGTTGTCCATTTCTGAACCAGTAGAAAAGTTGATGAAACTCTTTTCCCGCTTTCCGGGAGTGGGTGACAAGACGGCCAGAAGGTTCGCCCTTTTCCTTCTGCAACAGCCTGGTGAGTTCTCCGATGAACTTGCCTCCACCATATCTTTAGTGAGGGAGAACACTTTCCCTTGCTCCATATGCGGCAACCTGACCACCGAGGATCCCTGTCCCGTATGCTCGGACCCCTTTCGGGACAGAGGCATCCTCTGTGTTCTGGAGAACGTTGAAGATATGATATCCATTGAACAGGCTGGTGTCTTTTCGGGGCTCTATTTTATCCTTGGCGGAAGGGTCTCCCCCATGGACGGTGAGGACCTGGCACCGGAGAGGATCGCTAAACTCAGGGAATACGCGACTGGAGGGGGTTTCAGGGAGATAATAATTGCGACCAACCCGAGTGTCGAGGGAGATCTCACTTTCTACGCCGTTCTTGATTCCCTGAAGACGACGGGTCTCAGGATAACAAGGCTCGCTTTCGGACTGCCCCTGGGAGGCACCATCGGTTACGCCGACCGGGTGACCCTGCACGCTTCCATAGAGTCGAGAGTCGATGTCAGGGTCCCCGACAGGAATGGAGAAAGAAAGGAGTGAGAACATGGCCGAAGGGATAGTCAAACTGATGCTTCACCTGGCAAGGGCGATTTTCGTATTCCTTGGCGGGATAGCCGGCTACCAGGCGGTAAGGATAGCCGTCCTGCAGGAGTGGTGGCCCCAAGGGGTCTTTCCCTATTCGTTCATCCCCTTTGTCTTCGGTGTTGTTCTTTTCGCCATGATCGGATACCTGATCACACCGGTTTTTGTAAGAATACTCGGCTTTATAGGATCATCCTTTGAAAGGAACCTTGAAACCCTGAGCTGGCACGACATCTCCGTTGCACTGACAGGACTTATCGCCGGGCTGATAGTAGCCAACCTGGCCGCCCTCCCCTTTGCCGATCTTCCCGTGGTAGGCAGCTACCTGGCGATCCTGCTCAACGTAGCCCTTGGATATCTTGGCGTTACCCTCTTCCTGAAAAGGAGGGAGGGGATCCATGGTATGTGGAGCTCCATTGGAGGTCTAAAACAGCGTTTCAGTATCCGGGGAAAGAGAGCCAGAGAGAACGGCACCAACAGCCTGGCCGGCCTTTCCATCGATACGGGGAGCGAAAGGAACTCCGTTAAGCTCCTCGATACGAGCGTCATTATCGATGGAAGGATCCTTGAGATAGTAGCTACGGGTTTCCTGGAGGGACCCTTCATCCTCCCCCGGTTCATACTGAACGAGCTCCAGGCCATAGCGGACTCCTCGGATCCCACACGGAGGACCAAGGGGAGAAGGGGGCTGGACATCATCAACGAGATCAGACAGCTCTCCGATGTGGCCGTCCAGATCCTGGAAGTGAGCCTCAAGGATTTCGACGTGGGCTCTGTTGACGAGGGACTCGTCGCTCTCGCAAGAGAGATGAATGCCAAGGTGGTCACCACTGACTACAACCTGAACAAGGTAGCACAGATCCAGGGGATCAGTGTTCTCAACGTCAACGAGCTTGCCAACGCCCTCAAACCCACGCTTCTTCCAGGAGAAGCCATCACTGTGGACGTTCTCCGTGAGGGCAAGGAGCCTCAGCAGGGGGTGGGCTATCTCGACGACGGCACCATGATCGTCGTCGAGGACGGCGAAAGCTTCATCGGGAAGAGGGTGGAGGTTGTAGTAACATCCATGCTCCAGACCTCGGCGGGCAGGATGGTCTTCGGGAGGATCAGGAAAGAGGTGCGTCAATGAGGGGGTGGTCCTTTGTGATCGTCGCCGCCGGTAAGGGGAGGCGATTCGGAGGTCCCCCGAAGCAGTTCGAGAAGCTGGGAGAAATGCCTCTCTGGGAGTGGTCCGCCAGGACGGCTCTGAAACTGAAAGCAGATGGAGTGGAACAGATAGTTCTCGTGGTGCCGCCGGGGATGGAGAGCTCTATGGAGGCAGAGACCGCGCGTATCCGGTCCCGGATCGACCTTGTGATGGTACCGGGCGGAGAGAGGAGACAGGACTCCGTTCTCAACGGGCTCAAAGCAGCAAGGGGTAAGAGGGTGATGATCCACGACTCCGCACGACCCTTCGTATCGCCGATGCTATGCCGTCGTCTTGTCAGTGAGGCGGTGAAGAGGGGTTCGGCCGTACCCCTTCTTCCGGTAACTGATGCCCTCAAACATGCAGACCAGGGTGTCATTGTCGCGGGCATTCCCCGCGAAGGTCTTCTGGTGACCCAGACACCCCAGGCATTTCCGTCTGAGGAGATCCATCGCGTTCTAAAGGAGACCCCCGGCCACTTCAGCGACGAGGCGGAGGCCTGGCTGGCTTCCGGAAGGGACCTCGGGTGGACCAGGGGAGATCCACTGAACTTCAAGATCACCTTTCCTGAGGACATGGAGTTGGCCAGCCGGGTCCTGAGAGGGTCTTCTGTCGAAAGAACGGGCTTCGGCTTTGATGTCCACCGGCTTTCCCCAGGCATCCCCCTTTTTCTGGGAGGACTGAGGATACCCTTTCCTCTGGGTCTTTCCGGGCATTCAGACGGAGACCTTCTCTGTCACGCCATCGCCGATGCAGTTCTTGGAGCCGCAGGCCTGCCAGACATTGGCACCCTTTTCCCGGCCTCAGAAGGGCGTTTCAAAGGCATCCGAAGCCTCGATATTCTTAAGGAAGCAGTTGCAATGACGAGAGAGAAGGGATTCACCGTGTCGTCGGTGAACGCCGTGGTCAATGCCCAGGTACCCCGCCTTGCGTCAATGGCGGAAGGGATCCGAAAGAACCTGACAGAAGTCCTGTTCGCGGACAGACCGGGAACGGTCTCGCTCACCTTCAAATCCGGTGAATGGACAGGTGATGTGGGCAACGGCGAAGCCATGAGATGTTGGGCCGTAGCCCGGCTTGTGACCGAAGGGGATCCCTGCCCCATTGAAACCTCCGATGCCTGACAGTTGCAGTAAAGGCCCTCTTTGGTATAGACTCTCTGCCAACAGAGTTAAAGGAACAAAAGGCTGGATCATTCCGGACCAAGAGGAGGTGCCCAGATGGACGGGCCCGAGAACAGGATAATTGGAGATGGCCTGACATTCGACGACGTGCTCCTGGTACCTTCCTACAGCGAGGTGATACCGTCCCAGGTCGATGTCTCCTCCTTCCTGACCCCGGAGATAAGCCTCAACATCCCCTTCTGCAGCGCAGCGATGGACACGGTGACAGAAAGCCGGCTGGCCATTGCCCTTGCGAGAGAGGGTGGAATAGGCATTATCCACCGGAACATGAGCTGGGAAAAACAGGTCGCCGAGGTTGACAAGGTCAAGCGCTCCGAATCGGGGGTCATCGTGGACCCCTTCTATCTCCACCCCGAGGACCTGGTCAAGGATGCAGTCGAGCTCATGGACCACTACCATATATCGGGAGTGCCCATAGTCGATGAAAGACGCAGGCTGGTGGGAATTATTACAAACCGTGACCTTCGTTTCGTGACCGACTATCAGCAGCCCATCAGCGGGGTGATGACCCGGGATAACCTTGTCACGGCCCCTGTGGGTACGGATCTTGAGGGCGCCACCAAGATCCTGATGAAACACAAGATCGAAAAACTCCCGATCGTTGACCGTGACGGGACCCTGAAAGGTCTGATCACCATCAAGGATATCCAGAAAGCCAGGGACTTCCCCCAGGCTTCGAAGGACTCCAGGGGAAGGCTTCGGGTCGGTGCAGCGCTCGGTGTCGGTGACGGGGCCCTGGAAAGGGCAGGCAAACTGGTCGAAGCCGGCATTGATGTTCTTGTCGTAGATACGGCCCATGGACACTCCAGGGCCGTTGTCGAAACGGTAAGACTTGTAAGGAGGAAATTCCCCGGAGTTGCACTTGTCGGAGGTAATATAGCTACCGGGGAGGCCGCCGAAGCACTAATCGACGCCGGAGCGGATGCGGTAAAAGTTGGCGTCGGCCCCGGATCGATATGCACCACCCGGGTTATAGCTGGCATAGGAATCCCCCAGCTATCAGCGGTCATGAGAGTTGCTGAAGTGGCTCACTCCAGAGGCAAGACCGTTATTGCCGACGGAGGGATCAGGTACTCAGGGGATGTGGTCAAGGCTGTTGCAGCCGGTGCCGATTCGGTAATGATAGGATCCCTCTTCGCCGGTACAGACGAAAGTCCCGGAGAGGTTGTCATCTACCGTGGAAGGTCCTTCAAAAGTTACAGGGGGATGGGCTCCCTGGGGGCGATGAAGGGCGGAGAGAGCAAGGACCGCTACTTCCAGGAGGGCCAGGAAGAGGAGAAACTGGTCCCGGAAGGTATCGAGGGACTCGTCCCCTACAAAGGGCCGATGAGCGCTATCGCATATCAGCTCGTGGGGGGTCTGAGATCAGGTATGGGTTACGTAGGTGCCTCCAATATCGAAGGACTGCAGAGAAATGCCAAATTCGTCAGGATAACCGGTGCGGGCGTCAAGGAGAGCCACCCCCACGATGTGGTGATAACCAAGGAGGCCCCGAACTACCGCATGGAATAGATCTGAAAGGACTGGAGGGGCGGCGGGACAGGTCCCTAACACGGTCCTTTCTATCGCAACAGTGTCTCTGTCGGTTCTCGGGACAAGTTGAAAAAAGTCTTGGAGGCGTGGTATACTCATCGCAGATGAACCGCCTTTAAAGTTGCGGATGGGGCGAAGAGCAGGGAGATCCTGCTCTTCGTTTTTTATCCGCCCTTAAAACAGGTTTAAGAATTTTGTAACAGGTGGTGCTTTGAGAATGACAAGACAGGTCGAAAGAGAGGCTATGCAAAGGATGCATGGCTCCATTAGAGAGCTGGTCGAAGAAGCCGGTTATGAATACGTCTGGTCTGAACTGGCATTGGAAGAGGGCCGTACGGTACTCAGGGTCCTGATCGACAGTCTGGGCGGCATTAATGTCAAGGACTGCGAGATCGTGTCCAGAAAACTGGGAAGGATGCTCGACGACAGTGATCCGGGGCTGCCTGAGAGGTACTTCCTGCAGGTCAGTTCCCCGGGGATCGAGAGACCCCTTTTCAAGATTTCCGACTATGAACGTTTTTCTGGCAAGAGGGCAAGAATCAGACTCAAAAGCGGCCTCGATGGAAGAAAGAATCTGACAGGAACTGTTATTTCCGTTTCCGGGGACACTGTTCTGTTCCGCGAAGACGGATCGGGGGAGATCTCTATCCCCTTCAATGAAATTTCGAGAGCGAACTTGGTCTATGAAATGCCGGGCCCGCAAAGGCCCGTAGCCAAGGGGAAAAAGAAAAGGGGGCAGCAGTAATGCAGCTGGGACGCGATTTCGTTCGAGCTCTGAAACAGATAACCCAGGAGAGGAACTTGCCCCTGGAGGTCATTTCCTCGGGCCTCGAGGCGGCGATGATATCTGCCTACCGAAAGTACCGGGGAGGGGATCAGAATATCGAGGTCTTCGTGGCTCTGGAGAGCGGGGAGGTATCCATCTGCGAGGTCAGGCAGATAGTGGAAGTGGTGAACGATCCTGACACGGAGCTGTCCATGGAAGAGGCATCAAAACTTGGCTTCAATGATGTTTCTTTTGGAGATATAGTCCGGGTGGAGGTCGAACCGGAGAAATTCGGTCGCATAGCGGCCCAGACCGCAAGACAGGTCATAATTCAGAGGCTGAAGGATGCCGAGAGGCAGGTCATTTACGAGGAGTTCTCGGACAAGATAGGCGACCTCGTCAACGGGGTGGTGTTCAAATCCGAGAACGACCAGGTCCTGGTGAGGCTGAACGACAGAACCGAGGCCATTCTGCCCAGGGAAGAGAGAATAGTTGGTGAATCCTATGCTCTCGGGAGCAGGATGAAGTTTTTCCTTGTCGAGGTGAGACAGACGACCAGAGGACCCAAGATCGTCGTCTCCCGGAGCCATCCGGGACTATTGAGGAAGCTTCTTGAGCTTGAGATACCCGAGATCAGGGAGGGAACCATCGAGATCAGGGAGATAGTAAGGGAATCGGGCGCAAGGGCAAAGGTGGCCGTATCAACCCTAGATCCCAACGTGGACCCCGTGGGGGCCTGTATCGGTAACGCTGGCGCCAGGATCAAGTCCATAAGCAAAGAGCTCGGCGGCGAAAGAATAGACGTGGTCGTATGGAGCAGCGACCCACTGGTCTTCATCAGGAACGCCCTTTCCCCGGCCCGGGTCCTGAAAGTCGAACCAG
This sequence comes from Synergistales bacterium 58_81, assembly GCA_001509095.1. Taxonomy (GTDB): domain Bacteria; phylum Synergistota; class Synergistia; order Synergistales; family Thermovirgaceae; genus 58-81. The sequence goes on along the minus strand of LGGV01000006.1, from coordinate 5,757 downwards.
TACTGGAGCAGGAGAGGTCCGTCCAGGTTTTCGTCAGGCCAGATCACCTCTCACTTGCCATAGGAAAGGCCGGGCAGAACGTCAGGCTGGCCGCCCGTCTAACGAAGTGGAAGATCGATATCAAGGTACTCGAACCTGAGAAACTACCCACCCTCCAGGATCTTTTTGAAGACCTGATAACTACCGGAGATGGTGAGGAATGATCGGAACGGCGACGGGATCGGGAAAGAGAAGAAGGCCAAGGACATGTGCCGGTTGCGGAGAAGAGTTCCCCAGAAGCGAACTGTTGCGGATCGTTAGGAGCCCCGACGGGAAGATAGCCGTTGATCCCACCGGGAGAGCCCCGGGAAGAGGGGTCTATCTCTGCAGGAGGCGGAGCTGCCTGGAGCTTGCCAGAAAGAAAAAGCAGCTTTCAAGATCTCTCAGGTCACAGGTTACGGATGATATATTTGCGACCCTCTCCACCCTACTTGAAGAGATCGGGGATGGAAGCAGTTCCGGAGGGGAACGGCCTTGAACGATAGACTTTCGGGCCTTTTGGGGATCGCCAGGAAGGCAGGTATCCTGTTTTCGGGGCAGGATACCGTCAGGGCCGAACTCAGGAGAGGCAAAAGGCTCCTTGTCATACTTTCAGGCGACCATTCCCGAAACGTCAGGTCCATGATAGAAGGCTACAGGATAAGAGGCATCTGCAGGGTCATGGTCATAGGGTGTCTGGGAAGGGAAGAGTTGGGGCGCCTCCTTTCCACTGGTCCGACACAGATCGTCGGAATGCCCCTTGAGAATGGACTTTCGGAGAAGATCGAGAAGCTGCTGACCGAGGAGGTCGATAGATATGAGCAAGATCAGGGTCTATGAACTGGCAAAGATGCTGGGCAAAACCAACAGGGAGATGATGGATCTCCTCAAAGATCTCGGAGTAGAGGTCAAGAACCACATGAGCTCGATAGAGTCCGAGACTGCCCAGCTGGTCGAGGATGCTGTCAGCGAAGGGAGGAAGGGCCCCTCCCGCGACAGCATACCTTCCAGAAAGGTGGTCGTCCCCAAAGGAGCCCTTATCAACGAGGTGGCAACCCATCTGGGGAAGAAACCCGGGGAACTGGTCAAGATACTGGTCTCTGCAGGTCAAATGATCCCTGCCAATTCGCCAGTTACAGATAAGATCCTGGAGGTCCTATCGTCAGAGCTCGCGGTCGAGATAGTAACAGGCGATGAACAGTCCGTCGAGGAGAGTGCAGTGGTAAGCAGAAAACCCCTTTTCAGGGGCGATAACCTCCTTGAGAGGGCTCCGATCATTACAGTCATGGGTCACGTTGACCACGGGAAGACGACCCTTCTGGATCACATAAGGAAGACCCGGATCACCGAGACGGAGGCTGGGGGTATAACTCAACATATCGGCGCCTCAACGGTGGTCCACAAGGGTAGAAGAATAGTATTCCTTGATACCCCGGGTCATGAGGCTTTTACTGCCATGAGAGCCAGAGGGGCCCAGGCAACGGACATAGTGATCCTGGTTGTTGCCGCTGACGACGGTGTCAAACCGCAGACCGTGGAGGCCCTGAACCACGCCAAAGCTTCAGGAGTACCTATCGTGGTTGGCGTAAACAAGATAGATAAGCCCGAGGCCCGACCCGACAGGGTCAGACAGCAGCTCTCCGACTACGGACTGGTACCTGAGGAGTGGGGCGGCGACACCGTTGTCGTTGACATTTCAGCAGTTACAGGACAGGGTATCGACCAGCTTCTTGAAATGGTACTTATCGTGGCCGATATGCTGGAGCTCAAGGCAGACCCGTCGGTCTCTCCTGAAGGAACGGTGATCGAGGCCAGGCTAGACAAGGGAAAGGGGCCCGTGGCCAGCGTTCTTGTACAACAGGGCACCCTTAAAAGAGGTGACATTATCCAGACCGACTCGGCCTGGGGAAAGATCAGGGCCATGATCGACGATTCCGGGAAGCAGACCGAGGAGGCCGGCCCCAGTACCGCCGTTGAGATTCTGGGTTTTTCGGCGGTCCCCCAGCCTGGCGAGATGTTCACCGTCGTTATGAGCGAGAAGGAAGCCAGGCAGGTAATGAACGAAAGAGAGACAGTCCGGAAAGAGGCAGAATCGGGGCCGTCGAGGAAGATCACCCTGGAGGAGATGTACGACCGTATGCAGATGGGGGAGACCCCAACCCTGCCCATCGTTCTCAAGTGCGATGTTCAGGGGTCACTGGAAGCGCTCAAGGCCTCCCTGAAGAAGATAGAGACCAGCGAGGTGGGTATCCAGTTCGTCCATGAAGGGGTAGGAAGGATCTCGGAATCAGACGTTATGCTTGCCTCGGCCTCGAACGCGATCATCATCGGTTTCAACGTCAGGCCCGATCCCAACGCCAGGAGGATGGCCGAGGATGAAGGGATACAGATCAGACTTTACCGGATAATTTACGATGTTATCGAAGATGTTCACGCAGCCCTTGAAGGGATGCTGGCCCCAACCATCAGGGAGAAGGTGCTGGGGCAGGCCGAGATCCGTGCTGTCTTCAAGGTGCCCAAGGCCGGAAAGGTTGCCGGGTGTTACGTGACCGAGGGCTTGATCAAAAGAGGAGCGAAGGTGAGGCTGGTAAGGGATGGTGTCGTTTACTGGGAGGGTAACCTTTCAGCCCTCAGGAGATTCAAGGATGACGCCAGGGAGGTAACCTCCGGTTACGAGTGCGGGATGAGCTTCTCGAACCAGCAGGATTTCCACGAAGGTGACATTGTTGAAGCCTTCGAACTGGTAGAGGAAAAGAGGACCCTCGATTGATGGGGGGACAGGCCCTCTTCTGCGGTGTGCTCGTGGTCCAGCTGAAAATACCCGGAGCCGCAAGCCTCAAGGACCGGAGACAGGTCACCAGGTCACTTTTGGAAAGGGCGCGGAGCAGGCTCAACGTCTCCTCGGCGGACCTTGGCCCCGAGGGTTCGTTCCAGGACGGTTTCCTGGCCTTTTCGGCCGTCTCGTCCTCTCCCTCCGAGGCCGGGGAAAGACTCGATTTGCTGTTGCGGATGATCCGTTCGATGGAGGAAAAGGGCGATTTCCTCCTTGTTCGGGAGATCAAAGAGGTTGAAAAATATGCCGGCTTTCAGGATTGAGAGGATCAACAGGGAGCTTCTTCGTGAGATCTCCGACCTGATCAGGATAAGGATAAAGGACGACTCACTGATAGAGGCGGTGCTATCGGAGGTCTCCTGCAGCAGGGACCTCTCCCATGCGAAGGTCTATTTCAGGACCCTTACCCCAGGGAAGCGTGAGGTCGTCGAGACGGCGCTTAACCGTTCGGCGGGGGTTCTAAGGTCCATGCTGGGGAAGAGGATGCATCTCCGCCAGGTGCCGGAGCTTCACTTCGTCTACGATACCACCGAAGACCGGGCCCGGACAATTGATGAAATACTGGACAATCTCGAGATACCAGATGCCGTGGAAGGAACGGAGGATCGGAGTAATTGAAGGAGCTCAACGAGATGATCCGAGCTCTTGAACAGGCACAAGAGTGGATCATACTTGCCCACGAGAAGCCTGACGGAGACACCCTTGGGTGCGGAAGCGCCCTCTTCCTTCAGGGCGCGACCATGGGGAAAAAGTGTTCATGGTTAGGACCGGACCCCTTCCCGCGGGTATACGGATTCCTCCCCTTCAGCGAGAAGTACGTCACCGCCGATACCCTTGAAGGGATGACAGGATCCGGGGGAATGGCTGTGATCGTAGCGGACACCAGCAACCCAGCGAGGACCGTGGGCGGGCTCCCGGAGGCCGGGGAAAGGGTAGTGGTGATCAACATCGATCACCACGGGGACAACAGCAGGTTCGGTTCCTTCAACTGGATCGATGAGCAATCATCTTCGGTAGGACTGATGATCTATGAACTCTTCCTTTCTGCCCGTTGGGAGATATCCAGGGAGATGACCGACCCCTTCTTTACGGCTATTGCTACCGACACAGGATTTTTCAGATTCCCCTCGACGGACGAAAGGACACTCAGGACGGCAGCCGATCTGGTAGCAAGAGGGGCAGAACCCTCCAGGGTATTCCGGGAAGTCTACGAGAACCGTTCCCTTGCAGGCCTGCACCTCTGGGGGACAGGTCTTTCCAGGGCCACCCTTCACCTTGACGGGAGGGTCTGCGCCACTTTCCTTACCAGAGAGGACTTTTCTGGCATTGGAGTCGCAAGGGAGGATACCGAGGATCTGGTCAACGCCCTTCTCTCCGTCAGGGGCGTTCTGGCCGCTCTGCTCTTTCAGGAGGATGAGGGATGTTGCCGTGTAAGCATCCGCACAAGGGACCCACTGAACGCCAGGGATATGGCGGCCCTTTGGGGTGGAGGAGGACACGAACGCGCCTCGGGGTGCAGGATAGAGGACACTCCTGAAAGATCGCTGAAGGCCTTTCTTTCAAGGCTGGAGGAACTTGATGAGATCGGGCTTTCTGGTAATTGACAAAGCGCCAGGAACGAGAAGTACCAATTGTACCAACCTCGTAAAGAGGATCCTCGGCGGCAAGGTAAGGGTGGGGCACGCGGGTACCCTTGACTCGACAGCTTCAGGGGTCCTCGTCCTTCTTGTAGGAAAGGCCACAAGGGCCTCCCGGTTCGTGATGATGCTTCCAAAGACTTACCTAGTGACGGCTCGCCTTGGATCAAGCACGGACACCGACGACCTTTCGGGCCAGGTCATTACCCTGGGGGATGCAGGCAATGTCGACGAGGTATGCATAGACAGGGCACTGCTCTCCTTTTCAGGTCTCCGCGACCAGGTTCCCCCGTCCTTTTCGGCGGTCAAGGTTAATGGCAGGAGGGCTCACTCCATGGCAAGAAGGGGTCTCGATGTCCAGCTTGAAGCAAGGCCGGTTCTGGTGACCTCTATCAGGAGGACCGGGCCACTTGAAGGTGACCTGGAGGTTCCCCTGGTAATAAAATGCCAACAGGGCACCTACGTGAGAAGTATCGTAAGGGACCTGGGTGCCGCCCTGGGATGCGGCGCGACAGTCTCGAGCCTGACCAGATCGTCCCTGGGGCCTTTTATCATAGCAGACGCTATTCCAAGCGATGATCTGGCCGCAATGACTGTCGATTACCTTCAGGAGAGGATCCTACCCCTTTCGGCCATCTCAACCAGTTTTACCAACTTTATTGCGCACCCACCCGAGGAGGAGCTTATTTTATCGGGCAGACCCGTTCCCTTTGAAAGGCTAGAGAGAAGAGGGTGGGGCGCATACCCTGCCAAGGATCTGGTAACGATAACCGGAAGCAGGGTGCTCTCCTTTGCAAGGATCGAGGTCGAGAAGAGCAGATCCCTGGCCAGAGCCGTCACGAACATACCCCTGGAAGGATGACCACTGATGATAGCCGTTATCGGATCCTTTGACGGTTTCCACCTGGGACACAAAAGACTCTTCCGTGCAGCGGAGGTTATTTCGCGAAGACTTTCCGATTCCTGGTGTGTCGTGACCTTCTTCCCCCATCCCCAGTCAGTTCTTGGTCGCAGGGAATTTATGCCCCTTTTTACCGAGCCCGAGAAGGATATCTTGGGCAGATGTCTGGGGGTGCCTGAGATCATGAGGATACCTTTTACCAGGGAGCTCGCCGAGATGGGTCCCGATGATTTCCTGGGGTCGCTTGAGAGTAGCCTCTTCATCAGAGGTCTTGTGGTCGGAGAGGATTTCCGCTTCGGCAGGAACAGATCCGGTGATGCGGTACTGCTAAGGGAGCTTGCCTCCAACCGCGGCTGGGAGGTCGAGAT